>JAAETI010000549.1 GCA_024228555.1 bacterium | reverse complement strand
TCAGCACCCCTGACCTCCCCGCGTTTGTGACCCTCAGGCGCCAAAGAGGCGTTGGGCAATCCTGACGAGGTCTGGGTCGAATCGGGTTCTGGACCCTTCCTCGAGTTTGTCGACGAGAGCCGCTGGCACCATTGCTTCCGCAGGGTCTGCCGGATGAAGCCAGTTGTCGGCGGCGTCGGCAATGGCGATGATCCTGGCGTCGAGCGGGATAGTGATTTCGTCGAGACCGTTGGGGCCCTCACCGTCCCAGTGTTCTCCCTGGTGCCGAATGGCGTCGGCGATCTCGGGACCGGCGGAGGCAGCTACGTAGCGGGCGCCACGCTCTGGATAATCGTCACCAACCTGATCGTCGCTGTCACCGAGTGGGATGCGGCCGACCTCATGGAGAAGTGCGGCAAGCCGCAGATTGCTGAGATCGGCATCGCCGAGCCCCAGCTCGCGACCAATGTCACACGCCAGGTCGGCAACACGGGTGCTGTGACCCTCGGGATTGGGGAGCTTCTGATCAACCATCGAAACGAGCAACTGGGCGACGTTGTACTCGGTCACTGATGCCAGTAGCAACGCCACCTGATCGGCGGTAGCGAAGGCACTTTCGTCGCCACGGGAAGCCGCCATGACCGCATGCTCGGCCTGCTCCTGAACTGTGGCCGCTTCGCTTTCTTCGCTGGCACTGGCCGCACCGACGGCGAGATGCAAAGTCAGCCCGGCCGGCCGAAACGCTTCCGTGATTTGGATCAGCTCTTCGGCGAGTGCCTCGGCATCGTTGATGCAGCGGGCGCCGTCGAGGATGGCGAACGTCGCATCGCTGAGGCTGAAGATCTCGCACTCGCATCGCCGTGCGGCATCGCTGAAGAAACTGGCGAGGCGGCGTCGCACCAGGTTGATTGCTCTGGTATCGGTGCGAAGCCGGGCGTCTTCGAGATTGCTGATCTGCAGAAGGAGAAGATTGGGTGGGGGCCCAGCCTCGATCAACTCTGAGAGTCGGAGCTCAAAGGAGGCGGTTTCGGGGAGGTTGGTGACAGGGTCACGGTATCTGCCGTTGCCCGCACCGCCCCGCTCTTGGCTCTCGAGGAATCCTTCGACGAGCACATCTGTATGAGTTTCGGGGTCTACAAATGCGCTGAGGGCACCCTCGTTGCCTTCAGCGATGACACCCTCACAGCCCTGTTGCATGAGAGCGATTGCGGTTTCCTCGCCACCGGGGTGACAGATGACCACAACGGTGTCCTCTGCAGGGTTCACATCTTCGGGAATCGATGGGGTCTGGCCCCGATCGCTGCGTGTCGAGATCGCCACTACATGAGCGCGGGGAATGTGTGAGAAGTCAGTGCTCACATCGAACGAGCCAGCATCGCGAACCCGTTGCATTGTCTCTTCGTTGAGACCAATACCGACGAGAACGCTGGATGGGCCGGCAGGAGATGGTGGCGGCGCGGCGTTGGGATCCGCAGCCTCGGGCTCAGCCTCAGCGGCTACTGCTTCCTCAGGAGGGGATTCGGTTGCGACAGCCATGTCACGCTCCAACCATTAGCTCGTCACGCTCCTCGGGTGTCAGTAATCAGCTGTGACACGCGGAAGCCGAGTGTTCCGTCGACTACCACGACCTCGCCGCTGGCGACTGGGGTCCCGTTGGCGAGCATCACGACCTCGTCGCCAACCGTCTGTGTCAGCGTGACAACGCTTCCCTCGCCGAGGTGAAGGAGTTCACCGATGGTGAGGGCAACATTGCCTAGCTCGACAGCGACATCCAGTTCGACCGAATCGATCACGCCTGAACTGCGTACCGGTGAAGCGACAGAGCTTGGCGCAGATGCAGCGGCAGGCGGAGGGGGAGCGGTCGCGGGGCCTTCGGTGGAGGCTGCCGGCCACTTGTCCGCAAGCTCGCCGGCAACGGCGCTGTCCAGTTCCCAAGACATCGCGAGATCGGATTGGTCGGCAACTGATGCGACTATTTCGATGACTGCTGCATCGGGTGGCGGTGGTAGTGGCTCGCTGGGGGAGAGCTCACCGGCGGTGAGAGTGGCGGGTTCGCCGAGCGCCTCGGTTAGGGCCTTGGCGGCACCGGCGCTGAATTGCGCCACAACCTCGCCCAGCGACGCAACGGTGTCTGCATCGGCCAAATCGACGTCGTCGGATACCTTGGCCAGAGCGGCAGCTGCGGGTGTCGTGAGGATCAGATGGGAGTTGCCGTTGAAGGGACCGGCAAACACTACGTCCGCGGCGACACCTTTGCCTGCCGGCGGTAGAGGAGTTTCCGAAACTGAGAAACTGACCGGGCCACCAACAAGCTGTGCAAGCTCTTCGGCAGCGCCGGCGAGCATCGCGGTTGCGGCACCGGCGAAACCGGTCTCTTTGATGTCGGTATTCATGTAGCCATCCAATGATTGAGCCTGAGAGCGATTTGTCCGTTGTGTCTACCCACATCGCCTTCGAACAGGTCGACGTCGCCGATGGAGACTGTTGCCGGTGCCGAGGTTGGAATGCCCAGCACCACGACGTCCCCCGGTTGCAGCAGCCCGAGGTCGCCGAGCGAGAGCTTCGCACCGGTGAGGCGGGCCTTGAGTCCTACGGGAGCTTGTTTGATCGACCCCGACATCGGCGCATCGCCGGAGATAAGCGGTTCCTCGGCGACCTCGGGTGCGGCTTCGGTCTTGAGGATCGCATCCAGCAGGTGGCCTGGGTAGCAAACGCTGAGGATGCCCTCGCTGCGATGGTCGGCATCAATGCGAACCTTGAACGACTGCACCAGCACTGAATCCGAAGCGACTGCAATGTGGTCGATAGCCGGCTTGCTTTGGATGTCGGCGACGCTTGGTTCGAATTCGCGTAGCGGTTCAAAGGCAGCACGGATGGACCAGCCGACGTGGTCGATGACTTCGCCGAGCAGGATCGCCTCGAGGTCAGTAAAGGCCCGGAACCCAGCAGGACGACCGGAACCTCCCAGCAGGATATCGAGCATTGAGAAGCCGAGATGATTGGCGAGGTCGGTCACCGCGCGATAGCCGCCGGGGCTGAGGTCGATAATGCCGAGCATGGTCGGGTTGGGGAGTGCATTGATATACGATTCGAAGCGTGCCTGGTCGATTCCTGCCGACTCCACAACCACAGGAACCTGCAGCAGATTCGTGAGCCGATCCGCAAGCTCTTCGGCGAATGACTCGTGCAAGGCCTCGACCTCGGCAACGATTTCTGCATCAAGCGCTTTGCCGCCGTGGAAGTCGAAAGGTTCGACATTGCGGTCCGCTCCAGCGATCGTTGCATCGACCGGATTCTGGTTAAGGGTTCTATTGGGCACAGTTGCCTTTGCTGCTCTCGGCTTCTAGCTCATCGTCGGCCGCGGCGACGGCCGCTAAAGGGATCGTGGCCATCGTTGTATCGCCGCGATGACTAGTTGGAACGCGCTCGAGGGAAATGACAACTATGTCGTGTCGCTACGTGACCCAGATTTGTGCCGGTGCGTTCCTTAAGTGCCGACCCCGAGAGCCGACGGGAGCAGCACAACACACACGAGATGGATCTCGCGAAGTCTTCAGGGAAGAACGCATTGTCGTTCTTCCCTTTCGCGTTTCTAGGAGGAAAGGCGACATGGTTCCGATCACAGACCAGACAATGGCAGCAATCGAATATGCCATGAACGCGTTGACCGTTCGCTCCGAGCAAATCGCCAACAACGTCGCCAACTCCGAGGTTCCTGGTTTTCAGGCGTCGCGGGTTTCATTCGAGGACCAGCTGCTGCGAGCCCTTGAAGGTAGTGACCTCGGCGGAGTCATCGGGCCTGAGATCACAGGCACCGGTGACCCGTCCGACGCCATCGGCAACAACGTCAACATCGAGAACGAAGTTGTCGAGATGATGGAAACGAACCTGCTGCAGCAGGCCATGGTCGAAGCCTTCAACTTCAAGGCCGGTCTGATGCGTTCCGCAATTGGTGGTGCGTAGTGGGTGCGTTTGATGCTCTCGATATTGCGGCAAGCGGCGCCGATGTCTCTCAGCTCTGGCTGGAAGCCATTGCCCACAACATTGCAAACGTCAACACGATCCGCTCCGCGGACGAAGAGCCGTTCCACGCCAAGCTTGTCCATGCCGAAGAGGCATTGGACGCCAACGGTGTTGGCGCCGGGACCAGGGCAGTTGAGATTCTTGACTCCGACGGAGTGCCGATGTGGGTCTTCGACCCCGAGCACCCGCTTGCTTCTGAAGATGGCTACGTCGTCCGTCCCGATGTCGATCTTTCCAAGGAGATGGCCGACATGATCGCCGCCCAGCGCGGCTACCAGATGAACCTCCAAGTGATCAAGACAAACGAAGAGACGTACCAGGCCGCACTCAGGATCGGACGCTAATGACTCTCCCCCCAATCTCCAGTGTTACCGGTGCTGCCGGTGTAGGCGGCGCCCAGTCGGCGTCGGCACCACGAGCTGCCGAAGGATTTGCTGACAACATCACCGCGGCGCTCGAAGCAGTTTCCGAATCCGAATTTGCCGCAGATGCGATCGCCGAAAGCATCGCTACCGGCGGAGACGCCTCGATCCAAGAGCTGATGACGTCGATGACCAAGGCGCAACTCAACGTGGACCTGCTCGTACAGGTCAGGAACAAGGCGGTAGAGGCCTACCAAGAAATCATGAGGATGCAGATCTGATATGGAACGTCGTAATCGCATCGGAGACATGCTGGTCTCGCTGCCGCTAGCCCATCAGATCGTGATCGGCATCGCTGCCGTCGTCTTGGCGATGGCTGCCTTCATCTTCTTCCAATGGGTCAGCACACCTTCATATACGGTCCTGTACTCAAACCTCGACGATGCAACGTTGTCGACCGTTGTCGACGAACTCGACCGCCAAGGCATCTCGTACGAGATCGAGGCCGGCGGTTCCCGAGTGTTGGTTGAGAAGTCACAGGTCTATCAGGTCCGTGCCACCCTCGCCGTTGCCGGCGTTGAGAGCGGAGCGGCTCCCGAGGGTTACTCACTTCTCGACGAGCAGGGTCTCAACGTTTCAGACTTCCGGCAACGGGTCGACTATCAGCGGGCGCTGGAAGGGGAAATGGAGCTGACACTGCTGGCCATGAACAACATCAGCCAAGCGACGGTTCACCTGGTGATCCCCGAGGAGTCATTGTTCTCTGAAGACGAAGTAGCCGTTACTGCTTCCGTCCTGCTGGATACAGCTCACCCGCTTGGCGAGCTCGAGATCGAGACGGTCACCTTCCTCGTGGCGTCCGGAGTCGAAGGCCTCGAGCCGAAGAATGTCACTGTGGCCGACGTTGCAGGCAACGTGCTGCATGCGTCGGGCGACATGGCAGACGATTCGGCAGTCAGCAATCGGAACCTCCGTATGACCCACGACTTTGAGGCTACACTTGCCACCGACGTTCAGAATCTGCTCGCAGCGGTTGCCGGTCCCGAGTCGGCATCAGTTGTGGTTCGGGCCCAGCTCGACTTCGACGAACAGTCCGTTGAGACCCAGAGCTTTGACAATGAGAATGCAGTCACTCTCCGCGACAGCATCTCCACCGAAACCTACGTTGGAGCGGGCACACCTCCCGGTGGCACCTTGGGGGTTGAAGGTGAATCGGTGGCAACCGACACCGACGGCTCTTACACCTATGACCGCTCAGACGTAATCAGCGAATACGGTGTTGACAGCGTCATCTCCAAAGAGATCACCGCACCCGGCAAGGTCGAGCTCCTGTCCGTCGCAGTTGTCATGGACGATGGATCGCTGACCGGAGTCCCGGTTCCCGACGTTGCTGAGGTCGAAGCGTTGATTTCGGCAGCCGTTGGTCTCGACACCGTTCGCGGTGACTCGATCTCCGTGTCGACCGTTGCCTACCCCGTTCCCGAGGTTGTCGAAGAGGCTGCTGAGCCAGAAGCCGCAGCCATGGACATGATGGCGATGATCCCTCAGGTCATCGGTGGTCTGGTTCTCCTCATTGTTGTCGGGTCGTTGCTCATGATGGCTCGAGGGTCCTCCAAGAAGACCAAGGCAGCGGCTCTCGAGGTCGTGCAGCCCGCTCTCGGTGGCGGCGGAGCAGCTGCCGTCGGCGAGACCAACGACGGCGCCAGTATCCACCCCGAGGTCATGAATCTGGTGCAACGTCAGCCCGAAGAAATCGCGGTCCTGCTCCGCACCTGGCTGGCTGATCGTCGATGAGTACCGCTCTGCGCCCCGAAGAGAAGGCAGCCGCACTGGTTGTTGCCGTTGGTTCCTCAGCAGCTTCAGGGATGCTCGACCACCTGTCCGACGATGAAGTTGAGATTCTTGCGACCGAGGTAGCCAAGATCGGGCAGCTTCGCCCCGAGACCATCGATCAGGTCTTCCAAGAGGTCTACGACTCAGCACAGTCCGACGAGGTCTTTGCTGCTGGAGGCGTGGACTACGCACGAGACATGCTCAACCAGTGGAGCAGCGCCAACGGCCCCGAGATGATCGAGCGCATGATGAGCGATCTCGAATCGGCCCCGTTTGGCTTTGTCCGCCAAATCGAGCCCGAGCAGCTTGGTGAGGCTCTTGGTGGCGAACACCCGCAGACTGTTGCCGTCATCCTTGCGCACCAGCCAGCGGCCTATGCGGCGACGGTCCTCACCGCCTTCGAAGAGAGCTTCCAGGCAGAGGTTGCGGTGCGGGTCGGCAAAATGGGCAGGATCTCATCCGCAGTCATCAAGTCGATCGAGGGCGTACTCAAGGGTCGTCTCGGACCCGTCAACACCGATGAGGGCATTCTCCGTGGTGGCGTCAAGGAACTCGCCAACGTTCTCAATAACTCCGACAAGGAGACCGAACGCGCAGTGTTGGAACGTCTGCGCGACATGGACCAAGAACTCGCCGATGAAGTCCGCGCTCTCATGTTCGTCTTCGACGATCTCGTCACCCTCGACGACCGCTCGATTCAACGGATTCTGCAGGATGTAAACGCCCAAGAGCTGGCGATGGCGCTGAAGGGTGCCAACGACGAGCTCAGCGACACGATCATGCGCAACATGTCCTCACGAGCCAAGGAAGCCCTGCTCGAGGAGATCGACCTGCTCGGCCCGGCCCGTCGCACGGACGTGGAAACTGCAAGAACAAAGGTAATCGCGGCAGTCCGGTTGCTGGAGGAGATGGGGGAGATCGTCCTCTCTCGTGGAGAGGAGAACGAGCTCATTGAGTAGGGTCATTCGCAACGCCGCAGTTACAGCCACGGCTCCCGCATTTAGCCGCGGAGGCCTCCAGTTTGTCGACGACTCGACCGCCGACCTGATCGAGCAAGCCCGCGCCGAGGCCTTTGCCGAAGGACGCAGCGAAGGATTCGCCGCCGGCCGATCCGACATGGACGGTGCGATTTCGAGGATCGACAGCGCGCTGCGCATCGCGGTCACCGAGCTCACACAGATCCGGCACGAAGCCGTCAACGAGACCATTGAGGCGGCGTTCGATGTCGCTGCTTTCGTCATAGGCCAGGCACCGGCTGATGACGGCGAAGCGGTGGCTGCACGTATCGACGAGGCCATCACAGCTCTCGATGAAGAGACCATGACCATTGCCATCCACCCTCAGGACTGGGATGCCGTGAGTTCGAAGGTTCGGCTCCCCAACGGCGTCTCCATGGAAAGGGACCCCTCGCTGCGCCCGGGCGAAGCTCGCATCGCAGGCCGCTGGGCTACCGCCGAACTGACCAGAGAGGCCGCACTGGAAGTGGCTCGCGAGGTCTTGTTGTGACCTCTCTTGCTCGCGCCCGGTTGACGACTCTCGATGACGAGTCGCCTTGGCGCGTTTCGGGCAAGGTAGCCCGGGTAACGACGCACGAACTCGAAGTTCGAGGTCTTCGGCTCAGAATTGGTGACTCCCTTGCCATCCACGGTGACGACGCCGACCGGCAAGCCGAGGTTATCGCACTCACTCCTGACGGCGCACGGGTTCTTCCCTACGGCGACGTCGCCGGGATCGGCAAGGGCGATGTGGTCACCCGAGACCGAACTGGGTTGTCGATGTACATGTCTGAATCGCTAGTTGGTCGTGTGATCGACGGTCTCGGACGGCCGATCGATGGTGGTCCTCCGCTCACCGGTGAGCCGACCGATGTCAGCGCACCCGCTCCCTCGCCACTAGATCGAATCAGGATCAGCGAACCGCTGCCTACGGGTGTGCGGCTCCTCGACACCTTCTGTACTACCGGCAAGGGCCAGCGCATCGGCATCTTTGGCGGCAGCGGCGTCGGCAAATCGACCCTGCTGGGGATGATGGCCCGCGGCACCGGTGCCGACGTTGCCGTGCTGGCGCTAGTCGGCGAACGTGGACGTGAGGTCCGCGAATTCATCGAGGACGAGCTTGGCCCCGAAGGTATGGCACGATCCATCGTCGTTGTTGCGACCAGCGATCAGCCGGCGCTGATGCGGCTCCGGGCTTCGCTGTTGGCCACCCGTATCTCCGAGTGGTTCGCAGATCGCGGCGATGATGTCCTGCTTCTCATGGACTCACTCACTCGCCTCGCCATGGCGCAGCGTGAGATCGGCCTCGCCGCCGGAGAGCCACCAACCTCCCGTGGATATACCCCTTCTGTCTTTTCGCTGATGGCTCGGCTACTGGAGCGTGCCGGTCCCCGATCCAAGGGAACCATCACCGGCTACTACAGCGTCCTGGTCGAAGGCGACGACATGAACGAACCGATCGCCGACACCGCTCGCTCGATCCTCGATGGTCATGTCGTCCTTGACCGTCGCATTGCTATCTCCGGCCGGTACCCGGCTATCGACCCACTCGCTTCGCTGTCACGGCTAGCTCCGCGGCTCGTCAGCGAAGAGCAACGATCCGTTGTCACCGCAGCCCAAAACGCACTGGCTGCAGCCGAAGAGGTCCGAGAACTTGTAGAGGTCGGTGCATATGTCCCTGGAACCAACCCGGCAGCCGACCGCGGCCTTGCCGCCAAGCCGAGCCTCGTCGAGTTCCTCCGCCAGCCGTCGACAGAGATTGTTGGCTTCAACGATGCGTGGGCGCAGCTTGATGCGCTCCGACCCCAGATCGGGGTGGCCTAGGTGAAGAGGAACCCATTCAGCGTTCTGGTTCGGCTTCGCTCGATAGATGAGAAGCATGCCCGTGCCGCACTCGCCAATACCCGTCAAGCCCACGAGCAGGCCCGCAAGAAGCTCGAAGAGCTCAAGGCCAAGCATCGTGAAGACATCGATCTCGGTGAGATCCTGGGACCAGTCAATCTGCGTTCGCTGCAATTGCGTGGCATGGGGTCCTTCGAGCAGGTCTCCGAGGCAGCCGTTGCGTACGAGGCTTCGGAGCGAGCCATGCACACCAAGGCCGAGTCATGGCGTCGCAGCGCTTCTGAACTAGACGCAGCCGAGCGTCTCGATGAGAAGCGCAACCAGGAGATGGCTCGTGAAGCCGCCAAGTCCGCGGAGAAGTCTCTTGACGATCTCATGGGCATGCTTCATATCCGAGCGGGGGACGGACTGGTATGAGCATCGCCTCCCTAACCGCCGTTGCCAACAGGGTCAATCAGATCCAAACCAATTTCGAACGCAACGCCGCATCGAGCGCTACTTTCGCCGAGACCCTGCAGACGGCCCAGCAGTCGGCTCCGGCGGCGGATGGCAGCTTTGTTGTCACCCCGCAGGCTCTCAACGCCGCCACCCCGATCGCAACGGGGTCCCTTCCCATCGGCATCATGGGCACCAGCATCATTCTGCACAGCGGTCGATCGATCGCGGCGGGCCCGGTTTCCGGCGACTGGGCGGCCCAGTTGCCGGCAGCAGGCCAACAGTGGGCGGGTGAGATCGAGCGGGCGGCTCATGAGGCCGGCCTCGATCCTCGTCTACTCGCAGCAATGGTGTGGCAAGAGTCCCGGTTCCAACCCGATGCCGTCTCCCACTCCGGCGCCATCGGTCTTGCACAGCTCATGCCGGCAACCGCCGAGGAACTTGGAGTGGATCCATCTGATCCGGTCCAGAACCTCCGTGGCGGTGCTCGCTATCTGGCTTGGACCATCAAAGAATTCGGATCAATCGACCTCGGTCTCGCCGCATACAACGCAGGCCCGACTCGGGTTCGAGAAGCCGACGGAATTCCAAATATCGCAGAGACTCAGGCGTATGTGCCCCGAGTTCTCGACTACTACAGACAACTCGGAGGCGCAGCTTGATGATTGAACCACAGAACACGACGATGCCGCTCCCCGCTGAGCCGGCACAGGTTGAGGCACCGCAGGGAGACGGAATAGGGTTCGGTGAGATGCTTGCCCAGACCCTTGGCGCGACCCCAGCGATTGACCCCAATCTCGTTCAGCGCATCACCGCAGACGGCCACGAGCAGCCTGATGAAGAGCTCGCAGGCGACCCTTCCGCACCCGACCAGGGTGTGGTGACGGTGGGCAGGCAAGTTCCGACCAACCGGTTCGTTGCGGTCACGCCCAAAGAAACTACCCCTGGCATAGACCCGCAGGTCCCCGCAGCCGGTTCAGGAGCGACCCCCGACGCTGTAGTTCCACCTGTCGGCAATGGCGGCCCCGAGCAGCCCCTCCCGAGTCCAGCGGCTCCAAGAGGTTCGGTTGTCCCCGACAAGACCCCGGTTGATGGACTTGGCAAGCCGGTCCTCACCAGCGCACCGCCGGCCGGTGCTGGGGTTGAGGAGCAAGTGGCGATAGACCCAGCGGTGCTGACGCCGGTTGACTCAGTCGATCTCCCTGTCCTCACCAAAGCCCCAGAAATCCCGGAGCCGCCGGTAGCAAACCCGGTGGACGGTCCCTCTCCGGAGCCCGACGTCCCCCAACCCGTGGTTCTCCAGCCGGTTGCTGTGGATGATCAGCCGCGCAACCCCGGCCTGGGTTCGAAGACTCCGACCATTCCCAAGCAACCCAACCCAACCGCACAACCGGCTGGGCCAGAGAATATCGCACTGGGTTCACAGATCAACACCCCGGTGGTCCCGCCCAACGACCAGGTACGTGTCGCTGCCGAGGTCCTCCCGCAAGCGGTCGACGGCCAGGGCCCAGCCCCGGCACGTCCGAACCGCAATCGGCAGCTACCGGTCACCCCTACGCCAACGGTTGTTGCCGAGGGCGCACCGGCAGTTGAGACTTCCTCGGTCCCGGTGACCGACCCTGCGCCGACCCCTCGCATGGACCTGAGCCCCGAAGTCCCAGTCCGGCTCGATGACCCGAAGGCTGTGGTCCCCAGCACTCCCATGGATGCCGGCCCAGTGGTCTTCGAACCAACGGCACCGACAGCACCGATACCCGTCGCCGGTGTAGAGGCCGCACCGGCCCAGGCCACCGTCACGAGCGAGGTTGTGGCTGCCCCGATCCCGCACTCGGCTCTTGCCGAGCGCGTACTCAGGGCTGTAGAACTGCAGGCCAACCAGCCGCCGCCACGAACCATGGTTGTCGACATCCCCGAGATCGAAGGGCTCCGCCTCGTTGTATCAGTGCGAGGCGGCGCCCAAGTCCATGTCGTCCCCACCTCAGGCTCTCCCACATCTGATGGCTTCCAGCCGTTCATGAACGAGCTCAACGGAGTGCTTTCAGAGCGTGGCTTTGTGATGACCGGGGACGGTAGGGAGCGCGGTCACAACCCGAATGACCCCGAACAGCGACTCCCCACACGGCTGCAGCGACCGACCTTCCGCCGTCCGATACGCAACGACAACGACCTCAGGATCTAGGACCATGAGCAAAGAGGACAAGCCATGATTGAATCAGTAGGCGGTGCCGCCCAGTCAACCAGGACCTCGGCCGGCTCATCGCTCGGGCAGCTCGACAGCGATGCCTTCCTGCAGCTGCTGGTTGCCCAGATGAAGTATCAGAACCCACTCCAGCCGACGGATGCGACGGCCATGCTGGAACAGACCGCACAGTTCACAACCGTTGAGACTCTTCAGGCCATCTCTGAGACGAACCAGGCCTTGCTTGGCTTCCAACAGACCACCATGGCGATGAGCGTGGTCGGCAAGGAAGTCAACGCCTTCAGCCTCGATGGATCGCCAGTCGAGGGTCGGGTAGAAACCGTTCGTTTCACCGCAGACGGACCATTCCTGCACCTGGACTCAGGCATAGAGATCCCACTAGCCAACGTGATCGAGGTGAGCTCACCACCGGCCGAGACCGAATAGGAAAGATCTGCAGTTTGGGGCGTGTCGTACGACGGCGATACGCCCCTTTTCTGCGTCTAGGAGAGGATTTCTTCGAAATGATCGAAATCTGTCATTAACCCAGACACCTTCCTCCCGACAGTATCAACCGTACGGAACAGAACCAGCCCAAACGGAATTCGGGCAGATGAGCACAAGGAGGTGCGATTCCATGATTCCAGTGACACCCATTGCGGGCAGCACGGTGCTTCTCAATGCCAACCTCATCGAGGCCATCGAGGAGACCCCAGACACTGTGATCGTCTTGGCCGGCGGTCGTCGAATGGTTGTCGTGGACGTGCCTGATCACTTGGTCGCTCGCATCGAACGAATCCGGGCTTCAGTACTCGCAGCAGCGCACAACCGCCGCCCCCGCGGTCGCGCCAAGCTGTATGCCATAGAAGGTGGAGAGGCGTAGACAATGACCACCTACCTCGGCATCATCATTGCGATCATCAGCATCGTTGTTGCCACCGTTATGGATGGGAACTCCTTCGGTGCATTGATCGGACCCTCGTCACTTCTTCTCGTCGTACTCGGAAGCGTCGGCGTGTCGCTCAGCGGCTATCAGATTGCCGACGTAAAGAACGTTCCTAAGGGAATCATCCTTGCCATGACCGGCAAGGAACCAGATCCGGGTGAAGCCATCGATCGCCTCATGAAGTTTGCAGAGATCGCACGGAAGGAGGGCGTTCTCGCCCTCGAGGAGCAGCTCGAAGACTTAGACGATGACTTCATGAAGGTCGGTCTCCAGCAGATCGTCGACGGTGTCGATGGTGACGTCGTCCGCGATGTTCTGGAAATCGAACTCGCTGCCCTCGACGAGCGCCATGGCCCGGTCATCGGTTACATCAAGACGATGGGTAGCTATGCACCAACGATGGGCATGGTCGGTACTGTCGTCGGCTTGATCAACATGCTGGGCAACCTCTCAGATCCGGCCCAGTTGGGTCTCGGCATGTCTGTCGCCCTGCTGACAACACTGTACGGCGTCATCTTCGCCAACCTCGTCTTTCTCCCCATTGCATCGAAGCTGCAGCGACTTCATGATCTCGAGGTTGCCCAGAAGGACCTCGTGATGGACGGCATCCTGTCCGTCCAAGGTGGCGCCAGCCCCCGCATGGTCGTGGAGCGGCTCGAGGCTTACATCAATCCATCGCTGCGGGTCGGTCATCAAGAGCGGTCCAAGCGAGTGTCTGGCAAGGCCGCCTAATGGCACGCGAACGCAAGAAGCCCGAGGAGCCGAATGAGCTTAGGTGGTTGACGACCTACGCAGATGTCGTGACCCTGTTGATGGCCTTCTTCGTGATGCTCTATGCGATCTCGCAGGTCGACCAAACCAAATTCCAGCTATTTGTCTCGGGTCTTGCGGACCCGTTCGACAACCCGGCGGTCGCAGAAGGGCTTCTCGCCTCCGGGTCAGGTTTCGTCGGTGCCGGTGCTTCAGTCACCGACACCGAAACCGAGTCATTCGGTGCAGAGTCAATTCTCGATGGCTTGCCTTCGATCGAGAACCTCGAAGACTTGGACGAACAGGAAGAACAAGACTCAGAGAACGTAGACCCCGATCCAGGCGCTGGCGAAGGCGACAAAACAGTCGTCACCGATTCGCAGCTCATCGAGGTCAGGGATGCAATCGAAAGTGCGCTCGAGGAAGCGGGGCTCGTCGGCAACGTTGACTTCGAAGTCACTGCCCGTGGATTGGTCATCGCGATCGCGACCGATCACGTTCTCTTTGCGAGTGGCTCAGCACAATTCGGGTCAGACGGTGACGACATCGTCGCCGCCATTGCCCCGACGCTCTCCACCTTCAGCAACCAAATCCTCGTTGAAGGTCACACCGACACAGTTCCCCTGGTTGGAGCCGGCTATGACAACTGGAATCTATCAACGGATCGGGCCCTGGCAGTGCTCAAGGCACTTGTCAGATCGGAAGGCATCGAGCCTGGGCGGCTGGTGGCCACTGGATATGGCGAACACCACCCCCGCGCAAGTAATGAAACAGACGATGGCAAGTCGGCCAATAGGCGTGTCGAACTAGTCGTTGTCGTAGAGAGAGGTGAGACTGATGGCTGAGGACACTGCAACTGAAGAAGACGCCAAGAAAGGCGGCAAAGGAAAGCTTATAGGAATAATCGGAGGTGTAGTGGTGCTACTCGGCGCCGTCTACTTCCTGTTTCTCGGCGGCGGTGGCGGAGATGCCGAAGCCGGCGTCACCACAACCACCGTCGTCGTCGAAGGCGCCGTCATCGAGGTTGACGAGATGACCGTTACCCTCACCGACGACCCCATCCGGTATGCCAGGCTCAGCTTCGCTGTTGTCCTCCCCATGGGTGGAGATTCGGCGGCGGTGGGCGACCGTGTCCCCGTCCTGAAGGACGCAGTCCTGGATGTGATGTCAGGGTATGCGGCGGCTGACCTGGTCGGCCCCGAGGCCCTCGCTGTCCTGCGTGACGAACTGACAGAGAGCGCTCTCGACGTCTACGAAGACGGTGAGGTCATTCGAGTTGTCCTGACCGAGGTCTTGATTCAGTAACTCGCTGTTCGACATGCGAATACACGTGTGACTCCTTGATTGTCGATCACTACGGCCGACGGTGATCGACGAGGGTCGCAAACAGCGACTCGCCCCGTTATCTAGACCGGAAACGACGGAGGTCATCGTTGGCGAACAAGACCAGCGGTACGAGTAACAGAGAGTGCAACTGCCAGCTCCCCAGCCGTGAGCAGGTTGCCGATTTCTCGACGCCAGCGCTCTTGGGCCAAACCGGCACCGGAGGCGCAACCTCGTGACGATGACCATGCCACAGTCTCTCGGGCTTGATGCCATGGCGACCACCGCCGGCCGTGCGGTTACGGCCGCTTCCGGTATCGAAGTCACCGTTGGTGCGATTGCGCCCGTGCCCCTGGATGCGGCGTTTGGTGTTGCCGGGACCGTGGCCAAGCAATCGACGGTGGTCGACGGCGCACAGACGGCGGGCCTGATCACCATCGTGCCCTCATCGGGTTTGGTCAGCGCCGAAGGATCTCTTGATGCCGCCCAGCTCGCCGACGCCCTTGTGCAAGGTGCGATCGCCGGCGTAGCTCAGGCAGGAGGGCCACTCCTGCAGTTCGCCGGATCGGAGCCTCTGCCGCCGGGTGCCGACGTCACCGGTGAAGCGTTCGGCTTTGATCTGACCGCCGGTGCCCGCTCCATAACGATCACTTGGGTTGTCGAGGCCACGCTAGGTTCCCTGTTGGGAGGCTCCATTCCGGTCGATGGACCTCCTGGGGGGCCGAGCGTGGCCCCGGCCACATTGCCTGAACTGAGCAGGGCCTCCGCTGGCGGCGCCCAGCATGACCTCAGCATTCTTTCTGACGTTGCCACCAACGTCACTGTCGAAATCGCCCGCGGCTCTGTACGCGTGCGGGACCTCACCACCATGACTCCAGGCACCGTGTTCGAGCTTGACCGTGTCGCCGGCGATCCGGTCGACATCCTCGTAAACGGAATGATCGTCGCCCGCGGCGACATCGTTGTTGTCGGCAATCAACTTGGGATAGAGATTGCCGAGATAGTCGAGCCCAAGCAATGAACGGGATGAACTTCGCCACCGACGTCCTTCCCGGTCTCATCATCGTGATCGGTGCTCCGCTTGCCATCTGGTGGTACATGCGGCGTACCAGGGGAAGTGTCGCTGGTCGCCTCAAGATTTCGGAAAAGGCTGCAATGGGCAAGAACGTGTTTGTTGCGGTCGTCGAGGTCGACGACAAGCGTTTTCTCATCGGCGCAGGGGAGTCCGGAGTGGGTCTCCTCTCCGAGCTCGAACCGTTGCCGGAAGTTGTTGAAGAGCCGGCGGAGGAAGTCGCCGACACCACGAATGGAATCACCGAACAGCCACGGATTGGCCTGGTTCGCAGACTGCAACTGATGACGGTGCGCGGTCCCGCCCAGACGCCGTGGAGGTTGTTCGGTGACCGCAGCAGCTAAAGGTTTCCTCCTGGCCACAGTTGTGTGTGGAGTGCTGTTCTCGGGCACCGCCACCGCACAGGAGCTGGCCCCAGACGTTGTCGATGAGGTGCAAGCAGAAGAAGTGGTAGCCCCCGAGGTCCCTGCCACGACTACCACGGTTGCGCCCCTTGTTGAGGTCCCCGAGCCGGAATCGGTGCCCGACATCGCTATCAACGTTGAGTCTGAGAACGGTGCGCTGAGTAACACGGTGATCATCATCATCATGCTCACGATCGGGTCCATGGCCCCGAGCATCATGCTGCTCATGACGTCGTTCACCCGTTTTGTGATCGTTCTGGGTCTGACCAGAAACGCCATCGGCGTACAGACGATTCCCCCCTCGCAGGTACTCATCGGTCTTGCGGTTTTCCTCACCATCTTTGTCATGGGTCCTGTGTTCAGCGAGATCAACGAGGAGGCCGTCCAGCCGATGCTGAGCGGCGAAATCGGACAGGCTGATGCTCTTGCCGCCGGCTACGAGCCTCTTCGCGAGTTCATGCTGGCACAGACCAGAGAGGAAGATCTCCGCCTCTTCATGGACCTCTCCAGCCAGCCGCAGCCTGAAACCGAGGCTGACGTGTCGGCCACGACGCTCATCCCTGCGTTCGTGATCTCAGAGCTGAGGACGGCTTTTGTCATCGGGTTTGTAATATTTGTCCCGTTCCTCGTCATCGATCTGATCGTCGCCGCCGTGTTGATGTCGATGGGCATGGTGATGTTGCCTCCTGTGTTCATCTCGCTACCTTTGAAGCTGCTGCTGTTTGTCCTGGTTGACGGGTGGTCGCTGTTGATCGGCTCTGTTGTTGAGTCTGTCCAAGGTGCAGTCTTGTGACTGATGCCCAGGTCATCGAGATCGTCTCCGATGCGTTCCAAATCGCCGCAACCGTCGCCGGCCCCATGCTGATGGCCGCATTGTTGGTCGGTGTGTCGGTGTCGTTGCTGCAGACCATCACGCAGATTCAGGAAATGACCCTCACGTTTGTTCCCAAAGTCGTTTCGATGGGTCTGATTGTGCTCTTCAGCGGCCAGTGGATGATTCGGACCATGACCAACTGGGTCGTATCGCTCTGGTCCCTGATTCCGTCGATCTGATGGATTTCGTAGTCAACGCCGATTGGGTCTCGGGATTGCTGTTAGCGAGCACCAGGGTCGCTGGGTTTGTCATTGCGTCGCCGATTTTCAAATCGTTCCCCACGACCGGTCGCACCGCCTTGGTGCTGGTCCTCGGCTACGCATTCGCCGAACCCGTTGCCGAGGCGGGAGATCTGGGCGTGCTTCTCACCGCAGGCTTCACAAACGCCGTCATCGGTCTCACTCTGGGGTTTCTCACCGGGCTGATCTTCTACATCTTCACCGTGGGGGGCAGCCTCATCGACTTCACCTCGAGCCTCAGCGCAGCTGCGATTTTCGACCCGATGAGCAAGGACAGAGTCACCATCTTCGGCAGGATCTTCAACATGCTGGCGATGGCTATGTTCCTTCTGCTCGGTGGTGACAGAATGCTGATCAGCGGCATCGGGCTCAGTTTCGAGGCTGTCGAGATCACGGGGACAATCTCCCTCTCAGGCGGTCTTGCCGATGTTGCCGTTGGTTTGATGGGGCGGATGATGATTGGCGCTATCGAAATGGCTATGCCTGCGCTGGCAGCCCTCTTCATAACTGAGGTCATCCTCGGTATCGCGGCCCGGTTTGCTCCCCAGTCGAACGTCTTTCTCATCGGTCTACCCGTCAAGCTATTTGCGGCATTTGCCAGCGTCAGCGCAGTCCTGCTGCTGGTCCCCGAAACCTTGAACGGAGTAATGGGGATCATGTCCGACACCTTCCGCACCGCCCTCCTCGGCATGTAGCGCCAAACAAGACCGTTCTTGCGTACACCGCCGCGCATATGTGGCACTGAGCAGCGCACGAACGGTCTTTGAGCCGGTGACTAGTGCCCCAGGCACTGGGTTTCCTGATCAGCGCACTTACCTGGGCGTTGTTCTCGCCGACAGTCAAGCGAGGCCGAAGGATCGGCCGAATTGCCGATGGAGTGGCTTGGACTACCGACCGGAGTCGTAGTGGGCCGCTCTTCACAAGATCGGACAGAGAAACCAACTGAGCGGAAGAAGCGTGAAGCTCGCCGCGAAGGTCGTGTACCCAAGTCCCAAGAAGTCGGCGTTGCGCTCTCGATGGTATTCCTGGTCCTGGCGATTCGCCTCATTGCCCCTGGCGCCGCCATGGAGATCGCCTCTCGAGCCCGTGCCATCCTCAGCATCTCCGGCACCGGAACCATCCAGCCCGAGGTCGGAATCCATGCGCTGGGCATGATCACACTCGGTCTTCTCCCGTTCCTCCTCACCGCTGCGATCCTCGGTATTGCCGGCGGGATCGGTCAGGTTGGTTTCACCGTTGCCACCAAAGCGGCCAAGCCCAAGCTGTCCAATCTCTCCCTGAAGAAGGGCCTCAACCGCTTCAAGCCCTCGGTATTCGTGTGGGAGCTGGTGCGTGCAGTTATGAAAGTTGGCCTGCTGGTGCTGCTGATTTGGGGTCCGCTGCAGGCATGGATGGATCGTCTCGGTGAGCCACTCGGCATCATCGACGCAATCGCGTTCACCGGTGACCAGGTTTGGCAGATCGTCATCAGGGCTGCCGGCTTGGCTGTGGTGGTTGCCGGCGCCGACTATGCCGTCACCCGCTACCGGCAGGGCAAAGAACTGAAGATGACCAAGCAGGAGACCCGGGAGGAGTACAAGAGCTCCGAAGGTGACCCGATGGTTCGTTCCGCCCGCCGCCAGCGTGCCCGCGAGATGAGCCGAAACCGCATGATCTTTGATGTGGCAACAGCCGATGTCGTCATCACCAACCCGACCCGTCTCGCGATTGCGCTCAAGTACGACGCCGACGAGCTAGCTCCCCGGATCGTCGCCAAGGGTGCCAGCAAGATCGCCGCCAGGATTCGTGCCGAAGCCCGCCGCAACGGCGTTCCGCTCATCGAGAACAAGCCGCTGGCCAGGACGCTGTATAGGCGAGCGAAGATCGGTGGGTTCGTTCCCGCAAACCTGTTTGAGGCTGTTGCCGCCGTTCTTGCGGTCGCCTATCGACGTCGCCCGAAGCGGAGGGTCGCATGAGTCGCTCGTCAATCGTCGTTCCCATGACGCTGGTCGGGGTCATCATGATGATGATCATCCCGATCTCGGCATCCTTCCTCGACATGATGCTGGCCGCCAACATCACCCTCGCCGTTCTCGTGCTCCTCGGCGTCATCCTTCTCTCGGACAGCCTCGACTTCTCAGTCTTCCCTTCACTACTGCTGATCACGACGCTGGCCCGGCTCGCCCTCAATGTCTCGTCGACCCGGTTGATTCTTCTCGACGGAAACGCAGGCAAGGTCATCGATACCTTTGGCAATTTCGTCATCGGGAGTTCGGTCATCGTCGGTTTGGTCGTATTCCTGATCCTGATCGTCATCCAGTTTGTCGTCATCACCAACGGTGCCACCCGAGTCGCCGAGGTTGCAGCTCGTTTCACCTTGGACGCCATGCCGGGTAAGCAGATGGCAATCGATGCCGACCTCGGTGCGGGGCTTATCGATGAGGCCCAGGCCCGCGAGCAACGCAAACGCATCGCTACCGAAGCGGACTTCTACGGGGCGATGGATGGTTCCGCCAAGTTCGTCAAGGGCGATGCAATCGCCAGCATCATCATCGTCGTCATCAACCTGTTCGGCGGATTTGCGGTCGGCATGGGTTCGCTGGGAATGGACTTCTCCGAAGCGGTCAGCACGTTCTCGCTTCTCTCGGTCGGTGACGGCCTGGTCAGCCAGATCCCGGCACTGCTGATCTCAATCTCAACCGGTCTGTTGGTCACCAGGGTGGGCAGTGACAAGGACATCGGCGCTGAGATCGGCGCACAGCTTCTGGGCAATGCCAGGGCCCTCCGCTTCGGCGGTATCACCATCGGCCTGCTTGCGATGCTCCCCGGTCTTCCCAAGATTCCGTTCTTCGTGCTTGCCGGTCTTCTGCTGGTTGCCGGCAGCCGCCGGGCCGCTCTCGACGATCTCGAGCCCGAGGCCAGTGAAGAGACGCCAGAGGTGGCCCTGAACCCCGATGACCCCGAAGCCTTGATGGGCGAGATGCGGGTCGAACCGCTGGAGCTGCGACTCTCGTACGACATCCTGGATCTGATCGATCCGTCAAAGAACGGCGACCTGTTGGATCGGGTCAAGTCGCTCCGCCGCCAGATCGCGATGGAACTCGGTGTGGTTATGCCGTTTGTTCGCACCCGTGATGATGTTTCGCTGCCTCCCTCCACCTACAGCATTGTCTTGCGCGGCACTGAGGTAGGACGCGGCACTGCGCCTCAGGATCAGATCTTGGCTCTACCGCTTGGCGATGGTGAGGAGTTGCGTGCTCTCGGTGGGCAAGAGACCGTTGAGCCCGTATTTGGCCTCAAAGCCTTCTGGATCCCGGATACCGCTCGCGCCTCCGCTGCCGCTACCGGTGCCACTGCTGTTGACCGCCCCTCCGTCATCGTCACACACATTGCAGAGGTAGTGCGAGCCAATGCGGCATCATTGCTGAGTCGTCAGGACGTGCAAGCTCTCGTCGATGGGCTGCGCTACGACGAGCCGATCCTGGCGAACGAGGTGGCGACCGACGTTCTGCCGCTCGGCCTCCTGCATGGTGTCCTTCGCAAGCTGTTGGATGACCGGGTCTCAATCCGCGATCTCGGCCCGATTGTTGAAGTCGTTTCGAGCCGCGCCGCAGAAACCCACTCCGCCGAGCAGCTGGCGACGGCGGCCCGAGTTGCCGTCGGTCGTTCGATCGTCGCCAAGATCGCTCCAGACGGTCGCCTCATGGTTATGACACTTGCTCCCAGCCTCGAAGCCGGCATGCACGAGTCGTTGCGTGAGGTTGACGGCGCCACCTTCATTGTTATGGATCCGGCCAAGCTCGACGTGGTTCGGGTTGATGTTGACCATCTCGCCGGAGAAGCGGCCCGTGCCCAGCGACCGGTCACCCTTGTGGTCGGACAGGCGCTGCGGGGCCCGCTGACCAAGACCCTCCGCGGCATGGGACTGGATGTTCCCGTCCTTGCCTACCCAGAACTGCCCCCCGACATAGACCTTGAACCAATTGGAGTCATAGGAGCTGCTCTTGCGAACGCTTGAACCAACAAGGAAAGACCAAATAACCGTTGAGGCCGAATCGGTCGAGGACGCACTGACAGAAATCACTGCACAGTTCGGCGAGAACGCCGAAATCATGCGTGCTCAGAAGGTACACCGCGGTGGAGTCGGCGGGTTCTTCGCCAAAGAAATGGTGCAACTGACTGCCCGACGTCGCCGCGATGCGAGTTTGCCAAGCCTTCCTGCTCCCAGCACCGGGATTGCCGATGTGCTCGAACGGATGGCGAAGGATGCCGATGCCGAGGATTCGGATTTTCGCACCGTGCTGCAGCGCGAACTCGCCGCAGGCGGGCCGGCAAACGATGATGGCGAAGCGGTCCCGGCTTGGGCCCCGACACCAGATGAGCCGAAGCTCGCCGTAGGCGAGCCGGTTGCAGCAGAGAGCATGGGCTTCCCCGTGGCAGAGGAGCTTCCAGACGAGTCCGTAGTGCCCGCTTTCGCAGAGACAACTGTTGCATCTGAGCAAATGCCCTCGCCGGTTGTTGTGGGTCCTGTGTTGATTGAGTCTCCAGAGCCAGCGACGGAAGCGCAGGACCCTGTCGTCGATGATGATCTCGACCCGAGAGCAGGAACCGTGATTCCCGTCGAGCTCCCCACAGAGGATGATCACGAAGAAGCGGTGGAAGTCGACGAGATTGTCGCCGTTGAGCAGGTCGCCAGCGCCGGACCCGATTGGTGGCGAACCGCAGAGACCGTGGATGCCCCTGAGGGGATGGGATCGGTTGAATGGAGCACCACATCACTGCTTCGACTGGGTCTACCTGCTCCTGTGATTGCAGCTGTCACCGATCTCGATGCGAATGATGACCTGGGTTGGATCGACTCGATTGCCGCCGCCGTCGCACCGCATTGCGGGCCGCTCCCAGAGGGTGACGTGATAATCGTTGGCCCCCACGCCGAACGGCTTGCCGAGCCTCTTGGTCTGCCGTTGATTCGATCAGGCGATATGGCTCCGTATGGCGGATCATTCTGTGCAATGGTCGAAGACAGCCCCCAGGATCGGGAGTGGCTGGATTTTGTTCGGGGCGGCCGTGGCATTCATCTTGTTGTTGGCGACGAGCCTTGGCACGATCTCTTGGTAGACGAGCCCGTGGCGGTGTCCTGGGTCGGTGAGTCTGCTGTTGTGGATGCGCTCTACCTGGCCTTCACGCTCGGCGCAACGCTTGGGTTTGGCACGGTCGATGGGTTTGTCTCGACGATGGTGCGACCCCAACCGACTGATGTCGCTCTTGCGATACGGCGGATCGTGGGTCGGCGATGAACGGCAATCCGATCAACCGACTTGCTGCTCTGCTCGGTCTTGTTGCCGTCGGAGTGATTGCATACGGTGTGGCCACAGGATCCCTCGACATGGTCGAGGCTGCCACCCGTGCCGGCATGACCTTTGTCGCGGTGTTGGTGATCCGCATGATCGGCCGGGTCGGCCTGTCTGCTCTTGCCGGATCGATGGATCGGCAGGTTGTGGCGGAGATGCCACAGCGGCGTGCGTCGGACAGTGAGACTCTCCCTGCGGCCTAGATGTCGCATACTTGAAGCCGGGGGTTGTGACGATCCCACCAAACGGCGGTAGGGCGGGATAGTCACTCACCCCGACTCCAAACCGTGTTGCTGCAGGTAGGCCACCGGGTTTGCACCAACTCTGGCATGGGCCGCACTTGGTACTGCGGAAGCCTGTCATCCGTCCGGCGATGCCGTATGCGGGGGTGGGCGGAATCGTGAGAGAGTGCAGGGCACAGGTGCTCGCCGACTATCCGGTCGAGCGATGATTCCGATTGCCGCAGGCGATTGAGGACGATGACGGCCTGTCAACACAACGGGTCCAACCAGGAAGTACCTCCTTGTACCTCGTATCCCGCGTCCGTGCGGGGGGACCCTCATCCTGTCGACCGGTTGCGGTGCCGTCTTAGCAACTGGCTCGCAATGCGGACATATCCATCCTTATGGACGGCTACTCGCGGCCGACAGGGAAGACAACGACCATTGGACGCGTGCAGAGCGTGACATCATGACCACTTCAATCAAGCTTCTGCTCAATGAGCGGTACATCGCGCTTGTAGGGGTGCTCAATCGCGAGTTGATCCTCTTGGACCGTCTGATTTTCAAGTTGTCGGAAGCCAACATGCTGACTCGAGCCGAGGAATCCCGGTTCCTCGGAGAGATCTTTGACGAGGTCGATGGTGTTCAGGAGGACCTTGGGTCCCTCGAAGTTGCCCGTTCCATGTTGGTCGGTGACATCACTGCAGCATTGGGACTTGCCAACGACACGCTCACGCTCTCTCAACTGATCGCCTACGCCCCGGATCTGGCTGTGGATCCGTTGGAGGGACTGATGCGTCGCCTCGTCGATGCGACTGAGGAGATTCAAGCCCTTCGCGAACAGGGTTCGCGCGCAGTCATCGAGAAACTTGATCAGATCAACAATGCCATGGATCGGGTCCAGCCTGCGGTGTTTGGTCAGGATGGCTACAACAGCAACGGCTACATGACCGCCCCGGCGATGTCGGGATCACGCTTCGATTACAGCGCCTAACCGGGCGTTAGGTTTCCCCGG
Source organism: bacterium (assembly GCA_024228555.1). Classification (GTDB taxonomy): domain Bacteria; phylum Actinomycetota; class Acidimicrobiia; order Spongiisociales; family UBA5794; genus JAAETI01. Next base: position 7,852 of record JAAETI010000549.1, on the reverse strand, counting down.
GGGTACGAGGCTGACCCTGTACCGCTTCGCGGATCTCATCGACGTTTGCGATGGCAGCCAGATTCTCCTGTCGAACCTGCTCGTAGATCTCTTCGCGGTAGACGTCGACGCTGCGCGGCGCATCGACCCCAACTCTGACCTGCCCACCTTTGATCTCGATGATGGTGATGACGATGTTGTCTCCGATGACAATGGATTCGCCGGGCCTTCGGGTGAGTACGAGCATCAGGTCACCGGCAATTCTATGAGAGTGCGGGTTGTGTAGCTGGTACCAGTGAGCACCAGCTGGCGGCCGACCCTTGTCTTGGAGTTGACGACAAACGGCCCGAGAAGGTTGAGGAACATCTGTCTTGTCTCGGAGTCGATTGATACCGGGACAAACAGGATTGCATCGTCGGCCGTCTCCAGCCCTAGCTCGGCCTGCTCGATGTCAGACAGCGTTGGGGCGTAGTCAGGGAAGAACATCCAGGGGACACAGACAATCATCGAAACATCGACATTGTCCAGGCTCTGCAGTTGCTGGAATGCACCGTCTTCGCGCAGCTCAACAATCACGAAATTCTCGAGCTCGGGCAGCCCCGGTAGTCCGTCGGGGAAGTGCAACGCTTTCTCGAGCAACCCAGTGTGCTCTGCCTGATCCATGGAGTTTCTCCTGTTGTGCGCTCGACAGGTTAACGCGCGGGAACCACATTCCGGTTTTCCCCGGGCGATAGGAGCCGGTTGGCTAGCGAAGGAAGTCGAGGAGCGATGTCTGCGATGACTGTGCGAAGGCCGCCAGTGCTGCCTCATATGCAGTCTGCTGGAGCTCCAGATCCATCACGGCTTCTGCGATGTCGACGTCTTCGAGAGAAGACAGTTGCTCGGTGATGGTCAGTGCATCGTCGGCGGAACGGGCGATTGCTGTTTCGATCTGATTCGTTCTGGCACCGATGACACCCAAAGCACCGAGGGTGGTGTCAAGGCTTGTGTCGAGGCCGGCAATGGAGGTCTCGATGTTCGCCGTGTCATCTGCGTAGAGAGCGGTCTCGAGGTTGTCGAGTACCGTGAAGATGTCGTTGCCGCTCGAGAACCCAAATGCAACGTCGGCTGTGATGTTGATGGTGACGACTTCGTTTTCGCCGACACGTCGATTGATCTGGCCAGAGTCGCCAACGTAGCTCCAACTGCCGGCGACCTTCTCGACCGCATCGCCTGAGCTGAATCCTGAGAAGAGGCCGCGCCCCTGATGCTCGGAATTGGCGAGAGACTCTAGGTCATCTCGAAGGTGCGAGATCTCCTGGGCGATCGCTTCGCGTTCCGTTGTGCCGACGTATGTTGCTCCGCGAACGGCGAGCTCGCGAGCGCGTTGGATCTGAGATACGACATCTTGCAGCTTGCTGTCCGCAAGATCCATCCACATCTTGCCGTCGGTTGCGTTGCGACTCTCCTGCTCCTTGGCAGTGAGGGTGGCCCTTAGTTCTAGGGCCCGGTTCATACCGGTCGGATCGTCCGAGGGACGGGTAATACGTTTGCCGGTCGCAAGACGCTCTTGGGAAACGGCGTACTCGGAGAGCCGGGTCCCGATCCGGTTCAATGCTGATTGATGGGCGCCGAGGTGGGTGACTCTCATATCTATCTACCTACCAAACCGGTGCGATTGATCAGAGTGTCGAGGCTTTCATCAACTGCAGTCATCACTCTCGCTGCGGCCTCATAGGCACGCTGGTAGGTGATCAGGTTGACCATCTCTTCGTCGATCGAGACACCATGCGTCTGCATCCGGCTGTTCTCCGCGGCTGCGGTGAGCGCTCCTTGGCTGCGTGCTCCGGAAGCCGCTGCAGCTGTCATTTCTCCTACGTAGGAGACGACTGAGCGAATGGCGTCATCAAGAGTGTGTCCGCCGCCACCGGCGACGAGGGATTGGCGAAGTGCGGCCAGCGCATCGGCGTTGACGCCGTCATATTCGGCAACCGGCGCTCCCGATCCTGCAGTTGCGATCTCGGTGTGATTGCTGATGGCGACGGTCAGCGAGCGGGCTTCTGCCCCCGGGGTGTAGGTCAGCAGGGCGCCGCCAACGCTGCCGTCTGGAGTGAATCCGAGGGCGTGTTGTGTGTTGAGGGCATCGGCCAGTTCTTTGGCAAAAGTGTTGAGTGAGGCTTGGAAGGCGGGCAGCTCGGTTTGGAGATAGCTCTGGAACCCGGCGAGTTCCCCGCCCGGTGACACCGTGGTGCCGGAGGAGTGCAGGATCTCGTTTGTTGCGGGATCGAAGGAGAGTGGGCTGACCATCGCATCGGATACCAAGGACAATCCGTCGAGACTCACCCGAACGGCTCCATTGTCCATCGTCGAGGCAGTAACCCCGGCAATGTTGGCAAGTTCGTCGATGAGCACATCGCGCTGGTCCAGAAGGTCGTTCGGGGTTCCGGCCATCGCCGACGAGTTGAGAATCTTGAGATTGAGGTCGCCGACATTGCGGAGGAGAGCGTTGGTCTCGTCGACGTAGGCGGACAAGGAATTCGCCGCACTCTTGCCTTCCAGCTCCCACTTCTCGGCAACGCCGTTGATGTTGGTGGTCAGATCGCCGAGCGACGAGATCACATGGCGGCGGGCCGAAGGATTGGGGGGATCGAGGGTCAATTCCTCGAAAGCCGACCACATACCGGACATGCTGTTGGTGATGCCGGTGTTGGGCTCGCCCATGACACTTTCGGTGCCGGCGAGCAACCCGGAGAGCACATCAAGGCGACCCTGCGCCGACGCTGAGGTACGAACCTGCGTGTCGAGACCGGCTACCCGGGATCGTGTGATCGCGGCGACATCAACGCCCTGCCCAACAACACCGAAGCGCTGGTAGTAGGGGATACGGCTGCTGAGGTCGACATGTTGGCGGGTGTAGCCAACCGTTGACGCATTGGCCACGTTGTGTGATGCGGTGTTGATGCCGGCCTGGGCTGCGGTTAGGCCGCTGAAAGCTGTGTACAACGAGACAAAGTCACTCATCAGAGAATCCTGTTCACGCGGATCGGCTGATCCGGGGTCCTGGTTGCCCGGCCTGCGGCGTCGTATATGTCGCCACCGGCGAAACCAAGAGTCCCTTGGATCCCGTCGAGGGCAACGGTGGCAAGCCTGCGGTTCTCACGAGTGAGGATCTCGATCTCGCCGACGAGATCCATGAAGACAAGGCGGTGGTCTTCGAAGGTGGGCCGGAGCGACTCTGGTGCGTTCTCAACCAGAAACTCGAGGCCAACACTCTTGGGCGGGACACTCCACTCGCTGGCAACGGCACTGACGACTTCGCTGCGCTGGTCTTCCGCACGGCGGATTTCTGCCATGACCGCATCGACCTCTGCAATTGCTGGTCCGACAAAGCGCCGATCGTCGGCGATGAGGACCAAATTGGCCGAGACCAGCTTGAACAGCAGATATTCCAACAGTCGCCGCTCATACCAAAGGGTGTCGGCGAGTGTTGCCATGTGCGCGTTTCCGGTTGATGAAACCATTGCCTACCCAGTCGGCGAGGCGGGGGAGAGGTTAAGGGCGATCCGGCACTTTCCTGATGCGCTGGATCGGCGGTTGTTGGCTTGATTCTCGGCCAGAATTGGACCTACTTCCGCTCAAGTGGTGGGCTGGAAATGCCGAAAATGTTGGTCAAGCGGCCGCAAGCGGTCGTGTACTTTTTGCCCATGAACCGGGGAAGTTATGAATACAGGCGGTGACATCATCAAAGGGGAAGATGCTGCAGCACGGGTCGCCCAACTCGAGGAGCGTCTTGCTGAGGCTGAGGCCGACAACGGTGTATTGCGTCTCCAGCTAGACATGTTGACCGCAACCGACATTGTCACGGGGCTCCCCAACAGCAACGGAATCGCCGCGCAGCTTCAGAAAGCGGCTGCCCGCTATTCACGGTCGGGTGAGCCCTTCGGGTTGATGCACGTCGGATTCCCCGCGTTTGACCGCATTAATGAGGATCGCGGCCGTCGCGCTCTTGAAGAAGCCATGCGCCACTCCGGTGCCCTGGTGGGTGCCGCGGTGCGTCAACTTGACACAGTTGGACGTATAGATGACGACGGCTTGGTCTGTGTGATGCCAATGATGTCTGATGATGGTGTCTCCCCAGTGGTCCGGCGGATCGAAAAGGTGCTTGATTCCACACCCATCGAATTCGATGACGGCGAAGAGCTCTATCTGGTGCCCGCGTTCACGGTGGTCATCTGCAGCACCGCCGCCCGTGTTGATCCCCCGACGGTCATGAACCGTCTCATCGAGGCGAGAGCAGAGGCGACTCCCGGCACGCCGGTGATCCGGCACGCCAGTTCCTCCTAGCCAGTCTTCCGCTCGCGGTCCTTTGCTTAACCGCGGTGGTTGTTCGCCGACGGTGCCCCTAAGCGATCGTTACGCAGAGTGCGTAACAACAGTGGTGACCGGCTACTGAGCTTGCACGGACGCCCCGCATGGATGTGGTGGCTTGGTCATCTATGGACGGAGTGACATCACACTAGGGGTGATGAACATGATGCGTTCGATGTTTGCCGGTGTATCCGGTCTTCGGTCCCACCAAACAATGATGGATGTGGTGGGCAACAACATCGCCAATGTAAATACCGCAGGATTCAAGAGCGCCCAGATCACCTTCGGTGAGGCCATGGCGCAGACCTTGCAGGGTCCTGCCGGCGCCGGTCTCGAATCCGGTGGTACCAACCCTCTCCAAATTGGCTTGGGTGTACAAGTAGCTTCGATCGATGGTGTCTTCACCCAAGGTGCCACCCAGATCACAGGTCGGCCAACCGATATCGCCATTCAAGGTGATGGGTTCTTCGTCCTGCAGGACTCCGGCGGCCGCGAATACACGCGAGCCGGCAGCTTCCGCTGGGATGAGTCTGGCAACCTGGTCGCTCCGGGTGGTCAGCTAGTGCAGGGTTGGCTTGCCGACCCGACTGGGGCCATTCAGACCCAGACTGCAGCCAACTCAATCAACCTTCCGCTTTCTCAGGTGATTGACCCTGTCGAGACCTCAGAGGTCCTGATGGGCGGCAACCTGTCGAGCGATTCGGCTATCGGTGATATCCACACCACTTCGATTGTGATGTATGACTCGCTTGGCGAGCCACAGGAGTTGCTGATGGAATTCGAGAAGACCGCAGCCAATACCTGGGCCGTAAGTGCCACGATGAATGGCTCCTCGCTGACTTTGGATTCCACGTCGGTCACGTTCGACTCGAGCGGCATGCTCACCAGCGCGGGCAGTATCAACATCTCCGGCTATACCCCGCCGGGTGCGTCGGCCATTTCGGTCGACCTTGTCCTTGACGGTAGCTCGCCGCTCGTTCAGTTCGGTGGCACCCCCAGCGCAGAGAGCATCGATCAGGATGGCAACGCCATCGGGTTCCTCACGGATTTCTCGATCGCGGCCAACGGCACGATCAGCGGTCAGTTCTCCAACGGTGAGACCAAGGTTCTTGCGATGATCGCAACTGCGACCTTCAACAACCCGTCAGGTCTGATCAGGGCAGGAGAGACCCGTTTCGAAGCTTCGGTCAACTCAGGCCAGCCACTGATCGGTGAACCGGGCAACGGTAACCGTGGTTTGTTGGCTGCTGGTGCTCTCGAGATGAGCAACGTCGACCTGGCTCAGGAGTTCACCAATCTGATCATCGCCCAGCGTGGCTTCCAGGCCAACAGCCGAGTGATCACAGCGTCTGATGAGATTCTGGCCGACCTGGTGAACCTGAAGCGATAGCCCTGACCGTTTGACCCCGAGCCCCGGGAAGCTCGGCTGACAGGTAGTGCGTGATTACCAGAGGGGTCCCGTCTCGGCGGGGCCCCTCGCAAGATCCACGTCGCTCTCTTATACCGAGATCGGGGTGGCCGACAGAACTACTAGCAAGGCAAGGGCACAGCCCGAGCAAAGGAGACGACCGATGATTGCCGTACATCGACTTAGAGGTGAGCCGATGTTTCTCAACGCCGATCTCCTCGAGTCCATCGAAGCGACCCCTGACACCGTGATCACCTTGGTCGACGGCAGGCGGATCGTCGTTGCCGACTCACCGGAGGACATCGCTGAGCGAATCGTTGAATTCCGCGCCTCGGTCCTCGTCAGCGCCGCTGAACTGCGTGGCGTATCGAACTCGGTGTCGTCGATCCACCAGTCGTAGGCAACTACTCGCCCGTCTGTCATCGGCTGTCGAATCAGATCTGCGTGGTCACAGCGCTGTAGCTGCCACTCGGCGGCTGGCAACTGCGTACGATTACCCAATGACTCGTTTCGTGATCCTTGTCATGCTTGTTGCGCTAACTGGCTGTGGATCAGCCGATGCCCGCTACGAGATCGCACTCTCCTCATCCGAGATTGCGAGGCACGGTGCCAACATGACCGGCCGCATCGACATCAGCGAAACCGAGTGGGTGAGGATCGCAACCAGAGGATGTAATGAGGGTGCCTGGGACTGGGATGTAGCTGAGCAAATCTACGAGGAGGAACTCGGTGACCAACCAGATCCTCTGGGGCCACAGTCAATCTGGCTTCTCCTGACCGCGACCTGCCACGAGCTAATCCCGCAAGATGCGATCGATCGTGGTCCTCCCGGGTTCTAGCGTGCTTTGGCGCTGTCTACCCCAGACGCGCGGCGACGACCTCTGGGAGGGAGAAGGTCGTCGCCGTTTCGGGGATCTGCTAGCCGTTGAGGATGAGAGCGAGGTCGGGGTCGTCGTCTGCAGCATCGAGACGGTTTCGCCAGTTGGTATCCGACGAGAGCTGGGCGACATAGGCGGCACGAGCCCGCTTGCCGGCAGCATCGTCGCTGACCTCCGGAGCACCCTCGTACAAAGTGCCGAACCAGGCTCGCAATGAGGTGAGAGCCTCGGACCGAATCTGCGAGACCCGGGCTTGGGTAACACCAAGATCCTTGGCGATGTCCTGCAGCATTTCACCATTGAAGTAGTACCGCTGAATGACTTCGCCGTGGGTATCGGGCAAACCGGTTACCGCAGTGCGGAGAGTTCCCAGCATCTCGCGCTGCTCGAGGGCAGCCTCTGGCTGGGTTGTCGGATCGTGATCCACGATGGTGTCACGAAGAGAGACAGTGTCGTCGGGGCGCTGATGATCCAAGTAGAGGAGCATCGAGGCGGCAGACTGTGCCTGCGTCTTCTCGAGTTCCGCAACTGTGACGCCGAGGGCTTTTGCCAGCGTTTCACGGTCAGGTTCACGACCGGTGTCGTCTCGCAGCGAGCTGCTGGTCTCGTCCATCTCGCGGTAGCGACGACGGACGGAGCGGGAAGCCCAGTCGCGGGTCCGGGTCGAATCAATGATTGCGCCGCGGATCCGAATCGCTGCGTAGCGCTCGAAGGGAATACCAGACTCAGGGTTGAAACGTCTTGCTGCCTCGACGAGCCCAAGTGCGCCCGCATTCCAGAGTTCTTCTCTGTCAACGTGACGTGGATATCGGGCCGACACCTTCGCAACAGTACGCCCAATCAAGTCGAGATGATCACGAACCAGATCGTTCGTGTCTTGCCCCAAATCTCTTGTGCTCATTCTGGCCTCCAAGATCGTCCCACCCGGACGATTCCGTTACAGGAAAGATCGGATAATCCATAACTAGCCTTGATGACCATTCCACAAATAGTCACTCTGAGTGTTCTTATGGTGTGACGGCTCGCGCCGACAGTGGTCGGTAAGCGTTGACATGGATGTTGACGGTCTACATATCGCACGTCCTACAAGGAGGTACTTACAGTGCGTATTAATCAGAATATTGCGGCATATAACTCGTACCGCAATCTGTCCGCGACCAATACCCAATTGGGTAAGTCGCTCGAGAAACTGTCTTCGGGTTTCAGGATCAACCGTGCAGCCGATGATGCTGCTGGTTTG
>JAAETI010000548.1 GCA_024228555.1 bacterium | reverse complement strand
GGGCAAGGGCAGGAAGGACCGCATGGTCCCGCTGGGACAGAGAGCCTGCCGCTGGATCGAACGCTACCGGGACGAGATCAGACCCGGCCTGGTGATCGAGCCGGACAACGGCACGCTGTTCCTACACGAGACCGGTGAACCGCTGAGGAAGAACCGCCTCACCGACCTGGTGAAAAAGCACATTGCCGCCGCCGGTACCGGCAAGCCCGGCGCCTGCCACTTGTTCCGCCACAGCATGGCCACGCTGATGCTGGATAACGGCGCGGACATCCGACACATCCAGGCGATCCTCGGCCACAGCCAGTTATCCACGACGGAAATCTACACTCAGGTATCGATCAGGAAACTGAAGGCGGTGCATGCACTAACTCATCCGGCAGATCGAAAACAGAGCAAGCAGAGAGACGACAACGAGGAGACCGACGAGAGCGTACTGTTTACCGCTTTAGCTGCTGAGAGTCTGGAGGAGATCGGTGAGTGATTTTATTAGGTGCAACACCAGCTGACGCTCGTGTTGCGGAGCCTGGATCGCTTCGCACCAGAAAGGCAAACCCCGCCTTACTGGCGCTGCGCCGGATCACCCCCCATCCCCCTTGGAAAGGGGGCTTTGGGCGGCCAAGTAACATAACGCGGGGGTGTGCGCTATGCCCCACCGGCAAACGGCACCGGCGGGTCACAGTCCGCTTCGCCGCACAACCAGCGCTATGTTAAATGGCCTTGTCGCT
>JAAETI010000547.1 GCA_024228555.1 bacterium | reverse complement strand
CAAGAGCCCATTGCACAGACACAGCCGACCATCGGTGTTGGCGGCCCTACCCCCTTTGATATCGCTGTACGCACGGAGCGGTTCAGCAGGGCAGCGATACCCGATCGAGCCGTTTTCGGTCTTATACGGCATACGTAGAGCCCCCAGGTCACAGACACGGCGCCGCTCGTCGTATACCGTTTCATCCGAAAGCGTTCCCGCTATCTGGACGATACGAAACGGAAAGCCGGTTGGTGAGGCCCGCCAGTCGGAGATAACCTCAACTGTGCCATCGGCGACCTGGCTCGTGATCTCCTTCTTCAGGTCAGGAACCAGCCCAGACTCCTCGCAGAAAGCAAATGCCGTCCCTACCTGCACCCCGGCAGCTCCTTCGCGGAGCGCCTGCTGTAGCCCATCGGGTGTTCCGTAAGAACCTGCCAGCCAAAACGGCAATCCAAGGCTGCGCAACTCGGCGAGGTCGACATCATCTCGTTCGTCATAGACCGGCTGACCCAACTCGTCCATCCGGCGGGGACCGCGCGGCGGGGCGTTGTGGCCACCGGCGCTTGGCGCCTCGACGACGAAACCGTCCGGCGGGTGTTCCATGGTCGCCAGAGCAGTCGCCAAATCGGCCGAAGCCACGATCGCAAGGAAATTCGGTCGCTGTGCCATCGGCGGGTCGCCCTGATGGATATCCGCTGGATTGAACCGTATCTCAACACCGGCATCGCCGGAGGTGAGACCCTGCACCCGTAATAGCAGCCCTACCTCTTGGTGATTGGCAAGATCAGATATCAGTTTCGGCATCTCGTGCGGATTGCCGGCTCCAACGATCACGTAGTCAACCCCCGCGAGGATGGCGCCGTAAACCGAAAATGGAATCGGCATCTCTATCTTTCGCAGGTAGTTGATACCAACCGGGCCGTCGTGGCCCTCCTTGGCAAGAAACACTTCTACGAAGTTCGCTGCAACAGTCAGCTCCTGGAGGGGCAGGCCGGGAGTGACGGTAAATGTGCGCACGTTCTTGAGTTGCTTGCCACCGCCGCCTCCAGGCGAGTAGTACGACTCGACGATTTCCTCAGCAATACGCGGGAAAGGGAAATGGTCAAGAGCTCTTCGCACATGCCCGCCCGGGTCGCCGAGCTGTAGCCGTCGCGCCATCACCACTTCGAGGACAGTGCCAGACACGACACCCATCTCGCCGTGGCGGGCAACTGCGTTCGCCAACTCCCACCCGGAGATAGCGACTCCCATTCCTCCCTGGATGATCCTTGGCAACTGTTGCGCTGGTGCGGGCATCTGATTCCTGCGAATGCTCTGCGAGATTCATCGAGATTGGTAGTCGGAAACTCGTGGTTTGCGGTCAGGCTACCAGTCGCTTGCGGCGAACGATCCCGCATCCCTTCGCATTTTCTCGTGGCATTGGGCGGTCGGGCGTATTACGTTCTAACCCAGACGACCGCCTGGAGACAGGTGTTGGAGGGAGAGGCATGGATACCGGGCTAGATCGGGACACCCTGGACCTGGTGCTGAAGACCCTGCGGGAGTTCGCCAGCGACCAGCTTCCCGACTCCTATCTCATCGAACTCGACACCCGGGACGAGTTCCCCGAGGAGATCGTACGCACCATGCTTGCGGACCTCGGTGTCAGCCTTCTCTTCATTCCTGAGGATTACGGCGGTATGGGGGCATCGTCCTTCGACGTCTACCGAGTCTGTGAGCAATTGGCCAGGATCGACGTTGGCGTCGCCACCGGAGTCTTTGCCACATTCCTCGGCAGCGACCCGATCGTCTTCGGTGCGACCGAGGAGCAAAAAGCTCATTGGATGAGCATGATCGGTGAGCAAGGTCTTCTCATGGCCTATGGCGCCACCGAACCTGAGGCGGGGAGCGACCTTGCCGCTCTGCGCACCACGGCCAAACGGATCATGGACGGCGACGAGATAACCGGCTACGTCATCAACGGCAACAAGCAGTGGATCTCGAACGGCGGCTACGCAGATCTCTACACGATTCTGGCGTTGACCCCTGACGGGCCAACCTGGTTCGTAGTTGACCGCGACACCGAGGGCTTCGAAAGCGGCAAGCCCGAGGATAAGCACGGCATACGAGCGAGCAACACCGCAGCCCTTTCCCTCCAGGATGTGAAGGTCGATGCCGACCGTCTCGTTGGTGAAGCAGAAGGATTGGGTCTGGCCCAAGCCCAGGAAGTGTTCGGCTATACCCGCCTAATGGTCGCCGCATTCGGGCTCGGGGCCGGATGGGAGGCAATGGACCGAGCCATCCCTTACTCCCAGGGAAGAATCCAGGGCGGTGCCCCGCTCTCGGAGAAGCAGGGGTACACCCACAAGCTGATCGTGCCCAACGTTGTACACCTCGAAGCGGCCCGCGCCTATGTGGAGGAAACCGCTCTCAGGCTGGACGGCGGCGAGGGCAAGCTGAATACCGAAGGGGCCATTGCCAAGTACATGGGGAGCGAGGCTGGCAACAAGGCAGCTGAGGATGCGATCCAGGCACTGGGAGGCTACGGCTATACCAAGGAGTACATGGTCGAAAAGATCAAGCGTGATGTCCGTATCACCACGATCTACGAAGGTACCTCCGAGATACTCGAGATGACGATCGCCCGCGATAGGTGGCAAGAGCATCTCAAGAGTCGCGGTGCCTTCTTCCACGACCAAGGGTCAAGCCTCGACCAGCTTGCCAAAATCGCTCCGGACAGCGGCGCCGACGTCGCCGCTCTTGCTGCACATGGGCTTGCCGAGGTTATGGAACTGGCCAGGACTCATCGGTTGACGCGCAACCAGCATGTGCTGTTCCGGCTGGGCGAGCTTGTCGCCTATGCCGAGTGTGCAGGGGCGCTCGCTCGTCGCGCCGCTGCCTCCCAGGCCGGCGAGTTGCCCGACAAAACCGACGAACGGTTCAGCGCCTCCGCTTTGGCAACCGTCTCGCGGATCTTTGCAAGGGAGGCGGCCGCCAAGGTTGCCCTCGACGGCACCCGGTGGGTACTTGGTGCCGCCGAGACAGGTTCGGTGGACGCTGCCGGTTTCGAGGCTGCGGTGGGCATGAAGGCGATCCAGGGAGCTCAATCAGGGTTGCTCACTGACATGGACGCACTCGCCGACACCCTTTACGACCGGAGCTGAAACCAGAGCCGCTAGAAGTCACAGTTGGCCCAAGGAGATCGCCGTATGGCCGAGCAGGTCGAGAGAGCAGTAGCCGTTGTGGGAGTGGGAGCAGTGCTCCCGGACGCCCCCAACGCCAGTCAGTACTGGGAGAACCTCAAGACTGGGCGGTATTCGATCAGCCAGGTTCCCGCAGATCGTTGGGACCCCGAGCTCTACTTCGACGCCGATCCGAAAGCCCCTGACAAGACCTACTCAATCATCGGTGGTTGGGTGCAGGACGTTGACTTCTCCCCACTGCAGTGGCGCATGCCTATCCCACCCAAGGTCAGCGACGCAATGGACCCCACTCAGAAATGGTCGATCACCGCATCGCGTGAGGCCCTTCTCGACTACGGCTACCCCGACCGACCCCTCGACACCGACCGAACCGCGGTGGTGTTGGGCAACGCCATGGCGGGCGAGATGCACTATCTGACTGCGCTGCGTGCCTACTACCCGGAGTACGCAGAGGAGCTTGCCAACGCACCCAGCTTCGCCTCGCTGGACCCGGGGCTACGGCAGACGATTCTCGATGAGTTGCTGGGCGGCGTCCGCAATCGATTCCCCCTTATCACCGAGGACACAATGCCAGGCGAACTCGGCAACATCATCGCCGGTCGGGTTGCCAACCTCTACAACTTCCACGGACCAAACTTCATCGTCGACGCAGCATGTGCGTCAGCCCTGGCCGCTATCGACGCAGCCATCGAAGGCCTGGAACAGGGCGACTACGACACCGTCCTCACCGGCGGCGTTGACGCCAACATGGGTGTGCCCAGCTTCATCAAGTTCTGCAAGATCGGGGCGCTGTCGGCTACGGGAACCAGGCCGTACCACGAAGGGGCCGACGGTTTTGTCATGGGCGAAGGGGCGGCAGTGTTCCTGCTGAAGCGCTTGGCCGACGCCGAGCGTGACGGTGATCGCATCTACGCCGTAATCCGCGGGCTCGGCGGATCGAGCGACGGTCGCGGCAAGGGAATCACCGCACCCAACCCGGTCGGCCAAGAGTTTGCGATTGCCCGCGCATGGAGGAACGCCAACCTCATCCCCGACTCGGCCACCTATATCGAGGGTCACGGAACGTCGACAAGGGTCGGCGACGTCGTCGAGGCTGAAAGTCTGTCGCGAGTGTTCGCAGATCTGGAGCTTCGACCCGGGTCAATCGCTCTTGGCTCCGTCAAGTCGAACATTGGCCATCTGAAGAGCGCCGCCGGCGCCGCCGGAATGCTCAAAGCTGTCCTTTCCTTGGATGAGAAGGTGCTGGCACCAAGCCTCGGAGGGACAGGCCCCAACCCCAATATCGATTTCTCACGGTCGCCGCTCTACATCAATAAGGAGTTGCGAGAGTGGAAGACCGAAACGGGTCAGGTCCGCTCGGCCGCAGTGAGCGCCTTCGGCTTCGGAGGCACCAACTTCCATGTCGTCCTCGAGGAGTATGTTCCTGGCCGCCTGCAGGTAGGCGAAAGGACCGAGTCGTACTCGCTCGCCTCTCCCCAGCCCGCACCAAAGATCGGCGATGTGGAGCTCAAGACACCATTGCGTGGTGCCCTTGTCGTAGGAGCATCGACCATTGAAGAGGTT
>JAAETI010000546.1 GCA_024228555.1 bacterium | reverse complement strand
TGTGTCGGAAGAATTGGAGTACGCGATTGCCTGCAGGGTCGCATCTACCAGCGAGCTGGTGGCGGTGGTGTTGAAGCTCAGCACCAGGGTACCGCCGCTGTTGGTGGTGACTGTGCCAATAGTCGTACCGTTGTAGACGAGCGCTCCGCTTTCGGTCAGGGCGGCGAGCAGGCCGGAATTGCTGAACACATCTTCGGCATTGGCCCCGCCGTTGCGCACCAGCGTGAGACTGGCGCCGTTGTAATTACCCAGGCCGCCATTCAAGGAATCGAGTTCGCTATCGCTAACATTAACATTGGCATCCAGCACCACGGCCGCGCCGCCTTCGGTGAAGGTCGGTCCACCAGCCAGTGTCGTGGTCGCGATGTTCTCATACCAGGCGATCTTGTCGTCCAAGGCTGAGGATGACAGCACGTCCAGATCACCATCGCCATCCAGGTCCGCCGTGGTGACCCAATTGGCAGCATCGGCGTCCGTGGTGATGGTATGGGCGGTAAAGTTCTCGTTGCCGTCGTTCTCGTACCAGGCGATCTTGTCATCTACCTGTGAGGCGGAGAGCACGTCGAGGTCGCCATCACCGTCCACATCCGCCGTGGTCACTGAGAATGGGCTAGCAGCGCCTGTGGCGATGGTGTGGGCGGTGAAGTTTTCGTTGCCGTCGTTCTCGTACCAGGCGATCTTGTCGTCATCCCTCGATGCCGAGAGCACATCCAGATCGCCATCGCCGTCCACGTCCGCCGTGGTGACTGATGTGGCGTAATCGGCTGTGTTGGTGATGATGTGAACCGTAAAGTTCTCGTTACCGTCGTTCTCGTACCAGGTTATCTGGTCAGTCAGATGTCCCGACGAGAGTACGTCGAGATCACCGTCACCATCCACGTCAGCCGTGGTGATCGAGGTGGGACGGATGGTGGTGCTATCGATGATGTGGGCGGCAAAATTCTCAGATCCATCGTTCTCATACCACGTGATTTGATTGGTATTGTTCGATGCCGAGAGTACGTCCATGTCGCCATCGCCGTCCACATCCGCCGTGATCACAGAATTTGCACCATCGGCGGCAGTAGAGATGGTGTGGGCGGTAAAGTTCTCGTTGCCATTATTCTCGTACCAGGCGATCGTGTCGTCATTGTACGATGCGGAAAGCACGTCCATGTCGCCATCGCCGTCCACGTCCGCGATGGCAACCGAATGAGCGCTATCGATGGCGGTGGTGATCGTGTGCTCGGTGAAGTTCTCGTTTCCGTCGTTCTCAAACCAGGCAATCTTGTTGTCTTGCGCCGATACCGTGACCACGTCCATGTCGCCATCTCCATCCACGTCCGCTGTCTGGACCTCAAAAGGCCGGTTGGTCCCTGTGGTGATAGTGTGGGCGGTGAAGCTTGCGGTGTCGAAGTTGGGGGCGTCGTTGACGGCGGTGATGGTCACCGTAGTGCTGCCGGTTGCCTGCAATGCACCGCCGGTGCCCTGGCTGCCGGTGTTGCCGTCGTCGAAGGTCCAGTCGATCTGGGCGGAGGCCGGAGGTGTATCAGAGCTGTTGGAATAGGTTATCTGTTGCAGGATGTAATCGACGTCTGCCGATGTCGGTGTCTGGCCGTTGGCGTTGGTGAAGGTGACTCTCAACTCACCCGGGATGGTGGTGGTATCGAAGATGGCGATGGTGGCGCCGCTCTTTTGCAGCACCGTCTTGTTCAGCGAGGTAGAAGTCGCCAGGGTGATGCCGTTGCCGTCAGAAAATGAGAAGACATCCTCGGTCGAGACACCGCCGTTGCGCACCAGCGTAACACTGGCACCGTCGTAATCGCCATTGCCACTGTTCAGCGCATCGAGCTCGATGTCGCTGACGACAACGTCGGCGTCCAATACCACCGCAGCACCGTCCTCAGTAAACGTGGGTGTGCCGTTCAGGTTTGTGAATGAAGGCGTGTCGTTGACGGCCGTGACGGTGATTGATGCCGTATCGGTGGCGCTGGAGTAGGCCGTTGTGCCACCGTTTGTCGACGTATCGACCCCCGCCGTGCCGTTGGCGGTGCCGTATGCTTGGTCCCATGCTCGGAAAGTCAACGCGTTGGCGACCGTTCCGTTGTAGTCGGCGTTAGGCTGGAAGTAGATTCGCGTGCTGGCGTCAGCTGCCAGGAGCCGGGCCGAACCATTGCTGACAGCACCCAGCGAATTCCAATTCGTGCCGCCGTTGGTCGAATAGTGCCATGTGCCGTTCGTCGTGTCGGCGGCGGTGACGGCAATGCCAGTCACGGCACTGGTGTCCGCATCGGTTACGTTATCCTGGCCGCCCGCTGGTGGATTCAGATCAGCAAAGTCCGAGATCAGCGTGCCAACAGCACCGCTTGGCGCACCTGAATCTTCCGTCACGGCGTTCAAGGTTACTGCTGTGTCGCTCAACACAGGTGCAGCGTTCGCCTTCTTGATCGAAACGCCGCCAGCAGCCCACTTGCTGCTTGAACCGACGGACCATGAAGTGACTACGGAAGCTGCACCCGCTTCCGTGCTGCCAGTGCCGTTGGCCTTGTCTGTGAAGAGGTCCCAACGCTCGGTTTGTCCGGCGCCGGGGGTGAAGTTCCAGTTACTACTGTCGTCGAACGCAGCCACGCCAAAGACGATTTCGTCAGCAGCGGAACTCACCGTCGTCGACGGGCTGGAAGAGTCACCCATCGCCGAAGCAAAGCTTCCTAAGGCCGTCGACTGATCGACGCCGGTAAACGTCATCACGCCGATCGTCGCACCCTCATGACTGGTTCCGCTCAAATTGACCACAACGTTATGCGTACCCGTGACCGGCGCGACGAGCTTCC
>JAAETI010000545.1 GCA_024228555.1 bacterium | reverse complement strand
TCTCGTCGGCTGGGCCGGGGCAGTGTCATCGCCCGTTTCGGTCGGGTCGATGGTGGCCGTGCTGAAGGCGGCGGCCGAAGTTGTGTCGGTGTTTTCCGTTAAGGTGTCGTTCGCCGCACTGGCTGCGAGCGTCGGCGTGTCGTTGACCGCAGTGATCGTCACCGTGGTACTGCCAACCGCCTGCAAAGCACCGCCGGTTCCCTGGCTGCCGGTGTTGCCGTCGTCAAAGCTCCAGTCGATCTGGGCGCTGGCGGGGGGATCGTCACTGGTGTTGGAATAGGCGATTGATTGCAGGGTCGAGTCAACCAGCGCGCTGGTGGCGTTGGTGTTGAATGTCAGTACCAGTGTGCCGCCGCTGTTGGTGGTGACGGTGCCAATAGTCGTACCGTTATAGACGAGCGCGCCGCTTTCGGTCAGGGCGCTGAGCAGGCCGGAGTTGCTGAAGATATCCTCGGCATTGGCCCCGCCGTTGCGCACCAGTGTGACACTGGCGCCGTCGTAGTTGCCGAGACCACCGTTGAGCGCATCGAGTTCGACGTCGCTGACATCGACATCGGCGTCCAGTACCACGGCCGCGCCGCCTTCGATGAAGGTGGGTGTGCCGTCGAGGGTGGTAACCGCCGTGTTCTCATACCAGGCGATCGTGTCGTCACTAAACGACGCTGAGAGTATATCTAAGTCGCCATCGCCGTCCATATCTCCCGTTGTAATCCATTTTGCTTGATCAGCATCTGAGGTAACGAGGTGTTCGGTGAAAGTTTCGCTGCCATCGTTTTCGTACCAGACAATTGAGAAGTCAATATACGCTGCCAAGAGCACATCCAAGTCGCCATCGCCATCCATATCCGCCGTCGTCACCGAGCGGGCACCCTCGGAGTGTACGGCTCCTGCGGTGACAAGGTGCTGGGTGAAGCCCTGGCTGCCATCGTTCTCATACCAAGCGACTGTGTCGTCAAGTGTCGATGCTGAGAGCACATCCAAGTCACCATCGCCATCTATATCTGCTGTGGTCACTGATTGGGCGCCATTGGCCCCTGTGGTGATTACGTGTTCGGTGAAGCCTTCGCTTCCGTCGTTTTCATACCAGGCAATCTTGTCGTCGTTATAGGACGCTGAGAGCACGTCTATATCACCATCACCATCCACATCCGCCGTGGTTATGGATTTGACTTTATCCGCCCCTGTGCTGATATCATGCTTGCTGAAGTTC
>JAAETI010000544.1 GCA_024228555.1 bacterium | reverse complement strand
ACTTCGCCGGAGGTGATCGAAGCCTTCACCACCTTCGGGCCGACCAAGCTCGGCAAGGGGGTGGTCAACGCCAAGGACACGGTCAACTTCATCGGCAATCGTATTGGCTGCTTCTTCATGCTGTCGGGCCTTCACCTGGCCAAGCCGTTCTTGGACGGGGGTATGAGCCAGGAGACCGTTGACGCCGTTCTGGGCAAACCGATCGGGCTTCCCCCGACCGGGCTCTACGGCTTGATCGACCTGATCGGGCTCGACGTCATGGATCTCGTCGGCAAGAACCTGGCCGTGAACCTTCCCGACGGTGACGCCGGCCGAGCCTACACCAGCTTCCCGACCGTCGAGCAGGCCATGTTGGAGCGAGGCCAGCTCGGCCGCAAGGCAGGGGGCGGGTTCGGCCGGATGGTGAAGCTCGACGATGGGGCTCGCAAGCGTGAGACCTTTGATCTCCAATCCGAGCAGTGGCGTGATGCCACCGAACCCGACCTGGGCGGGGTGAGCTCAGATCTGGGAGAGGTGTTGTTCCAAGACTCGCCGCAGGGTCAGTTGGCATGGCAGGTCTTTGGCGGAACCCTGTGCTACGCCGCGGGGCTGGT
>JAAETI010000543.1 GCA_024228555.1 bacterium | reverse complement strand
GATCGCGGACGCTGATCAGCCCTTGGCGTTGAAGCCATTTGTTCGTCATCCCGGTCTGCGTCGCCAAGGTCTTCGACAGGTGCCAGTAGCTTTTGCGACTGATCGCCGTGAAGATGGCTTGGCGTTTGCTGGTCCCCAGAGCGAGCAAATGGCGGACCTTGGTGCGCGCGAAGCGCCACCGTTTCCAGTAGCACATGCGGATGCGCCTTCGGATCCACTTGTCGATTTCGGGAACAGGCCGGTAGTAGTCCGAGATGCCGTAGTAGTTCATCCAGCCGCAAACGTACTCGGCGAGCTTATGGAGTCGGTAGTCCATCGAAACGCCCCAGCTGCGACCGGTCAGACGCCGGACACGGTGCTTGAACTTCGCGAAGGACGCGTCGGACCAACGGAGCTTGGTTCCCCGGAAAGTGAATCCGAGGAACACCACTTCGTTGAGCCCGCACACGCGGCTCTTCGACTCGTTGACCTTCAGCTTCAGCTGGGAGGTCAGGTACCGAGTGACGCTGGCCTTGACTCGGTCGCCGGCTCGAACGCTGCGCACGAGGATCAGAAGATCGTCGGCGTAGCGGGCGAAGCGGTGTCCGCGTCGTTCCAGTTCTCGGTCGAGGTCATCCAACAGGATGTTAGCGAGCAGCGGAGAAAGCGGCGAGCCTTGAGGAGAGTGAGCATGATTGCAGACGACCGGGAGTTGACCGTCACGCTGGAGCGTATTTCGAAGTTTCAGCAGCAGATTTCCGTACTCCGCAAATCGGAGAAGGATCCTTCGATTTATCACGCATCGGCCTCGGGTTTCCTCGCGGAGATCGACCGAATGCAGTTGGAAGTTCGCGAGTACCTCAGCCTTCATCCGGCGGAACTCGCGAGCTAGCAGTGCATCATCGGGTAGCCGGGGGTGTT
>JAAETI010000542.1 GCA_024228555.1 bacterium | reverse complement strand
GGAAGTGGCGCTAGCTACTCCGTAGCCCTGGGCGATGTGGACGGAGATGGCGATCTCGACCTCGCTGTCGGGAACTACTTGGGCCAGGCGAACCGTATCTACCTGAACGATGGGGCAGGCGCTTTCACCGATTCCGGGCAAGTCCTCGGCAGCAGTGACAGCATTTCCGTCGCCCTGGGCGATGTGGACGGAGACGGCGATCTTGACCTCGCTGTCGGGAACTACGGCGGGGCGAACCGGATCTACCTGAACGATGGGGCGGGCGCCTTTACCGATACCGGGCAAACCCTCGGCAGCAGCAATAGCTCTTCGGTGGCCCTGGGCGATGTGGATGGAGACGGCGATCTCGACCTCGCTGTCGGGAACTACTCGGACCAGGCGAACCGTATCTACCTGAACGATGGGGCGGGCGCCTTCACCGGTTCCGGGCAAGCCCTCGGCAGTGCGACCAGCGTTTCCGTCGCCCTGGGCGATGTGGACGGAGACGGGGATCTCGACCTCGCTGTCGGGAACACAGGCGGGAACCGGATCTACCTGAACGATGGGGCGGGCACCTTTACCGATTTTGGGCAAGCCCTCGGCAACGATAGCAGCTATTCGGTAGCCCTCGGCGATGTGGACAGTGACGGCGATCTCGACCTCGCTGTCGGGAACAACAACCAGGCGAACCTGATCTACCTGAACGATGGAGCGGGCGCCTTCACCGATTCCGGGCAAACTCTCGGCACCGGCTGGAGCAGGTCCATAGCCCTGGGGGATGTGGACGGAGACGGCGATCTCGACTTGGCTGTTGGGAACAACGGCCAAGCGAACCGTATCTACCTGAACGATGGGGCGGGTACCTTCACCGATTCAGGGCAAGCCCTCGGCAGTAGTGACAGCACTTCCGTAACCCTGGGCGATGTGGACGAAGACGGCGACCTCGACTTGGCTGTTGGGAACAACGGCCAAGCGAACCAGGTTTACTCGAACTAAACAAGATGGGGGGATCGGCCGGTGGGTCTGGGAGACCACTCCAGCACTACGGTTCTGTGCTTGATGCCTACATACACTTCTTTTAACAGGGGGGCCCCAATAAGGGTGTACCCCCGGGTTAGTGGTATCCGCCTAACAGCGCGTGACGTATTCACGAAGGAAGGGCGCAGCGCGTACGCTTGACCCTTTCGAGCATGCCCGTTGCCGATGCGGTTCAGATGCACGGCGTTGGGTCGGCGTTGTGTTGATCCGAGTTATTGTCAAATGTTGTGGATGGAGAATCTGGGATGGTCACGCGGCGACCTTGATGCCGTCCTTGAATTGGACTCCCTGGATAACGTCTCCAAGGAATTCATGTCCATCGAGTT
>JAAETI010000541.1 GCA_024228555.1 bacterium | reverse complement strand
GGAGCCCCGCCTCGGCAAACTCCGAGGGACGCACATCTCCGAGGGGGCTGTGAGGCCGGACGTGGTTGTAGTCGAGGCGCCAGGTCTCGATCTGGCGCCGAGCATCCACGAGCGGCAGAAACCAATGGGCATTCAGGCACTCGTCGCGGAAGCGAGCATTGAAGCTCTCGCTCCGCGGTACCAGCATGACGTGAAGACGCCGGTGGCCCGATCACCTCTTCGCGAGCCTAGCGTCCGACCGCCGCGGGCAATGCCGCGATGTGCTCCGGTGTGGTGGCGCAGCAGCCGCCGATGATCTGCGCCCCCATCTTCTTCCAGTCGCTTGCGAACTCGGCGTACCGCTCCGGAGTGTATTCGCCGATGTCGATCGAGAAATAGGGCTCGTCCGGCGAGCTGCCGAATTTCTCATTCTCGTCGTAGCCAACATGGCCGTAGGCTCCGATCGGTCCGGAAAACACCTTGCGCAGCTCCGGCAGGCATACCGAGATCTCGTCGGGGTAGCTGCACATCAGGAGGATGCCGGCCAGGTCGCAGCCCGCGAGGGCCTCCGCGAGCTCTCGAAAGGACTCGCCGTGGTACATCGTTCCCTTGTCCGTGACGCAGCACACGCCCAGGAAGACCGGAAGCCCGGTGGCGGCACAGACCTCGACGGCGGTGACACAGTCGGCGATGGGGCTCTCACACACGGTACTTCCGCCCATGTATTCGGGCAGCAGGAAATCGACGCCGCACTCTGCGAGCACCCGAGCCATGCCTCCGAACTCCCGCTTCAGGTCGCCGGAGTAGGGCGGCGCAAAGCCCGCTGCCACGTACGCCTCGGGATTGACGCTATCGCGCGCCTGCAGCGCGAGCTCCGCGGCATGGCGCGTGTACTCTTCCCAGCGGTCTTCCTCACCGATCATCTTCAACATCGCGCGGCAGGTGTAGAAGTTGTTGCTGATGATGATATCGGCTCCGGCGCGCAGGTAGTCCTCGTGGATCTGGCGCACGACGTCCGGCGCTTCGAAGGTTGCTGTTGCAGACCACACGCCGTGTCCCGTGGTCCATTCGTACTTCTCCGGCCCCATCCGCTTGTGTTCGACGCTGGTGCCCTTTAACACGTCGACGCCGCGCTTCTGGAGCTCGGAGCCGGTGCCACCATCCATCACCAGGATGTCGCCAGCTGTGACTCGCTCGAGGATGCTTCTTGACGGCATGTCTTCCTCCTGTCGATTTCGTCCAGTTCGTGGGGCCTGCGGCCGCGCCCCGCGCCGCTCCTCCCCGACGGAGTCTAGCCCAACCGCTCTACGAATGTCGACCAGCGTACGTCGTCAGATCTTCTTGGACACTTGAGGTCGTTTTTCTTGTAGAGTCTTGTGGCTTTCGTTTGCCGCTCGGTTGGCTAGAGGTCGACGGTCAGCCGCTTTGGGCGGCTTCAGGCGCAGGTGTCCCAGGCTCCCAGGCGTAGGAACCAGAACCATAGGCTCAGACGGATTCTGCGACGAGCTCGAGCGTCCGCGGTGGCGCGTGGGCTAGCGGCTCAGGCTCCTGGTCCGGAAGCTTCAGGCTCTTGCGAATCGCCTTGGCGGCAGCGAAGTCGAGGATGAAG
>JAAETI010000540.1 GCA_024228555.1 bacterium | reverse complement strand
GGTAAAGGTACATCCAAGCTCCAAGGTCGGCCAAGCACCGTAGTCGATGTAGACCGCTCCCCCGCGATCCGTGGATGAGTTCGAGATGAAGTCGGAGCCTTGGACGAGAGCATCGGACCACGCTCTCGTCAGCAGCGCCCCTCCACCGCGCTGATGATCCCACTCACCGTCGGCATATCCTCGCGTCACCGTCAATCCATCGAGGGTCGTATTCGATGAGCCGACCAGCACGTGGTATGAGTTGTCGGAATCGAGTTGGCCATTCAGGTCGATGTCACCCGAAAGCACGGTCGGGTATGTGGCGGGATCTCTGGAGGCTCCGCCGGCTGCGTATCCGCCGTACAGTTGAATGCCATCGGTCACCACAAAAGCGGTTTCGCGGCTCCCGCCAGGAGTGGTGGGATAGTAGGTCCCCTCAGCGATGTGGTAGATATCTCCGGAGACCGTAGTGGTCAGCGCGTCTTGCAGATTTGTGAATGCATTGGCCCAGTCCAAACCGCCGCCACCTCCAGCCGCACTCTGGTCCACGTAGTACGTGCCCGCGGTACCGGCGTCCGCGAGCGTATCGTAGGGATCGTCTGCATAAGTCCTGAAAGACAGGCTCGTGATCTCGGTTTCCCAATTGCTCGTATCTCGACTTGCGCTCCATCCGAGCGACGCCGAAGCCCCAATGGGTTCGTAGTCGTCGGCACCCGGATCATTGAAGTGCGTGGAGAGCGTGACCGTTCCGTCGGTGGCTTCCACCACAGAGTTGCCGTCAAACACGGGCGCGCAATCGTGCCAGCTGGAGATCGAGGATCCGGAAGCCCCCGAGGTATTGCCCATCACAAGAGATTGCATGACCAAAGGATCATTGCTGCTGCTCTCCTGCCCGTCGGATTGCCCCTGCGCTCCGTAGGTCCCCTGATACAAACCGCCACCGATGTCGGTTGCGGCATTGTTCACCAAGGTCACATAGAGGAGTTTTGGCGAGGAAGAACCATCGCTGACAAGGGCCGCCCCACGCTCCGCGGTGTTGCCTGCAAAGAGCACATTCACCAGAGTCGAGTTGCATCGCAAGTCGCAGTAAAGCGCTCCACCCTTGTCGTCGCAGGCATTGTCAAGAAACTGACAGGAGATGAACGTGGGGTCGGTCAGCATGTCGGTGTTGACCGCGCCCCCCCTTCCCGAGCCGACGTTGTTACGGAAGATGCAATCTTCGAAGGTCGCCGCATCAAAGACACCGAAAGTGGGGTAGTCCCTCTGCACCATGTTGTAGACTGCACCGCCCTTGCCTGCACCATTGTCCTCAAAGATACAGTTCCGAACCGTGGGGGCCGCTTGCAGGTTGAGCATCCCTCCCCCGGCAATGTACGGGACCCCTGTGAGGATCCGCAGGATCTCGTCGCTTTCATGGCCACTCGCCACGTTGATCACGTTGGTCAGGTCGGCAAAGTCGGCCGGAGGTGGACCCGTGATGGCCGCGTTGCCCTTGGTGATTGTGAACCCATCCAAAATCGCACCGTCCGCCCCCCGCAGCACATGGTAGGAGTTGGCAAAATCACGTACACCGTTTTGATCAATGTCGCCTGAGAGGATGGTTACATTGGTTGCATGGTCGCGCGCGCTGCGCTCGGTTTCCGTGGCATCAAAACCACCGTAAACCGATACGCCTGAGACCAAAGTGAGCGACACGCTTCGATCGACTCCCGCAGTTGGGTAATACGTCCCGCTGGCCACCCAGATTTCATCACCGGAGTTAGCCACAGCGAGAGCATCAAACAGCTCGGGAAAGGCAGCGGTCCACGAAGAACCATCCGGGCTCAACGACGTGCTCGCTGCATCCACCCGCAGAACGCCCGTGGATGAGCCCCCATCATCTCCGGAGGTGCTCTCTGAGCAGCCACCACATAGAGCATACAGCGCGAACACGGACAGTGAGAGACCGCGGGTAGGCAATGGGTTCAATCGCATTTTAAAATTCATCCTTCGAGTTCCTTCGGCTTGACAGGGGACTGTGGCAAAAACCAATACCGGCGCAGTACAAGGACTTGCGTGCTCTCTCGGCAAAGACATAGGCGGCACCCGACTTGCCAAGCGAGCTGGCGTTCCCATCCCCATCGACTCCTATCGCGTTGCGATCCCCCAACCGAGTGATCAGGGCCTGCCAATCCCGCTCACCGAGTCCACGCCGGAACGCACAAGCACCGTTCGTTCCATTCCGGTTGCGGTATTGATCATCCAGAGCTTCGGAGTGATAGAGATAGGCGCCGGCTCGGACTCCGTGATGAGGCCGATCGTGTTGTGCGTGGGGCCTTTGAGCAAGGACATGGCCACCGGACCGACGAAGTGCCAATCCGTCGGGTGCTGCCTCCAAATGTGGGTCAACAGATCAAGGTGATAGAGTCGCCCGGGGTCGGTTGCGGTGGGAGGTTCATTGTTGGAGGAGTCCAGCACCCAGAGCCCTGTTCCTTCTACGGCAAGCGCGTCGACATGAAGGTAGACCCAGGGCGATGCAAACGTGTGAGTCACGGTGGGCACGGCGAGTCGTTGTGCGCTGAGGGACCCGGCGGGAATCTCGGGCATGAAGTTCGAGAAGAGCACAGCTCTAGCATCTGGAGCGGCAGTGAACATGGAGAACTCGGTGGTGAACGCGCTGTCGGTGGTGACAACATGCCCGCCAGCGGCGAATTGAATGCGAGACCGATAGCCGAACCAGTTACCCATGCCCGTCTGGGTTGCCGTGCCGACAAAGACTTGGCCCGCAGCGCATGTCAGGTCGGTGAAGCGGGAGTTGCTAACTGCACCAAGGGGGATACTCTCGCCAACCTGCCCGGTTTCGAGGTTGAATCGCAGAGCGGCCGTCTGTCCTGTGAAGGAGTAGTGCTCGCCGATCCACGCCTCCCTGCCATCCTCGGTGGCACACCAGTACCAACTGACGGGTTGCTGGAGGAAGATCTGGTTCGTGACGGTGAGGGTGTCGAAGTCCACATAATTGACCCGCGAAGGGCCACTCCCTTGATCGAGCACCCAAACACCCGTGGTATCGGGGTGCACGAAGATATCGCGACTTGCGGTAGCAAAGGGAATGCGTGCGAGTTCCGTTCCGAAGAAGGGATCAAACAGCAGGAGCTCTGAGGGAGAGATCATCACCGCTCCCACGTCCATGTTCGCGGAGAAGCGCGGCGCTGCCCGACCATGGCCTCGTTCACCGGTGAGAACCCGGCCGTGACCGATCTCGAAGATGGTCGAGCCACTGTCCTCGGAGATTGCCAGAAGTGCGCCGTTCTCGGCTTGCGAAGCCGCGTTCACTCCTCGGCAGCCGACGTAGAAGCGGGGCCCGAGCACGCGCAGGTGCTTTGCCTCACCCAGAACAAACCCCGACGGATGGGTCGCGTCGGCGACGAGGGTCTGGATGTGCAGTTCCTCCTCCACCGCGTAGGTCAGGGCATCGAGTGAGAGCGAGACCGCTGACGAGCCGTTGGAGTCGGTCGTGCTGCCAGCAAGAACCTGGATGGTCGAGCGTTCGAGTTCGAGTTCACCAAAGGGCAGCATGAAGCTGCCCGCCGTCGGCGCGACCAACCAGCGCACGTAGCTGGCGGGTTGCGCACCCTCGATCTGAAGGCTGAGGTCGCCACCTAACCATGGCGCTGAGTGCTCCATCCGAACTTGCGCTGTTGCGCGACTGCAGAATACTGAACCCAGTGCCAGCAGGAACAAAGTGCGGTAGATACGAAGGCCAAGCATGACAGTCCTCATGAAGTGAACAGGGCGGCAGCGAGTGATTCGAGCCGGGAACACCCCCTCATTATAGCGATATGCCGAAAGATTCTCCCGATTTCTGGGACGCTGGACTGATCCTGGGCACCATGGCGTGAGGCAAAACCTATGAATCAAAGATCGCGAAGCATCGAGCTGGCAAAGCTGCTCAACCAGACTTCCTGGGCCACCCGCTTGGCGCAGACCTTGGTGGGGCCAGAGGATGCGGATGATCTTCTGCAGGAGGCTTGGGTGCAGACCCTCACACATCCTCCGCAGCAGGCGATCGAATCGCCACGCGCTTGGTTAGCTACAATTCTGCGTCGCGGCGCTTCGAAAGAACGGCGCTCGGCGGGGCGTCGCGCCGATCGGGAGCGTCGGGCGGCTCGCGAGGAGGCGCAGCCTTCGGCCCATACCCTGCGTGCTCGCGAGGAGGATCGCCGGATTTTGGTTAAGGCGGTTTTGAACCTGCCGGATGACTTGCGAGAGCCGTTGGTCTTGCGCTACTTCGATGGGCTTACCCCTAGCGTCATCGCAGAACGCTTGAACATGCCTGCGTCGACGGTACGCAGCCGCCTGAAGCGCGGACTCTCGACGCTGCGCGAACAGCTCGAGCGAGAGCGCGGCGAGGATTGGCGCGCCTGGTGCTTGGGGTTGACTCCTGCCGGTTTCGATAGTGCGACGAAAACAGCGTCCGCGACATTGGTGCCGATGATTCTTGTGGTTGGGGCGGTGATCGCTTCATGGTTCGGTTTGCGCAGCTTCGGTTTGATGTCGTCTTCAGACTCAAAAACGGAGCTCACAGCTTTCGCGCCAGACCCGGCGCTCGATGACAACGAAAGGGGGAGAGTTCTCGTACCTGCGCTTTCAACAGACGCTGATCGCAAGACTGTTGCTCCCAACGCAAAACCACCGAGCGATTACCTGCCGGTTACTCCAGAGATCTGTGTCTATGTTGTGCGTGGTCTTTGTCTTGATGAATCAAAGAAACCTGTGGCGGGGGTGCGTGTTGGCAGTGCCGATGTATTCGCCATTCCTTCAATGGCTCCCAGCTTCTCGACGTTTTCTGGTGTGGATGGGCGGTTTGTCCTGCCGATCGGGCCATGGTCAAGCGATTCGGTCAGCGCCTCCCCCGACTTCATATTTCTCTCCTTCGAATCCGATGGGTTTCTCGCCGACACTCAGCAAGTCAAGCTTGAGGCAGAGCGGGAGATCGATGTGGGGTGTGTGCAAATGATCCACGCTCCTTTCTCGATCCGGGGGCGCGTACTCACCGCTGAGGGTTTTTCCGCGCAAGGGGCACGCCTCTGCCTGATGCGGGATTTCGAGGTGGACGAGGACCGGGCCGATTTATTCCGAGCCGCAATCGCCACCTCAACAATGATTCGGATCGGTTCAATTGGTTTTATAGAAACGGATGCTGAGGGGCACTTTTGCTTTCAGGCAGTCCCCGACCGGCCCGTGCGCTTGGGCGTGTATTGCAATGGTCACGATGGGCTGCTCAGCGATCCAATTCGCCCTGGGGATGAGAAACAGATCGATCTGGGTGACCTGAAGCTCAAAGCCTGCGTTCCCGATCGCTCGGTGCGCGGTCGCGTGGTTCAAGAGGGCGGGGGAAGCGTGCGTAGCACGTGGGTGATGGCTAGCTTTTCATTGGATGGCGGTGACAGCTACTCGAGGGGTGCTCCGATCACGATTGGTGCCGATGGACAGTTCTGCGTACCGGTGCCGAGCGGAGCTTCGTGCGAGTTCAGAGTCCTAACCCCTGGCAAAACGGTTCGTTTGAAGAAGGCCGGGGATGTTCCTGCTGGCACGACAGACTTGATCTTGACCCTGGAGCCAATTCCTGAACCGAAGCCCCTTAGGAGTTTCTCAGACGAAATGCCACGGATTTATGGGCGAGTGGTGCACGACGGAAAGGGCCTCGCTGGAGCGAAGATCACATCTTGGGGTATCGCTGGTGGCAAGACCGGCGAGGATGCAACCCACCACGGCTCCGCCCAGAGCGGAGTGGATGGCCGCTTTGAGATCGCTGCGTCGCATCTGCCGCTTCGTCGCTTGGAGGCGACCTTTGGTCCATGGCAAGACCCACTGATCGGCGAATGGGGCCCCGTTGAATCGACGGGGATCGTCTCCGATGTTGAGCTCACGCTCGGCGCTCCAGGCTCTGTCGTCGGCGAGATTGTGGCTCCGAGCATCGGGCCGATGATCGGCACCGTGGTGAGAGCGGAAAGCGTCGGTAGAAAATACCGGACGGCAACGGTTGGTGAAGCGAACGATTTTCGCTTCGATCAACTCCTTCCTGGTCGGTGGCGCCTGGTCCACGAAGCGATGGCACGCAAGAAGGATGGAGCACAAGAAGCCCTATACGTCGAGGTGAAGTCCGGCGTCACGACTAGAACGAAGATCGACCTGGAAGGCGAATTGCCCTGTCAACTCGTCGGGAGTTTCCTGATCGATGGCGAGCATCCACCCGGTGACTGGAAGTTGTACCTCACCGTTGACGGGCGCCATGTACATGCACCTCCGCTACGGGCTGGCGGTGTCTTCCGGGTCTCCCCCTTGCAGCGTGGACGCTTGAACTGGGCCGCGATCTCCTACGGAACTTCGACACAAATCTTCCACCGGAAACTGGATCTCAATGCCGGAGAGAACCGGCTGGACGTCGACGTACCCGTGGGGTGCTTGGAGCTCACGAATCTCCCCTTGCCGGACGAAGTCGACTATGGAGGCGATGTGGATTCGCCCTGTTGTCTTACCTGGACAGGCCCCGATGGAATTGGTTGGTTCGCTTACCTATTTAAAGCAAATCATGGCGCGTTGACCCTGAAGACGGTTCCTGCGGGAACTATCCAGCTACGCTATCGGCCAAAACACAGCCGCGACCTGCCTGAAGAGGCACCCGTAGTCGCCGAGATCGAAGTCCGCGCAGGGGAAACCGCTAAGCTCGCCTTTCCGCCACGTTGAATCTGAACCATGCGGGTGAAGCATGGGTGAAATAGACCTCCACGTTGCAGCACTGAGCTAGATACGAAGACGGCCGATTGCTCCGTGCCAAGCTCCCACACCTCCGAGCCCCGTTTCGCATCCAACAGAGCTCATTTGGCAACAGGGTGTGCTTCCACTCCTCCATTCCGTGGCAGAATGGGCCCATGAGGAGCACGGAGCAAAACCCGACCTGGATCCTGGGGCTGACGCGCACCCAATGGATCGCTTCCCTCGTTTGCTGGGTGCTCGTTGGTCTGATCGCAGGGCTGCGCTCCCTGCACGCGGCCACCCACATCCCCGCAAACGCCCGCGCCTTACGCGAGCGTCTCTGCAGGTACATCTCCCGCCCCCCGCTCGCCCAAGGCCGCCTCTCCCTAACCGACGACGGCGGGGTCCTCTGGAAACTCCGCTCCCCCTGGCGCGACGGCACCAAGGCCTTTCGCTTTGACCCGCTCGTTTTCATCGAGCGCCTAGTCGCCAT
>JAAETI010000539.1 GCA_024228555.1 bacterium | reverse complement strand
CCTCCAACCGCGAGCTGGCCGCGAAGCTCGAGGAACTCGAGGACAAGTTCGACGCGCAGTTCCGGATCGTCTTCGACGCCATCCGCGAGCTGATGCAGCCGCCGCCGGCTTCGGCGCGCCGCATCGGTTTCGGGGGTGCGCCATGAGACTGACGCGGCCCTGCGGCGGCGCCGGCTGTCCTGCTCGCGAGACCGCAGCGGCCCCGATAGTGCGATTGACTCCGCCGCCGCGAGCCAGTATTTTGCCGGCCATGTCGGCCATCGTGATATTGACCACCGTCGGCGACGAGGCGCAGGGCCAGCTGATCGCCCGCGAGCTCGTCGGCCGCCGCCAGGCGGCCTGCGTCAACATGGTCGCGGGCGTCAGGTCCTTCTACCGCTGGCAGGGTGAGGTCTGCGACGACGCGGAGCACCTGCTGGTGATCAAGACGACGGCGTCGCAGTTCGACGCCGTGACCCAAACCATCCAGGAGCTTCACAGCTACGACCTGCCGGAGATCATCGCCATCGACGTCTCCCGCGGCGAGCCCGGCTTCCTCGAGTGGATCGCCGCCAGCGTCGGCGACGATGCTGGTTAAGAAGCCATACCTACGTCGGTCGGACGTTCCGGGAGGTTAGATGACCGCCAGATATGACGAAATCGGCTACTGGTCCGAGCTGAAGCTGGAGATTGTGCGCAAGTACGCCGGGGCTTACTCGCGAATACTCTCCAAGCAGAAAGCCCTCTACCACGTCTACATAGACGGCTTCTCGGGTGCCGGTACCCACATATCGAGGTCTACCGGGGAGGAGGTTCGGGGCAGCCCTCAAATCGCCCTCGATCTGGACCCGCCCTTCCGCGAGTACTTCTTGGTCGACCTCGACGGGAAGAAAGTCGAGCTTCTGCGTTCGCTGGTCGGCGACCGTCCGGATGTGCACGTGTACGAAGGCGACTGCAACCGGATCCTCATCGAGGAAGTGTTCCCTAACGTCCACTATCGCGACTACCGGCGCGGCCTCTGCCTTCTGGATCCCTATGGTCTGCACCTCAACTGGGGGGTGATCGAGACGGCCGGGAAGCTCGGGACGATCGACCTGTTTCTGAACTTCCCCATCATGGATATGAACCGCAACGCATTGTGGGGAGCCGACAAGCGAGACCAGGTCTCGGAGATCCACCTCGAACGGATGACGGCATACTGGGGAGATACCAGCTGGCAAGGCGCGGCCTACAAACCCTCCAGTCAGCTCAATCTCTTCGAAGCTCAAGAGCTGGAGAAGCAGGGCAACGAGACGATAGCCGAAGCCTTTCGCCAGCGGCTGAAGCAGGTCGCCGGTTTCGCGAACGTCCCTGCGCCTCTGCCGATTGAGCGTGATCTCGATAATTGATGGTGGTGTGATCCCGATAAACGATGGAGCTGCATCGAGCCAAGGAAGAAGAGACTGGTTAGAAAAGAAGATGGCGAAGGGATGCGGCGAGCTGGTCATCGGTGAGCTCATCGGGGTCGAGGCCGTCGGGGATGGAGGCGACGGACAGATCGGGGTGAGCGTGCATCTGGCGACAAATGCGTGAGGCGGCTTTTTTGCCGGCGGGGTCTGCGTCCATCATGAGAATGATCCGCAGGGGGCGTATCAGCTGGTGCTGGGCGGGGGCGAGGTGGGTGCCGAGCAGTGCGACCGCGGGTATGGCGATCTGGTGGAGGCGCATGACGCCCCAGGGACACTCGACGATGACGAGCGCTTGGGGGTGGCGGGTTCGGACGCGGTGAAAGTTGTAGAGCAGTTGGTTCTTGGGCAGCCGCGGCGGAAACTTCCACTTGCCGTAGCGTCGAATCTGTTGTGGGTCGAGCCGTCGCGCGGCATAGCCGATGGGGTTGGCTTGCGGATCGTGGAGGCGCACGCCGATGGCGTCGCGCAGGAAGCCGCGGCCGTGATAGCGACCGGTCTCGAAACGTCTTGCCGTGTGTGGGCGGATCTGCTTGTGGCGCAGCAAGTCGGCCTCAGGGTCGAGTGGGAGACGGCGACGGAAGGGCGAGAAGGGCTTGGTGGGTGCATGGGTGGGCTCGATGGGGACGACGATTCGGAGGGGCTCGCGGGCCAGCGAGCTGAGGTAGTCAGCGACCTGGGAGTAGGAGCACTGGTCGAGTCGTCGGACGAGTTCGACGAGGTCGCCGCCGGCATCACATGCGGTGAAACATCGCCAGAGGTTCTTGCTGCGCGAGACCACGAAGGCGCGTGGGTTGTCACCGTGGTGAATGGGACAAGGGCCGACGAGCGAGTCTCTTTGTCGGCGGCAGCGTCCGAGCAGGCCGCGATGGGCGAGGACCTGTTCGATGGAGATGAGCCTTTTGAGACGGCGGAAGCTACGATGAGCCGGAATCATAGGTGCGTCTCGTTTCCCGTTTCCGTTTCCGCGCTACTGTAAGGGCGTGGGGGAAAGGGAAACGGAAACTCAGAGATTTGCGAGTCGGTAGCCGTGCTCGGTTTTTTGG
Organism: bacterium; assembly: GCA_024228555.1. Lineage (GTDB taxonomy): Bacteria > Actinomycetota > Acidimicrobiia > Spongiisociales > UBA5794 > JAAETI01. The sequence goes on along the minus strand of JAAETI010000539.1, from coordinate 3,984 downwards.
ATGCGGCCTTGTTGTTTGAGCTCGTTGACGGCGTTGCAGAGGCGCTCGGTGCGTATCCTGCAAGCCTTTCTGAGGTCGGCAAACGGCAGCGGTGAGTTGGCCTGCTCGAGGGTGTGGAGAAGCCTTTCGGTGGCGGATAGTTTGGTGGGCTCTGGCTGAGGTGGCTCGTCGACGATTCCCAGGGCGAGCTGCTTGGCTTGGCCGTGCAAAGCGATGGGTATATCAGCGGGCGATGCAGCGGCGCGGTGCTCGATGGTGAGAGTGAGGTGCTCAGCTTTTCGGCGCAGATAGAGGTTCGAATCGCCCCAGGCGTGGAATTCGGAGCTGCCGCGAAGCGCCTGGCCGGGTCGCAGCTTGTGAGCGCCTTTGCGGGCGTGGTGGACGAGGACGACGGCGAGTTGAAATTGGCGCTGTAGCTGTCGCAGATAGCCGAGAAGCGGTGCGACCTCGCTGGAGGCATTCTCGTCGATGCGATGCAGGCGCACGAAGGGATCGAGCAGTAGCAGCAGCGGCCGAAGCTCGTCGACGGTTTGGGTGAGCCTTTGCTGGTCGGCGGAGGTATCGAGGCGCAGGGTGGGGGCGGTGATGACCTGGATATCGAGATCACTGAGATGGACTTGGGCGGCGCGGCAGATGCCCTCGAGGCGCTCTCGCACCACGTGGAGGGCATCTTCGGCGGCATAGAGCATCACCCGTCCGGTGCGCCCGGGCACGAAGCGTCGCAGGCAGGGGGTCCCGGAAGCGATGCTGACCGCCATGTCGAGGGCGAGGAAGGATTTACAGCACTTGGGCTCGCCGCCGATGATGCCGACGGCCTGTTCGCTCCACAGGGCATCAATGAGCCAGCTCTCGGCTGCGGGGACGAGCTTGAGCTGGTGGGCGAGCTTGACCGGCAACCGACTCATGGCGACCTGCGCGCGCGGCGAGGTTTCTGTGTCGGGGCAAAGAGCTCGAAGAAGAGCTTCTCATCGAGCTCGAGAGCTTCTCGCTGGGCGGCAGCGGCGAGCAACTCGGCAGCCATGATGCACAAGGTGCGAAAGTTGCCGGCGGCGTGCTCGCACAGCGTGCTGACCAGCTGCGGGCTCACCAGACGCGGGTTGCCGGCCTCGGTGAGCACGTGGTCGAGGTACTCGGCCAGCTCCTGAGGGGTCTTGGGCTCGAGGTGCAATCGCACGCGCACGCGGCTGGCGACCGGCAGGAGATCTCGATGGCGCAAGCGCTCGAGCAGACGTGAGTCGCCAGCGAGGACAACAGTGAGAATCGAGCGCGAGTCAAACTCGGTGCTGGCGAGCAACCGCAGCTCGCACAAAACCGCCGGGTCCATCTCCTGAGCCTCGTCGATGATCAGGGCCGGGCGCCAGAGTGTTGCGGAAAGATGGCTGTGCCATTTCTCGCGCAAGAGCTTGAAGCCACACCAGCGGTTGTGGGGCGACAGCGACACGGCAAACAGGTCCCCCAGCTCGCGGTAGAAGTCGGCGACCCCGCTCTGGGGCCGACTCAGCACGCCGATTACCAGCTCCGGCACGACTGAGAGGCGATGGGCGAGAAGCCGCAAGGTGACCGACTTGCCAGTGCCGGGCTCGCCGGAGATCAGGGCAAAGCCGCCGTCACGGACTTGTTGCTCCAACCGCCAGCAGAAGCTCTCGATGGCTGGCGGCACCCACAGCGCTGCGGTGGGGACATCGGGGGAAAACGGATTCCACTTCAATCCGTAAAGCGACAAAAGCTTCTTCGTCATGATTCGTCCTCCTCGGGATTTCGAAAGGGTTTGGGCAGGTAGGCCGGTGGCAATCCGGTGGCCTGGTACTCGTCGATTAGCTTGTGCAAAAGCGGTGCGACACCGTTGTGCGGCGGCGCCTCGGAGTCCTCGACGCTCGCCGCCTCGACTCGGCGCCTGCGCCCCTCGGCATTTTTCGTCTTGTCCAGAGGATGGACACGGCAAAGCACCGTCCCCTCGCGCTCGTCGACCAAGTACACGTGAGCGAGATCCCAGCTGGCATAGCGCACGCGGACACGCTCGAGGTGACGCAAGCGATTAGGAATCTCGAAGCGGATTCCTCTCAGGGTCAGCGTGCCGTCGGAGCGGCGCTGGCGACGAGACGTTTCGCTACAAAAGGCCAGGCGCAGCTCATCGCTTGCGGGACACTCGCGACTCACGCTCGGGCCTTCCAGGAAACGTCCCAGCGGTGTCTGGCCGGTCTCGGAGTGCAGCGCCCGGTGATACTCCATCTCCACCCAGGCCTGGGTCGCCTCGTTTAAAAGGGCCAGGGTCAGCTCGCTGCAATTCTCGATCATGGCCAGCAGACGGCCTTCCACCTGGCTCCACAAGACTTCCTGCTTACCGTTCTGATAGGGGCTATAGGGCAGCGTCGTGGCATGGTGAATGCCCAGGCGCAACAGACCCTGGCGGGTCTCCTCGGCGATCATCGCCGAGCCGTTGTCGGTCAACAGAGCCCGCGGTAAGTCGCGCTTGAGAAACGCCTGCTGGAGGCCGTGGACCAGGTCCTCGGCCGTCTCGCTCAGGTACCACTGCGCGTGGCAGACCAGACGCGAGCGATCGTCGAGCACCCCCAACAGCCGTGGCACAACCCACTCGCCTCGCGCCGTGAGCACCTTCAGCGAGCCGTGGTGGAAGTCCAGGTGCCACAGACCGTGGACATACTCGGCTTCAAAGCTGCGCACCTCGCGCGGCTCCAGACCCTCGCGCACCGGCTCGAGATCCGAGCCTTCCAGCGCTCGACGTCCACCTCGACGCCGGCGCTGTTTGACCATGCCGGCGCTCTTCATGTAGCGGCGAACCGTGGCGTACGAGGGCATCGCACCGAGATCGGGCTGCGCCTCGACCGCCGCCGCCAGATTGTCGGTGTGGAGCTGATAGCTCCAGCTGCGGTGGGACCGGTATTGAACCTCCAGAAACTGCTTCAGCCCTTCGCTCAGGGCACGGTGACGGCCACTGTCGCTGCGCCTTTTGCGCCGCAGCACCGCCACCGGGTCTTGCTTGGCCGCTCGCGCCTTGTAGTACCATCGCTGGATGGTGGACAAGCCGAAGCGCACCAGCTCGCCGCTGATCGGGTGACACCACGGCTTGTTGGAGAGCCGCTGCAGCTGCGATTGCAGCTGGCCCCGCCGAGGTGGCGCGGCCAACAAAGGACCCACGATCGCGAAGCGCAGACGCGCCCACAGGTCGTGGGACCGCTCGTCTCGATCCTCAGACATCCGTTCGCTCCTTTCTGGCGAGCTGCGAGTCGTCTCGGCCCGCCGCGGCGAACGCTACCGCGGATAATTCGTGGTATCCAGAGGCATCCTCTGCGGATCGTAATCGCCCCTCAAAATCCAAGACCCGTTGTCGGCGAGGGAATCGTCAGCGGGCTCACGAATCGCAGCAGGTACACCAGCTGGAGCAACGCCGAGTTCGCCTCGAAGGCCTCTAACAGCGACCGCGGAAGCTCCCTCTCCTCCAAGGGCGCCCTCAGACGTCCTCGTGCCGCCTTCCAGAAATCACTCTCGACGAAGCTCTCCAGCCACCACTTGTGCCATCGCCTCACCGTCCGGGCGCTGACTCCCACCAGCTTCTTCAGCCGCGCGAGTCGAGCCGGACTCGGTCCCTGCCGCAGCACGCTGACGACCACCACCACCGCCCCGAGGTACACCTTGCGCCCCAGGAAAAGCACCGACGCAGGAGTCCGCCGCCGTCGGCAGCCCTCTTCGGCGCAGCAGAAGCTCAGCCGCTGCCGGTAGGCCGGGTCGCGCTCCACCTCCGGCGCAGCACCTCGCGGCTTGCGCGGGTAGTTGGCTCGGTCAAGCTGCCCGCCACAGGGGCACCCCAGCTTCTTCGTTTCGGCAGCGAGCTCTTCATCGAGTTTTCGAAGGATTGGGTACAGGCTGGACTCGTTCAGCAGATTCCGGTACATAGAGGGATCTCCTTCACTTGGGCGTAAAGGAGATACCCCCCTCGGGAAGTTTTTGCAAGCTCCCTGAGGGGGG
>JAAETI010000538.1 GCA_024228555.1 bacterium | reverse complement strand
GCTGCTTACCTGGCCACGGCACCGGTGGCCATCGTTCCGCTGTTCCTCTTCTTCGTCCACCTCGACCGACTGCTGCCTGCCTTCTGACCGGAACCAACGGCCTGGGCGCGACACGCGACACCAGATTCAGCCGACCGAGTCGACCGCCAGACCATCTGTGCCATCGATTTCGACGCCTGAGCAGAGTCGAGTTGTCCATTACGGAGACGGCCGAGCGTGCGAAGCGATTACCCAACACGGCAGGCTTGAAACCATGACCATCGACGATGACCCGGTTCTAGCCTCTCGAGCCCGCATCGCCGGCTGGGTTTCCCTTGGCTTGCGCACTGGGTACGGGCTGTTCGGCCTGGCCATGATCATCTTCTTCGCCAGCACGATCTTCGACTTGAACAGGCTGACGACTGGAGCAATGACCTTCTGCCTGCTCGTCGGATCGGCTATTCTGGCTCCTTCCCTCGTGTTCAGTTATGCAATCAAGGCAGCAAGTCGCGCAGACAGGGATGGTACG
>JAAETI010000537.1 GCA_024228555.1 bacterium | reverse complement strand
GTAGCCTGCTTCAGGCAGGCTGTGATCAGCGCCATGCAGGCTGTCACCAGCTTCATGGCGGTCTCGAGAACTGTGAAACCGGGTGTGCGGGACGGTCGCTGGGACGTTGTTTGTGGCTCGGGCATCGCTTCCTCCTGTGTTGATGTCGTCTTCAATAGGGTAAGCGTTAGGTCGGGGGGAGACCCGCAAAAAAACCTAGAAATATTTGGATAGGCAAATAACTTGACGCTGCCCCCACACGGCTGCGGCGCGCCGACGGTCTCTCTCGAAGCCCAGGGCCGGAGCTTCTCCCAGGGCGCGACGAATAGACACGAGGAGTCAACACGGGGGGCTTCGCTCTTCTTCTCGGCCCGGCTTCCAGGTATTCTCCTACACAGGAGATCGATGAGAGGAGACCAGCATGGTCTGTGCGGCACTTGTCGAACTGCTGCAAGCGCGAGCACGACAGGAAAAAGGGCTCCCCGTGTGCGTGTACTCTTTCATCACGATCCGGTTCCGATCTTTGTCTTTCTCTCGGCATGTCTTCGGCTTTGCAACCATCGGTTGCGAAATCTCTCAATACGATCCGGCACCGGTCTTTGTCTGTGGGGATCTGCGGCGGCCATCAGCCGTTCGTAGAATCCGCTGGTTGGGCTTCTATTTCTGTTACTGCACCCGCTCGCCCACCGCGTTTCTTGAGGGTCAAGACAAAGAATGAAGCATCACTGGATTGAGTGTCTTCCACGATATCCGCGATGGCGGTAAAGGTGCCATGCTCGATCTTCGTGTCACCCTGGGCGTAGGTAGTATGCTCTTCCTCGTCTGCCAGGTAGTCACGTTCCCGTACTGCGGAGAAGCTCTAGGAATACCGTGTCATGGCAAATTCAAAGCAACGTCCAGACGGGCCTTGCTTTGAGGATGGCCCCAAAGAAGGTGCATTCAGTTGAAGTCTGTATCGCATCCGGTCATCGCGCAGGTACTTGCATATTCCGAGGCAAGCCGACCACCTGTTCCGAGGGAAGGCGACCACCGATTCCAGAGCAAGGCGACCACCGATTCCAGGCTGAAGCCGACCACTTGGCCGACGCCTGTCGGAAGGGTGGTCGGCTTGGATCGGAATCGGTGGTTGCCTTGGTCCGGACCCGCTTGAGTGGGCCGATCGGGGTCGTCCTCGCGACCCGGTATCCTGATCTCCCAAGGAGGTCACGATGCCAGCGAGGAAACTACCGATGCGAAAGACGCGAGACATTCTCAGACTGCTGTGGCACTTGGGATTTGGGGTTCGCAAGACCGCGCGCGCCTGCCAGGCCAGCCACGCAACCGTGTTGGCGTACCGCACCCGAGCCGAGGAGGCCGGGCTGGTCTGGGCGCAGGTGGAGAAGATGGACGAGGCGAGGCTTGAGCAGAAGCTGTTCCCTGCCACGGCATCGCCGCCGCTGCGACCGCTTCCGGAGTGGAGCGAGATCCATCTCGAGCTGAAGAAGCCCGGTGTGACGCTGCAACTGTTGTGGGACGAGTACAAGGTCGAGCACCCCGAGGACGGGTACCAGTACAGCCGTTTCTGCGAGCTGTACGCTCAGTGGCGCGGCCGGGTAGACCTGAGTATGCGCCAGCAGCACAAGGCCGGTGAGAAGCTGTTCGTGGACTACTGCGGTCAGACGGTGCCGATCACCGACCCGTCGACCGGCGAGATCCACGAGGCGCAGATCTTCGTCGCGGTTCTTGGCGCCAGCAACTACACCTATGCCGAAGCCACACGCAGCCAGAAACTGCCGGACTGGATCGGCTCGCACGTGCGCACCTTCGAATTCCTCGGCGGCGTGACGGAGGTGGTGGTTCCCGACAATCTGAAGTCGGGGGTGGACAAACCCTGTCGCTATGAGCCGGACCTGAACCGGACCTACCAGGATCTGGCGACCCACTACTCCACGGCGGTGATCCCGGCTCGGGTGCGCAAGCCGAAGGATAAAGCGAAGGTGGAGGTCGGAGTTCAGATCGTAGAGCGTTGGATACTGGCGTGCCTTCGCCACCGTCAGTTCTTCTCGTTGAGCGAGCTGAACACGGCGATCCGCGAGTTACTGGTGCGGCTCAACGACAAGAAGTTCCGTAAGCTACCCGGCAGCCGCCGCTCGCAATTCGAGGCGCTGGACCGGCCGGTTTTGAAGCCCTTGCCGTCGGCGAGCTTCGAGTACGCGGACTGGGACAAGGGCCGCGTGGGGCCGGACTACCACCTCGAGGTCGAGGACCACTTCTACAGCGTGCCCTACCAGCTGGTGGGCCGGGAGCTGGACGTGCGTTTCACCGCCAGTACGGTGGAGTGCCTGCACCGCGGCCAGCGGGTCGCCTGCCATGTGCGCAGTTACGTGCCTGGTCAGTGCACGACGGTTCCGGAGCACCAACCCCCCGCGCACCGTCACCATGCTGAGTGGACTGCTCAGAAGCTGGTGAAGTGGGCCCACGAGAGCGGTCCGGCGACGGGGGAGGTGGTCGAGGCGATCCTGATCTCCAAGCCTCATCCGCATCAGGGCCTGCACTCCTGCCTGGGCCTTCGCAGGCTCTCGAGGCGTTATGGCAAGGATCGCCTGGAGGCGGCCTGCCAGCGAGCGCTGGTGATCCGGGGCCTGTCGTACAAGAGCATCAGCTCGATCCTTAAGAACGGTTTGGATCGGCAAGCACTCCCCGACAACGCGCCGTCCGTCCGTGCTATCGAGCACGGTAACGTACGCGGCGCGTCGTATTATCAAAGCGGTTCGAAAGGAGCTTCACCATGCTGATACATCCCACCTTGGACCAACTCCGCGCGCTGCGTCTGGAGGGCATGGCCAAAGCCATGGAAGAGCAGCTACAGATGAGCGATATCGAAGACCTTCGTTTCGAAGATCGCCTAGCGCTTCTGATAGATCGCGAAGGCACCGAACGAGCGAGCCGGCGCCTCAAGACTCGGTTGCGACAAGCCAAGTTGCGCCAGGGATATGCCTGTGTCGAAGATGTCAACTACCGGATCCGGCGGGGTCTAGATAAAAGTTTATTTATGGCGCTGGCCTCGTGCGATTGGATCGCCCAGCACCGCAATATTTTACTTACCGGCCCTACAGGCGTCGGTAAAACATTTATCGCCTGTGCCCTGGCGCAGAAAGCCTGCCGCGAAGGCTACAAAGTGCAATACCTGCGTGTGCCCCGACTCTTCGAAGAGCTGAGGCTGGCCCATGCCGATGGCCGCTATCCCAAGCTGATGGCGGGTCTGGCCAAGACCGACTTGATCGTCCTCGACGATTGGGGCCTGGCGCCTCTGGCCGACGCCGATCGTCTCGAGCTCCTGGAGATTCTCGAAGATCGTCACGAGGTGCGCTCGACGATGGTCACCTCTCAACTGCCGGTCGACGCCTGGCACGAGGCGATCGATCATCCGACCTTGGCCGATGCCATCCTCGACCGCCTCGTCCACAACGCCTACGAGCTCGCGCTGCAGGGCGAGTCGGTTCGGCGCAAGAAGGCTCTCGCACAAAGCACCAAGGAGGACAGATGACTGTACCCACCGGCCTAGCCTGCACCGGCTCGGACTCCGGCGGCGGAAGCAGAAGCAGAACTCACCTAGGGCGCGCAAGGAGGCGATCTCGGCCTCCGCAAGGCTGGTGTCCGCGACTCCCGCCCGTGGCTGTTGAAACGGGGGAGAAACCCTCCCGTCGACCTCGTGGGCGCGTCTCGTGGGCCAGCGTGCCCTGCAACCGAGCGTGCTGGCGCCCGGAAGCTCCAGACCGCTCGAATCTGTGCAGTATGATCACCCCGACGACGGCACAAGCCGACCACTATTGACCCGAGGAGGACCCCT
>JAAETI010000536.1 GCA_024228555.1 bacterium | reverse complement strand
CGTATCCGATTTCTGTTCGTCGACTCGCGGTTTCGTTTCACGCTTCCTTCAGACGGTCCCTCGCGGTTCCGCCCTTGCGCTTCCCTTCGGTCCCTGTGGCCAGGTCCCGGAAGAACTTTCATCTTCAAGTCAATCATCATGCCAGGCACACACGAGGAAGGCCCGGAGCTTGACGCTCCAGGCCTTCCCTTCTCAACTCCCAGACCGATCCAGTTCTGAGAATACTGCTGCTAGCGACCCTGCAGGGCCTCCCGCAGGCTCAGTTCGCGGATGCGAGCTTCCAGATCAGCATTGATCGCCGCGATCTGGGCAAGGCGTTCTGAATTGAGTTTCCCACCGCTGAGCTCGCGCTCCGAGCCGCAAAGGTAGCGGTGCTTGCGGTAGGAGTTCACGGTGGTCCATAGCTCGTCGCGATGCACGGGGGCGCCTGCGCCCAGCGAGCCTGCGCGGCGAATCATGCCAGCCAGCTCCTGGGTTTCGCCGTCACCGGCAAACTCGGGAAGATTCGCGATGCGAGTCGCCTGGGCTACGAGGGCTGCATAGTCATCGCCAGCCGCATGCGTCGAGCGGCGCAACACTTCGGCGAACTGGGCAGCGACCACCGAGCGTGCAAATCCAGACGAGGCCCTTTCGAAGGGGAACGGACCCGCCTGTACACGCAGCGCATGCTCGGTCTCAAACACCTGCTGATCGGACCCCGTTGCGATCGACTTGTAGCGCAGGCGGACCTGGCCGAAATCGATGTGGGACATCACTCCGGCATCGGGAAGGTCCATGCACTCCAGCTCAAAGAGCGCGGTGACCTGGTGGCCAGAGCCAACCTCGCCGCCATCCACAGCATCGTTGCGGAAGTCTGCATCGGCCACGGCACGGTTCTCGTAACCGATCTGGCGATAGCACAGGACGTGGCTGTTCTCAAACTCGAGTTGGATCTTCAGATCGCGAGCGATCGGAATGAAGCCGCCGCTGAAGCGCTCGACCATGGCTCGACGTGCTGCGTCGGCGTCATCCACGTAGTCGCAGATGCCGTCGCCACGGTTGGCCAGGCGCTCGAGCAGGGCGTCGTTGTGGTTGCCCATACCGACTCCGACAGTCGACAGGTTGATGCCATTTTCACGGTGCATCTTAACGCTCTTGAGGATTTCGTCCGCCACGGTGCTGCCGGTGTTGGCCACGCCGTCGGAGATGAGAACCACACGGCGCAAACGGCCGTCGGAGGGGACTCGTGAGAGCAGTTCGTAGCCGAGGCGAATGCCATCTTCCACGTTCGTGCTGCCATCGGGAGACAAGGATTGCACGG
>JAAETI010000535.1 GCA_024228555.1 bacterium | reverse complement strand
TTCTGTTCGAGCCACCATCCGTAGCCTCCTCCGAGCATGTCGATATGGCTGGTGGCCATGCCGAGTAGTTCCGCCCAGGTTTCTTGGGGGATACCGATGAGCTTGTCGAACTCGGCTTGGGTGCTGATATCGGAGTGGTCAACCAGGTCAGGCCACAGCTTCCTTGTCGGAACCTCAACCAGCTTCGCAATCGCAGTACGGACCCGCCGGGGTGGATCAGTACGACCTTGCACCCATGATTCGACCTTCGATGTGTCGACACCGAGTGTGCGGGCGAGGTCATCAACGCTCAGGCCTTGTTGTTCAACTGCGTCGCGGATGTCAACGGTGGCGGTGGGCCTGGTTGGTGTCGTGTATGGGTCGGACATCTTGGGGTGTCCTTTGTTCAGTTGGTTTCGGGTGGTGGTCGCGAGGCGTCGGCCCAGATCCGCTCGAAGTGTTCTACGTACTGGTCGAACTTGCCGCCCTGGCGGGTTCGTTGGAGATGATCGGCGGCGCTGTATTGGCCTCGACCGCCGAAGGTGTAGACCTGGGCAATCATCTCGTCGTCGAAGCGGAACAACCCCAACCGGTAGGCCACGTCGGTGACTCGTACCTCGCCACTGTCGTAGCGGTCGAGCTGATTCTGCCATTCCGATAGCACCGCGGCTGTGTTGGTCCGCAGACCCCCAGCCACCAGCGTCGAGTAGCGGCTCTCTTCTTCCTCCCGGGCGCCTATGGCTTCGGTAGTCGGGTCAGCTAGACAGACCCGGAACGTGACCGAGGACCCGAGACGCTGTTTGGCTTGGAGGACTTCACCGAGGTCGGGGTTCTGTTCAAGGTAGTGACGTGTCCCACCGGCGATGATGTCTACATGGTGCTCAGCGCCGATCAGGAGGCGTTCCCACAGGTTGCGGGGAATGTCGATCAGCCGGTCATAGGAGGCGATCACCTCGGGTTCGAGATCAGATCGATCAGCGGGAAAGAGATCGACGGGTGAAACGCCGAGGAGTTTGGCCAGTTGGGGTCTGACCACTGCTTGGGGTTTGGAGCGACCCGACGCCCAGAACCGCACTGCTCTACTACTCACACCGAGAGCGTTGGCAACATCTTCGAAGCTCAACCCGGCTGTATTCATCGCGGAGCGGATCGGCGACAGATCGTCCCCCGGTGGGGTGTCGTCTTCATCTGTCATACAACCAGTGTACACCCAGCCCACCGCCATGTCGTGAAGAAAGTTCGTGAACATGATTGACGAACTCTGTTCACTGCTGTAGGTTGGTTGTCAGAAACCAGAAGCGCCCGACCAAGTGACGCCAATCACAAGGCCGGGCTAGCCGAATCCCCAGTATCAGTGAGGATCCGACATGAGCGGAAGACTAGGCGTGAACCGATGTGGTGCGGCCCGATGGTCGACACTTCGCGGCACCTGGTTGGTTGCTTGTCGTGCTGTTCGGGTTGCTGGCTCCTGCCGTTGTGGTGGGTGTTGGTGGCCTGTGCAGCGTGCGATCCCTGTTGGCGCTTGGGTTTGGGCTGTCCCATTCCAAGTGAACAGGTAGGAACCAAGTGCGTATCAATATGGATAACAACCCGGAGTTCAAGGCCGGGATCAAGACAG
>JAAETI010000534.1 GCA_024228555.1 bacterium | reverse complement strand
TGGCTTTTTGTCAGGCATCGCGACCACTACGACATAGCCCGCAACAACCTCACCTTGCTCACCGGGGCATCGGTACTGATACAGCTTGTCGCCGTAGCCCCTCCACGGTTCATCGAGGAAACCGGGATGGTGGATACCGGCATTCTCTACAACCAGTCGGTGTACTCCTCGCTCGGCTACGAAATGGCCGGCCAGCTTCAAGCGATGCCATCGATCCACGTCGGTTGGGCCTTCCTCGTCGGTGTCGCCACGTGGACGGTCGGTACCGGATGGGTGCGATGGGCTGGCCCTATCCATGCGGCACTGACCTTCATTGTTGTGGCCATCACTGGCAATCACTATTGGCTCGACGGGATCGTGGCCGGCTTCATTCTCATCGGCACGACCTGGGTCTTGCGAGTTGCCTGGCCTCGGCTGACGCAGGTCGTCCCGACCGAGCAGCCCGTGGATGTACTGGAATACCCAACCGTCTGATCTGTGGGTGGACGAACACCGACTTGCGCTGCTCAGACCTGGCGGGTCTGTTGTGCTGCGAATCGTGACTCTGATTCGGTGATGCCGAGCAGCGCATC
>JAAETI010000533.1 GCA_024228555.1 bacterium | reverse complement strand
CCTGGCAGCGGGCCTGACGATGATCTGCTATGCCGTCTGGAGCGACTATTCCTGGGCGTCGCGGACGATCGCGGAGCTGCCGGACCACGTCAAGGTCGTCAAACAGATCTCCACACCAACGCCCTGGAAGCCCTGGACCTACCTTTTTCCCCAGGTCGATCGCTTTATCGCGCTGGACAGCTCACAAACCCGCAAGAACGACGAGATGCCGGGCTTCGTGCTTACCGAAGTGATTCTCGTCGCGCGTCTCGAGCCCGCCGTCACCACCAGACAGCTGTTCGATTGTACGCAAGCCAGGCGAACGGACATCATTCTTTCCGACGGGTTCTCGGAGGACGGAATGCCAATCAACCCCGAGTGGGTGCCGCTCAATCGAACCGACGAGCTATTCCGACTGGTCTGCGAATCCGAATAATCTGTCCTGGGATTAGTCCTACTGCGTCATAAGAATTGCTGCTGATCCGGCCTACTCCGGCCCCTGCCACAACATGGGCACCTCGGTTGAGTTTTCGCGAGCAGGACGGCGAGGCGCCGCCTGACTGTGGCAATTGAATTTGCGACGTGCCGCTCCGGACGGATCGGCAGATCCTCTGGGTCGGTAATCTTTGGGAACGCCAAGCGCTTTGCGTTTGGCGCGCCGGCCGGGTCCCGAGGGGGGAATCGTCTCCCTTTCGGAGATCAGGAAGCCGTAGGCCGCGATGCAGAGCGTGGCATGATGATGGAAGCCTCGCCAGCCTCGGCCCTCGTAATGTCCGAGCCCGACCTCCTGCTTGAGATCCTGGTAGTCCCGCTCGATCCGCCAGCGCTGCTTGGCCATGGCGACGAGATCGGCGAGCTTGGTGGTTCCGGGCAGCGTCGAGAGCCAGTACTTGGTCGGCTCGGCTTCGCCTTTCGGCCATTCGATCAGCAACCATTCGCGCGGGCGCGGCTCGGAGAGCTTCTGGTCACGATGTGCCGGACGCACGCGGACCGCCGCAAAGCGGCCAGCCAGCGGTGCATTGGTGCCGTCCCGCCAGGTGATGGTCTTCCAGGCCCGCGGCTTCAAGCCCATCGCCAGCTCCTTGGCCGAAACCGGCTGATGCTCCTGGTCGCGGCGCAGGCGCGCGCCCGGCCGACCGCGTCCAGTCTTGGGCTTCGGCGCAAGAGGCTCTTGGCCAGGCGGCCAGAGGCTGATCGAGCCCAGCACGCCCATCATGTACTCCAAGCCGAGCGCGCTAACAGCGGTTCGGAACTTCGTATCGTTGCCATAGGCTGCGTCGGCCAATACCACGCCGCGCGCAACGCCAGCATCATGGGCCGCCGTGATCTGTTCGAGCGCGATCTCCGGCTTGGTCTTGAAAACCACATCCGCGGGGACGCCAGCCTTCCCGCGCCGCTCAGCGTCATGTGCCCAGGTCTTCGGCAGATAAAGCCGATAGGCGATCGGCAGGCTCGCCACATCGTTCGCAACCGACAAGCTCACCGCCACTTGGCAGTTGTCCTGCTTGCCCAGCTGACCGCAATATTGCCGCGCCACACCGACCGAGTGCTTGCCCTTCTTGGGCAGACCGGTGTCGTCCACGATCCACGTCTTGATCGGCCCGCCCCGCTCGATCGATGGCAACACCAGATCCTGCACCTTGGTCAGAACCCGATCATCCGACCACGGCGATTGCGCAACAAAGTGCAACAGCGACTGGTGCTTGGCCGAAACTCGATCCGGAGCGACCGCCGCTGCTAGCGGCTCAACGCTCTTGCGCTCCAGCGGCAGCAAAAGACCACTGCAGTAATCCTCCAGCGGCTCAACTCGATCCGCGTGCCCGATCACCTCGCTCAAGGATTCAACATAAGCCTCAAAGCGCGCCTCGCTCTCGATAAGCTCTTGATCCATCCCGTCCACCATGGAAAATCAGCGAATCGGAACTCCTACCAAATCCTGACCCAAAGCGAATCCCCTTTTTTGCGACTCAGTAGGAGTAAGGGTCTGCCGAGAATCTGGTCCGCGCCGGGAATTGGTGGAGGAACAGGGTCGAAGCCCGGCCATGACGAGACGGGGTGGACGTGGTCAGGCGGCTCAAGTCCGCCGAACCGTTCGCTGATACCCAGGGCGGAGATGG
>JAAETI010000532.1 GCA_024228555.1 bacterium | reverse complement strand
GATCAAGAACAGGTCGTAGATCCGGTAAACATCCAATCCTTAGAGCTCGTAGACATAGACAACGATACCTTTCTGGACATAGCCGTTCACAACAAAAGTGATAACAAAATTTATTTTTTAAAGAATTCAGGCACCGCGACGCCCTTTACTACCTTTACCGAAATAACAGCCCCTGCTGAGGTCAACGAAATTTTAAACATCTCCTATGCCGATATGGACAATGATGGCGACATGGACATGCTCGTTACAGTAGATACAGAGGACAGTGTCAAGTGGTATGAGAACGATGGCTCTGGAAACTTTATCGCCACCCACGCCATCGCCACAGACACTTATAAAGCAAGCGCAGTGATCGCGGAGGATATGGACGGCGATGGCGATCTTGATGTGTTTGTGAACTCAGACTCGGGGTTCGTCTGGCATGAAAACACATTCATAGACAACAACTCCCCCACCTTCATCGAAGACGGTGCGGCAGTGGTGCTGGTTGATTATGTAACTATCAGCGATGCCGAGCTCGATGCCCTCAACGGTGGCCTCGGCAACTATGACGGCGCCAGCCTGACGTTGGTTCGCAATGGCGGCGCCAATGCCGAGGATGTGTTTAGCAATGACCTTAGTTCGCAGCTCGACGCCCTGACCAATGGCGGAAATCTCGTCTACAACAGCACCACCATCGGTACAGTAACCACCAACAGTGGCGGCACCCTGGTGCTGACATTTAATGGCAACGCGACAACAGCGCTGGTTAATTCTGCCATGCAATCAATCGCCTACTCCAATTCAAACAACACACCACCGGCCACTGCCCAAATTGATTGGAGCTTCAACGACGGCAATTCCGGCGCCCAGGGCAGCGGCGGGGACATGGAGGCGACTCGCAGTACCACGGTGACGATTATTCCGGTTAACGACGAACCAACACTGAGCGCCACCGCCTCTAATCCGACGTTTAACGAAGGCGGCGCGGCGGCCGGACTGTTTAGTGGCGCATCGGTCTCGACCGTGGAAGCGGGCCAAACGATAACCGGGCTCACGTTCACGGTTACGAACGTCACCGATACCGGTAATGAGCAGATCACCATCGATGGCACCACCATCACCCTGGACGATCTGGAGTCCGGCACTACCACCGACTTCAATTACAGTGTCTCGGTAGCGGGCTCCACGGCGACCGTCACCTTGAGTGGCGGCACCGTCAGCACAGCCAATGTCGAAGCGGACATCAACGGCGCCACCTATCAGAACACCAGCCAGGACCCCACCGACGCCAACCGGGTCGTGACGATCACGCAGATTGTGGATAGCGGCGGCACGGCCAACGGGGGCGATGACACCGGCACGCCGAACATCGTCTCGACGGTCAATGTGGATCCGGTCAACGACGAACCGACGTTAACCGCCACCGGCTCCAACCCGACCTTCAACGAAGGCGGCGCGGCGGTGGGTCTCTTCAGTGGCGCCTCGGTCTCCACCGTGGAAGCCGGCCAGACCATCACCGGGCTGACCTTCACGGTCACCAACGTCACCGATACGGGCAACGAGCAGATCACCATTGATGGCACCACCATCACCCTGGACGATCTGGAGTCCGGCAGTACCACCGACTTCAGCTACAGTGTCGCGGTCGCCGGCTCCACCGCCACGGTCACCTTGAGCG
>JAAETI010000531.1 GCA_024228555.1 bacterium | reverse complement strand
TGACCTTCTGTTGAGCGGGCGGCCCATTGGCGGCGAGGAAGCGGCCGCCATGGGGCTGGTTTCTGAAGCAGTTCCCGCCGAGGAGGTCGTACCCAATGCGGTGCGACGGGCCCGAGAGATGGCGATCTATGGTGCCCCGGTTTCGATGGCCATCTCGAAGCGGTTGTTGTGGGACTCGATGGGAGTCAGAGCCATGATGGCCCGCGAGCAACCCCTGTTCGACTGGGTAGCCGAGCAGGCAGACTCAGTTGAAGGGGTCGAGTCGTTCCTGGAGAAACGGGATCCGCAATGGAAGTTGTCGGTGGCCTCCGATCTCCCTCGGCACCTCCTCGACCAGCCCTGAGCGATCGACTGAGGACTGCCTAGAGCCGTTGAACATCGACCAATTCGATCACTAGAAAGTGCTGACTGGTTGACAACACCAGGTTTCACTAGGGCTGGAAGAGCGATACTGCCTCTGTGGCTGGAACACGAGAGAAACTAGCCCGGCTTCTTGTTCCGCAGATACTTGCTGACCAGGGAATTCTCCGCCAGTTGGTCCCGTGCAGCCGCTTCGGTAACGACACCCCTGGTTGCACTCAGACCGGCCACGCTGGGTGAGACGAAACGCGACATCTTGTCCAAATAGCGAGTAGAGCCCAAGTAGTCAGGTTGTTGTGGCGATGATCCGACCGGTGAAGCTGGCGTCGAATCGGGTTGCTGTGACGTGGGAGTTGTCGGCTCCCAGCGTGATGGATCGTTGAAGAAGAACCCGCTGAGTTCACCGTTGGTCCAGGTCGGCCCGGTGACTAGGACGAGGTGTCCACCTTTGGATCCAATGGTAGGGAATCGGAAACTGACCGAGGCAATGACTGGCCCGTCGCTGAGGGCGTCGGCCAGCTCAGTGAGATCCGACACGGCTCGGGCCTCGGCTGGTACTCCGTGGTCGGTGATCAGGTCACCGAGGCCACGGTGAATCCATCCTGGTTCGCTGTAGGCCCCTCGTGCTCGCCCTTGGTGGAGTAGCTCCGCCCGAGAAAG
>JAAETI010000530.1 GCA_024228555.1 bacterium | reverse complement strand
GGAGCCGGGCGCAGCGCCACCGCAACCTGTGGGGTATCGTCAATAACGCTCGATTTCTAATCTTGCCCTGGATCCGCGTTCACTGCCTGGCCAGCAAGCTATTATCCATGGCCGCCAGGCGGTTGCCAGCGGACTGGGAGCACCGTTATGGCTATCGGCCGGTGTTGCTGGAGAGCTTCGTGGAGACGGGGCGTTTTCAGGGGACGTGTTATCGGGCGGCGAACTGGCGTTGTGTTGGGCACACTCAGGGCCGGGGGAAGTTAGGTGACCACCGGATCGGACAGGTGCCGATCAAGGCGGTATGGGTTTATCCCCTGGTGCGGGACTTCCGGGCGGCGCTGTGCCAATGAAACCACCGCCACCCATCGAGATCGAGGAGGCGCAAGTCGAGCAGCTGATTCGCAAGGCGCAACAAGGGGCATTGGATGGCGCCGAGCAGCAGCAGCTGGTGCCGTTGCTTAAGACCTTGGTATGGCTGCAGCGCACCCTGCTGGAAACCCGCATCAGCCTATCGAAGTTGCGCCGTATCCTGTTCGGGAAAAAGACCGAAAAGCGTCCGCCAAAGCCGAAGGACCCGGAGGGTGGAGATGACGGCGGGGATGACGGCGGCCATCCGCCGCAGGACCCCACGGCAGAGGATCCATCGGTGGATCCCGCCGATGGTGCGTCCGCAACTCAACCGGACGCGCCACCGGATCCATCAGACACCCAGCAATCCCGCGGTCATGGCCGGCGAGCGGCGGCGGATTATCACGGCGCCGAGACGGTTTCTTGCCCCCATGACGAACACCAGTCGGGGGATCGCTGTCCGCAATGCGCGCGCGGCCGGCTGTATGGCTTAGCGCCGTTAGTGCGCCTGCGCTTTACCGGTCAGCCCCTGGCGTTGGTCACGCACTTTGAGCTGCAGCGGCTGCGCTGCGGGACCTGCGGGTTTATCACCGTGGCCTGCATGCCGCCGCAGGCAAACCGGGAGACCTATGATGTGAGTCTCAAAGTGAACCTGGCCCTGGCCCATTATCACCTCGGCCTGCCGTTCAAACGCATCGAATCCTTCCAGGACATGCTGGGCATGCCGTTGCCCGATGCCACCCAGTGGGATCTGGTGGAGCAGGTGGCCGACAGCGCCTATCCGGTCTATGAGTTGCTGAAAAAGATCGGTGCCAACCAACCCTTGGTCTATCAAGACGACACCGGCGCCCGGGTGTTATCGCTGATCCGGGAAAACCACGCCGATCCACCCCCGCCACGCACCGGGATGACCACCACCGTGTTGCTGTTCGAGGGCCAACATT
>JAAETI010000529.1 GCA_024228555.1 bacterium | reverse complement strand
CTGTGCCGCAGGGATATCCGTGGATATGTCGAAGGTGCAGCAACGCCGAGAGGGGCGCTGAGGGCCCCTGAGAATCGTCATTACTTCTGAATCACACCACTAGGTCGCATCGGAGCCCATTCCGGACGATGTCCCCCTGAAGGATCGGACCTTCATGCTTCCTGATGGGAGTATGCAGCCGGTCCTCAATGCGGCCTATGGTGCTGCCAAGATGATCTGGCCGCGTGAGCGTCCGGACAGTCGGATCGTGAGAACGGTCCGTGATGCGAACGGCCTCGATTGGTACGAGCACGAAGATGGGTCGATGTCGATCACGCAGATCCTGCTTCGCAAGGAGCTCGGTCGGATGGAGCCGATTACGAATGTCTTCAATCCTGCACCTACGGTGGAGCTGGGGTCGGAGCAAAAGGGTTCGGCTAAGTCTCGCTAGTGGGGGTGAGATGGCGTCTCGATGACGTAGCAGAGGCGAGGTGTTTGCCAGCAAGCGGTTGGTGAGCGTATGCGCGATGGATAGGCCATGCTCGGGTACGAGTGGGTGGGCGCAGGCGGGGAAGATGCATTGGCTAACTCTGTAATGGCGATGTCATCGGGCGGCTCGGTCGGAGTGAAATGTATAGGGTCAGCCGCATGTGAAGCCAAGGCTGCACGAGTGCAGGGGTGTTAGCAATGTGATAAATTATTGTAGTGAGAGGCCCCCATTGGAACCTACTTTCCGCACAATTGATTGAGGCATTCGACAGCTCCGACCAAGCGCATTGCGTCACCCGCCATACGCCCTCCGACTCACCCCCAGAAGCTCTAAGAGCTGTGATGCCACCTCCGGCAGCGGGTCGTGGAACGTCTTGACGATTACTCCGTTCGGGTCAAGCAACTGACTGCGCCGAAGCCCGACGAAAGCGCTCAGGATCCCATCCGACGTTGGCGCCTTGCATGCCCGGTTCTCTGGGTAAAGTGGAATCGATTCGATATCCCTCTCCTTCATGCCTAAGCGAGCTTCACGCTCGATCAGAGCAAAGATAAGGACGGCGAGGAAATACACGAAAAGCAGTCCGGCGACCCGCTCCGGCTTCTTGAGATAGATCGGTGCGACCGAGAGCACAGTCTTCAGCTGTTCGTTCCTCTTCTCCAGGTAAGGCTGGTACTTGTAGGCGTCAAGGATAGCGGGGGGGCCCATGGCGTCCTTCTTCTCGTTGGTCACCATCGCGAAGAGACCGTCACACAGAGCATCGGCGATGATCGCATCGCTGAGTTCCTCGATCTCGAACAGGATCACAGGGATCTTGTTCTTCCGGTATGAGGTGTCCTTTCCTGGCCGCCCAGGCTTCTTCTGCTTGAACTCGTCGGTGGTAATTTCACGCACACCCACTCGAAGCCAGGGTTGCGCGCCTTCTTCTTGAAGGACCTTGTCAGCAGCCATCTGAGCCTTCTCGATGGTACGAAAGCGATGAGCGCCGGTGCGCTCTCCGAGGTTTTCGATTCGCATCCTGGCGCGGGATAGGCGCTTGGCTCGGCGCTTCTCATCCAGCGCTCTCTTGACCGAGCTTCGGAACCAGATGATTCGATAGCCATCGGAGGTGAGCTCGTTGGGTTCGTGGGCCTCATAGACCAGGTCTGGTTTTGTCTTGCCGCGTGGATTGACATCCCGTCGGATTTCGTCCCAGGTAATCCGACCCTCTTGGCAGCGCTTGCGAAACACATCGTCTTCCTGCCGTGATCGTGGCAGCACCGTGACGAAGGTCCCGCCATGCCCAGTGATGTGCCCCATGTTCTCACGAGTGCATAGCTTCGAGTCCGCAACGAAGAGGAATGCCGATGTGCCTGCGATCTCTCGCACTGAGTCCCAGGTCTCGATGTACGTCTTGTCGTCAGTTGTGTTGCCATCGTAGGTCTTGAAGTGGACAGGTACGGCACCGTCTGAGCTAATCGTCAGCGACAAGACCAACTGCTTGAGATCTGGGCGGTGATCCTTGTTGTAGCCAAAGGTGATCAGGGGCGGCCGCTTGAGTTCCTCCTTGTTCTTCTGCCCCTCGTAGGCACCGCTGAGCGTCACGGTTGTCGTGTCATTGTGGATTCGCGACAGGTCGATGTTGAACTCCTTCACAGTTTTCAAGACGACAGCGGTCATCAAGGAAGCAGGGTCTGATTCGTAGAGGCGATCGAGCGCACGACCGATCCGGTCGTCATTCATCAGGCTCGCCTGCTGCATGGAGTTCAATCGGAAGTGTTCCGGAACATGCTTCTCGATCCACTCGGGAACGCCGTAGAGGGGCTCGCGGGAAACCAACACGTTGGCCACCATCAAGGACAGTGCATGCGCATGGCTGATCATCGGCGGCCGGCCGAGCGCCTTTTCGGGAACATGCTGCACAAGAAGATCGTCAAGCTCAAGGCGGTCGATGAACGCGCGGATCACGGGGATCGGCCCCACTTCGAGCGCCTGCATGGATAGATCAGAATACGGATTGGGGGCTTCCTCTGGGTCTGTCATGCCCATGTTGTCTGTCTTCATGACCCGGCAATCAAGACTGAAGAAATCAGCTGGACGACTTACAGAATTCCTAATGACGTAAGTCGGGCGGGACTCGACTTATGGAATAGTGGTCGCCATAAGTCATTTTATAAAAACGCGTCGCTCACTAATGTGTGAATTTACATCGTGATGGCGTCGACTATACATCAGAAAGCCACTCATGCTCCAGCAGTGATAATGAACGACGAGTAATCGACAACCGATCGGTGGCGATAGCTGGCGCTACCGATGCTCTACGCCGCCGGAAACCCACGGGGAATTGTGCGGAAAGTAGGATGGATGTCTTGTGATCGGCAGAATACTGCTGTTCTCAAAGGGTCATGTGAGTGCTCAGATGGGCGAGGCCAAGGGGCGCCGAAGCCAGAGGATAGGAGGGAACCGGTGGCTCGGGATCGGGGATT
>JAAETI010000528.1 GCA_024228555.1 bacterium | reverse complement strand
TCGAGCAGTTGAGCATGACCAGCCGTGGGCGTTGTACCGGTCTGGGTGTTCATGGTTGCGGTCAGAGAAGGTGATCCGGGTCGGTTCCAGCGTGCTGGAGCGGGCGGTGATGGCGGCCCGGCAGCGGGCGACAGAACGAACCTATATGGTGTTGGCGTCCCAGCTCGATCATGATGCCCGCAACACGCTCGATAGGCTGTTGGCCGTTACCGATGGGGAGACCAAGTGCGTATTGACGGTGCTGCGGCGATCACCGACAGGTCGGGTCGCTGCTCAGATCGGTTGCCTGGTTGATCGTCTTGAGGTGCTGCGCTCTGTGGGCGGTGATCGATTCGATATGAGTGGGTTGAACCCGAATCGAGTGCGGTTCCTTGCTGGGCTGGGACGCAGGATGAGTCCATCAGCTATCGCCCGGCTGGCTCCAGAGCGTCGCTATCAGATCCTGGTGGCCACTGTGGTGGACGCCACAACCCGAACGATTGACCAGATTCTCGATTTGTTCGATACTGCTGTAACCGCAGCGATCCGCCCCCCAGAGGACCGTGCAGGCGGCACCGTGGATCGACAACGCTCAACGGTTCGGGTTGCGGACGCGTTCTCGGTGATCTGTGAACTTGTGTTGGACTCTGATGTTGCTGATGTTGATTTGCGGGCTGCGATCTTGGCGGCGGTGACCGCATCCGAGCTGGCCGAACTAGGGACCGAAGCCGCTGATCTGGCCGCGTCGGGAACAGGGTTCGACGCGGTGATGGCTCGCCGATATCGAACAGCCCGACAGTTCGGGCCCAAGGTTCTGGAGGCGCTGACCTTCGACGGACCATCAACCAGTTCCGAGTTGCTCGATGCGATCTGTGTGCTCAACAACCTGAATCGCACAGGGGCACGAGTGGTGCCAGTCGATACTCCGGTCGGCTTTGTCCGGGGGCGCTTCAAGCACACCCTCTACCGGCCTGACGGTTCTATCGACCGGCATTGTTGGGAACTTGCATTGCTGACCGAAATCCGAGGCGCACTTCGAGGCGGTGACCTTTGGGTCAAGGGCAGTGACCGCTACCAAAACCCCGCTCGTTTCCTGCTCCCAGAGGACCGATGGGGACGCGACCGCCAAGATCACAGCGTCGAGACTGGGATCGGAACCGATGCCACCGAACGCCTCAGCAATCTCGGCGAAGTCATCAATCGACACCTCGCCGCTGTCGACGAGGCACTGGACGCAGAATCGATCGTGCGTATCGAAAATGACCGTCTTGTCGTCACCCCTCTCCCAGCTGAAGACACCCCAGCTTCGGTCGACGCTCTCCGGTCCGGATTAGAAGCGCTGATACCCGAGGTTGACCTGGTCGACGTGTTGGTCGAGGTGAACGCCTGGTGCGGATACCTCGATGAGCTCACCCACGCGTCCGGAGCGGTTCGAGCCCAACGTAATCACCAAGCCCGCCTTATGGCCGCTCTCGTGGCTGAGGGCTGCAACATCGGTGTCGCCCCGATGGCCAGAGCGTCAGAGTTTGCCAGAACCGAACTTGCCTGGACCAAACAATGGCACCTCAGAACCGAAACCATCAGGGCTGCAAACAACCGGATCGTGAACCACCAAGCCGACCAACCCATCACACAGATCTGGGGTGCCGGGACGTTATCGTCATCGGATGGGCAACGGTTCCCGATGATCAAAACCAGCCCAAGAGCCAGATCGTTGCGCCGCTATTTCACCAGCACTGGCGCCACGATCTACACCTGGACCTCTGACCAGCACTCCCAATATGGC
>JAAETI010000527.1 GCA_024228555.1 bacterium | reverse complement strand
GGCTGCTGGTGCAATCGAGACTTACAGCTGCACGATGACTGCTGGTGCGAGCGATTTCACCAACACTGCTGTGGTGACCGGTGACGATCCGTTGGGTGACCCGGTCGGTGATTCAGACACTGCTGATGTTGATGTGATTGCCCCTGCCATCGAGATCCAGAAGACACCTGACTTGCAGAATGTCCTCGGTGGCTCCGATGTCGACTTCGACATCACCGTTGCCAATACCGGCGACGTCGACCTGACCAACGTTGTTGTCACTGACGCTCAAGCCCCGGGTTGCGATGCAACCTTCGCATCGCTGGCTGCCGGTGCAATCGAGACCTACACCTGCACCGTTGCCGGTGTCACAGCTGACTTCACCAATGTCGCAGCAGTAGTGGCGGACACGCCAACGGGCGGGACAGTTGGCGACAGCGACGATGCCGATGTGAACGTTGTGGCTCCCGCCATCACCATCGACAAGTCCCCTGACAACCAGGAGGTTGTCTCGGGTGCCACGGCCACGTTCACCATCACCGTTACCAACACCGGCGATGTTGATCTCACCGGTGTCGCAGTAAGCGATGCGTTGGCGCCGGCCTGTGACAACACGATTGGTGCACTGGCAGTTGGCCAGGTGGCCAATTACACCTGTGACTTGAGTGGCATCACCACCGACCTCACCAACACCGCATCGGTGGTTGGTACGCATCCGGCTGGTGGCACCGTCACCGACAGTGACACAGCCGATGTTGATGTCGTTGCGCCTGACATTTCGATTGAGAAGAATCCTGACTCACAGACGCTGCTCGTCGGAGAGACGGCCACCTTCAACATCACGGTGACCAACACCGGAGATGTGGCGCTCGACAACGTAGTTGTCAGCGATCCGCTCACCCCAAGCTGCGACACGACCTATGCGGCGCTTGCTGTTGGGGCAGTCGAGACATACACCTGCACCTTGGCCAACGTGACGGCTGACTTCACCAACATCGCCGTCGTTGCCGCCGAGCACCCGTCAGCACCGGATCTGATCACAGACGCCGATGTTGCTGACGTCGATGTCGTTGCTCCGGCAATCGACATTCAAAAGACACCGGACCTGCAGACCGTTACCAATGGTTCCGATGTCACGTTCTCGATTCGGGTCGAGAACACGGGTGATGTCGACCTGACCAACGTTGTGGTCACCGATGCTCAGGCACCGAACTGCGATGCGACGTTCGCCTCGCTGCCGGTCAGCGGCATCGAGACCTACACGTGCACCGTCACCGGTGTCAGCACCAACTTCACCAACAGCGCGACAGTGGTTGGCGACGAGCCAGCCGGCGGAACGGTCGCCGACACCGACACTGCCGATGTTGACGTCATCGATCCTGCCATCGACATCCAGAAGACACCGGACACCCAGACCGTTCTTCCTGGCAGCGATGCGACCTTTGACATCACAGTCACCAACACCGGCGACGTGGAGCTGACCAGTGTTGTCGTCACTGACGCCCTCGCCCCGAACTGCGATGCCACCTTTGCATCGCTGCTCCCGGCTGCGATCGAAACGTACACGTGCACCGTCACCGGCGTCGCCGCCGACTTCACCAACACGGCCTCCGTCGTCGCTGACGAGCCGACCGGTGGAACAGTCGGTGACAGCGACACGGCCGACGTGGTCGTTGTCTCCCCGGAGATCGACATCCAGAAGACACCTGACCTGCAAACCGTCGTAGCTGGCGGCGATGCCACCTTCACGATCACCGTTACCAACACCGGAACGACCATGTTGACCGACGTCGCCGTTTCCGATGCTCAGGTCCCGGCTTGTGACAGTGTCATTGGCGACCTGGCTGCAGGCGCGGTCGACACCTACAGCTGCACCCTCACCGGCGTTACCGGCGACTTCACCAACTCGGCAGCAGTTGTTGGCACCCACCCGCTCGGTGGAGATGTGACCGACACCGACACTGCCGACGTTGATGTCATCGCACCGGCTATCGACATCGTCAAGGATCCGGCGAGCCAGCAGATCCTGGTCGGGTCCGATGCCACCTTCACGATCACGGTTACGAACACCGGCGATGTGGATCTGACCGACGTTGCTGTCTCCGATCCGCTGGCCCCGTTGTGTGACACCACCATCGGTGACCTGGCCGTCGGAGCCATCGAGTCGTACAGCTGCACGCTGGCTTCGATCATCTCTGACATGACCAACACCGCGTCGGTGGTGGGCACCGATCCGCTCGGCGCAACAGTTTCCGACACCGATACTGCTCTGGTTGATGTGGTGGCTCCGGCCATAACCATTGACAAGACCCCTGACTCGCAGCAGGTCCTCGACGGTGACACCGTCACCTTCGACATCGACGTCACCAACACCGGCGACGTTGAATTGACCGATGTGACAGTGACCGACGTTATCGCCCCCAACTGTGATGTGACCTTTGCATCGCTGGCAGCAGGTGCGGTCGAGTCCTACTCCTGCACAATGACTGCTGGTTCGAGCAACTTCACCAACACCGCTGCGGTGACCGGTGATGATCCGCTCGGCAACCCGGTGGGTGACAGCGATACAGCCGACGTTGACGTGATTGCTCCGGCGATCACCCTGGTCAAGGATCCTGCGTTACAGCAGATCCTCAGTGGTCAGGATGCCAACTTCACCATCACCGTTACCAACACCGGCGACACTCCGTTGACCGACGTGACAATCGCAGACCCGCAGGCGCCAGCCTGTGACACCACCATCCCGGCGCTCGGTGCGGGCGACTCACAATCGGTCATCTGTTCGGCGACCGGCGTGACGGCCAGCTTCACCAACACCGCAAATGTGGTGGCCACCCATGGTGGCGGCGGAACCGTGAACGACTCCGACACTGCTGATGTCGAGGTTCTGGTTCCTGCAGTCGACATCCAAAAGAGTCCCGACCTCCAGGTCGTTGCCTCCGGTGGAGACGCCACCTTCGACATCACTGTGACCAACGCAGGCGTCGTTCCGCTCAGCAATGTGGTCGTAACCGATGTGCTGGCACCCGCTTGTGACGCCAACCTCGGCGATCTTGCCGTCGGCGAATCGACAACCTATCTGTGCTCGGTGAGCGGTGTAACTGCCGATTTCACCAACACGGCAGTTGTTGCGGCGACCGACGCAGCCGGCAACCCAACCAGCGACGGCGACACAGCCGACGTCGACGTCGTGGCTCCCGCCATCTCGATTGCCAAGTCACCGGATCTGCAGACTGTCGTCATCAACGGCGAAGCACTGTTCAGTATTGAGGTCACGAACACCGGTGACATCGATCTGACAAACGTCGTTGTCACCGACGTCGTCGCCCCCGACTGCGATGCAACCTTCGCCTCTCTGACGATTGGCGAATCAACGACCTTCACCTGCTCGTTGCTGGGTGTGGCTGCGGACTTCACCAACACCGCTTCGGTAGTGGCCGACCATGCGGCGGGCGGAACCGTCAGCGACTCCGACACGGCCGACGTAACGGTTCTGGTGCCGGCTATCGACATCCAGAAGACACCGGACAACCAACTGGTTGGCCCTTCGGGTGATGCAACGTTCACGATCACAGTGAGCAACGCCGGAGCAACACCGCTCAGCAACCTCGTTATCACCGACCCACTGTCCCCGACCTGCGACACGACCTTCGCCTCGCTGGCGGTCGGTGCCGTCGAGAGCTACCAGTGCACGGTGTCTGGTGTTACCGCTGACTTCACCAATACGGCCGGCGTCACCGCCGAGGATCCGTTGGGGAACCCAGTGAGCGACAGTGACACCGCCGACGTCGATTTCGTCGATCCGGCCATCACGCTATCGAAGACGCCAGATCTGCAGACGCTGCTGGTCGGCGAGGATGCAGCGTTCACGGTCAATGTGACCAACACCGGTGACACCGACTTGACCAGTGTCGTCATCACCGATGCGCAGGCACCGGGTTGCGATGCAACGTTTGCCTCCCTGGCTATCGGAGCTTCCGAGACGGTCACCTGCTCGGTTACGGCGGTTACCGCGGACTTCACCAACACCGCGTCGGTGGTTGCGGATACCCCGCTCGGAACAACCGTCACCGCATCTGACGACGCCCTCGTCGATGTCGTGGCTCCTGGTGTCGACATCCAGAAGACACCGGATCTGCAGCGGCTCCATACCGGTGAGACCGCCACCTTCACCATCACTGTGACGAACAACGGCGATCAGGATCTTGTGGACCTGACCGTCACGGACCCATTGGCTCCCAGTTGTGACACCACGATTGCCGCCTTGGCGGTTGGTGCGTCCACCAACTACACCTGCACCCTGGACAACGTGACTGCCGACTTCACCAACATCGCTGCAGTCGATGGGACTGATGCTCTGGGCAATCCGGTCTCCGACTCGGACGACGCTGCCGTCGATGTGATCGATCCGGCCATCGACATCCAAAAGACACCAGACGCACAGTCGGTTGTCCTCGGGGGCACCGCGACCTTCGACATCACCGTTACCAACACAGGTGATGTTGACCTCGCCGGTGTTGTGGTCGCGGATCCAGCAGCGCCGGGTTGTAACGCCAACCTCGGTTCGCTTGCAGTCGGTGCCTCGAGCACCTACTCGTGCACGTTGGGCAACGTCACCGTCGACTTCACCAACACGGCCTCGGTGACTGGTACCGACCCGGTCGGACTCAATGTCACCGATAGCGACACCGCCGATGTTGTAGTCCTGGTGCCGGCGATTGACATTCAGAAGACCCCGGATCTGCAGCAAGCTCGTGCGGGCGAAACGGTCGACTTCACTATCACCGTGACCAATGCCGGCGAGACGCCGCTCAGCAACGTGGTCGTTAGCGATCCTCTGGCCCCGGCTTGTGATGCTGTCATCGGCGACATGGTTGTCGGCGAGTCGAGCTCGGTTATCTGTTCCCTCACCGTGACCGACGATCTCACCAACACCGCAAGTGTCACCGGTGACGATCCGCTGGGTAACCCAGTCACTGACAGCGATACTGCGGACGTAGATGTGATTGCTCCGGCGATCTCGATCTCGAAGTCACCTGACGGCCAGGCCATCGCTACCGGTGGGACGGCGACCTTCACCATTGAGGTCACCAACACCGGTGATGCTGATCTGACCGGTGTGACGGTTTCGGACGCAGCGGTTCCCGCTTGCGATGCCGTCATCGGTGACCTTGCGATCGGCGCTTCGAGCTCCTACACCTGCTCGGTCAGCGATGTGGACGCTGACTTCACCAACACCGCATCTGTCGTGGGAACCGACCCGGTTGGCCTTGGCGTGTCCGACTCCGACACAGCAGACGTGACGGTTCTGGTCCCTGGTCTCGACATCCAGAAGACACCGGACATCCAGACGGTCATCGCGGGTGACGATGCGACCTTCACCATCATTGTCACCAACACCGGACAGACCGATCTGTTCGCAGTGACCGTCAGTGATCCGCTGGCGCCGGCCTGCGACAACGTTGTAGGCGACCTGCCGGTCGGTTCAGCACCGGTCACCTACACCTGCACGGTTACAGCCAATGCTTCGTTTACCAACACGGCCTCAGTCCTCGCAACCGGTCCGCTGGGCAACCCGCTCAACGATTCGGACACGGCTGATGTCGTCGCACTGCTGCCGGGCAACATCGAGGGCACCATCGCCCATGATGTCGCCGGTGATGGCGCCATCGACGGTGGTGACACCGGTCTTAGTGGTGTTGACGTGTCGGCGACCTGGGCAGGCCTCGATGGTGTGTTTGGGACCGCCGACGACGAGATCTTCGTCGTCCAGACCGACGGCAACGGCGACTACAGCTTCGATCTTGTGCCGCCCGGCGACTATCAGATAGTTGTAGACACCGCTGACCTGCCTGCCGGTGTTGAGTTCCAGACCCTCGATCCTGATTCTGTTCTCGACGACAGCACTGCGCTGACACTGCCGGCTGACACCACCATCGTTGATGTCGACTTCGCCTACACGGCGACCGGCTCGATCGGCGACACCGTGTTTATCGACCTCGACGACAACGGCACCCAAGAGTCGGGTGAGCCAGGCATCGGTGGTGTCGACGTGACGGTCACTTGGCACGGGCCCGACGGTGTTGTCGGAGGTGGCGACGACGTGGTCTTCACAACCACGACAGCCCTTGATGGCACGTACCTGGTCTCCGGGCTTCCCGCAGGTGATTTCTCAGTCGTCATTGATGGCGCAGACATCCCTGTCGGCCTCAGTGGTGACCTTGACAAGACGCTGGTGCTTGGCCCGGCCGAGGCTCGCGACGATGTTGACTTCCCGCTGGTTGGCGCCGGTTCAATCGGTGACCAGGTCTTTGAGGACCCGAACCACAACGGTGTGTTCGACAGTGGAGAGCCGGGTGTTGCCGGAGTGCTGGTGACTCTGACCTGGGCTGGTCCCGACGGTGTCATCGGTACTGCGGACGATGTTGTGATCACGGCGACAACCGATGGCAACGGTCAGTACGTGGTCGGTGGGCTGCCTGCAGGCGAATATCTGGTTGAGCTCGACGAGACCACGATTCCAGCCGACTTGGGTACCGCACCGCCGGTGACCATCTTGTTGCCCGCAGGTGACGTCGATCTCACGGCTGACTTCCCGTTGGTCGGAAATCGTCCCCCGGTTGCCGTCGATGACGCAGACGTCACCGATCAGGACGCTCCTGTGGTCATTGCCGTGCTCGACGACGACAGTGATCCCGACGGACACGACTTCGAAATCACTGACACAACGGATCCGGCCAACGGCACCGTGACTGTGAATCCTGACGGCACCATTACGTACACGCCGAACCCTGGAT
>JAAETI010000526.1 GCA_024228555.1 bacterium | reverse complement strand
GGTCGGCTACAACGTGCAGACAGCCGTTGAAGCCAGGCACCATCTTATCGTTGCGCACGAAGTGACCAATCATGGCTATGACCGCGACGCTTTGTCGATGATGGCAGTATCGGCCCGCGACGCGATGGCTTGCGACGAACTCGAAGCGATTGCCGATAAGGGCTACTACAAGGGCGAGGAGATCGTTGCCTGCGAAGCCGATGGGATCACCGCCACGGTTGCCAAGCCCATGACCTCGGGCGCCAGCGCCAGGGGTCGCTTTGACCGCGCCGACTTTGCCTACGATGCCGACCGCGACGTCTATGTCTGTCCTGCGGGCCAGGATTTGCCCTATCGCTTTACCAACCAGGAAGCGGGCAAGACCCTCCACTCCTACTGGTCCAGCTTCTGCTCAGGCTGCGCGATCAAGAACAGGTGCACGCCATCCAAAGAGCGCCGCATTCGCCGCTGGCAACACGAGGGCGTTCTGGAGCGCATGCAGAAGCGCATCGATGATAACCCGGATCGGCTGGCGATCCGTTCCATGACCGTGGAGCATCCCTTCGGCTCCATTAAATC
>JAAETI010000525.1 GCA_024228555.1 bacterium | reverse complement strand
GTCTGTTTCTTTGCCTGAGGGTACTGAGATGGTGATGCCTGGTGATAACACTGAGATGTTGGTTGAGTTGGGTAAGCCGATTGCTATGGACGAGGGTTTGCGGTTTGCTATCCGTGAGGGTGGCCGGACTGTTGGTGCTGGCCGCGTCATCAAAATCCACAAGTAATTTGGGAACGTCGTAGGCGTTCCTTGGGAGTTCCGGAAGAACTCCACAAGAGGACAGGATTAACAAAAACAATGGCAGATGAACATCGGATCCGCATTCGACTCAAGGCGTACGACCACTCGGTCGTCGACGAGTCGGCGCGCAAGATTGCAGAGACCGTGATTCGCACCCAAGCGAAGATCAAGGGTCCGGTGCCACTACCGACCCGGATCCATCGCTACTGCGTAATCCGTGGTCCACACGTAGACAAGACGAGCCGGGAGCATTTCGAGATGCGTATCCACAGGCGTCTCATCGATATCTTGGAGCCAACACCCAAGACCGTTGAGTCCCTGATGCGTCTCGACCTCCCCGCAGGTGTAGAAGTGGAGATCAAGAGGTGAAGACGATCCTCGGCGAGAAGCTGGGCATGACTCAGATCTTTGATGATGAGGCGCAGGCGATTCCTGTGACAATCATCAAAGCTGGGCCTGTTCGGGTTACTCAGATCAAGCGCGCCGGCTCGGACGGCTACTCCGCAATCCAGATTGCGTTCAAAGAGATGGCAAGCAAGCACGTAAACCGTGCCGCTGCGGGCCACTTCGCCAAGTCCAACACTCCGCCGGCCAAGCACATTGTTGAGGTGCGCGTAGACGATCCAGACGCATTTGAGATGGGTCAGGAAATCGGTATCGGTGAGGTTCTCGCTGAAGGCCAGAAGGCCGACGTCACAGGGATCTCGAAGGGCAAAGGCTTCGCCGGCGCCATGAAGCGCCACAACTTCAAAGGACAACCTGCCAGCCACGGCGCCCACAAGGTGCACCGTGCGCCAGGCGCCATCGGTGCCTGTGCAACCCCCGCCCGCGTCTTCAAAGGCAAGCGGATGCCGGGTCGCATGGGTGGCGATCAGGTGACCCTGCTCAACCTCGACGTTGTCAAGGTTGACGCAGAGCGCAACGTTGTCATGGTCAGGGGAGCTGTCCCAGGGCCCAAGGGTGCTGTTCTAGTTATGCGACAGGCGGTGAAGAGCAATGGCTAACAAGTTGACCGCTGATCTCTACAGCGCCGATGGCAAGAGCCAGGGCGACGTTGAGCTCAACGCCGATATCTTCGGTATCGAGCCCAACACCGCTGTCATGCATCAGGTCGTGACCGCACAGCTGGCCGCAGCCCGGGCCGGTACCCACTCCACCAAGACTCGTTCCGAGGTACGCGGTGGTGGCCGTAAGCCATGGCGGCAGAAGGGTCTGGGTCGTGCCCGTCACGGTTCCATCCGTTCCCCACAGTGGGCCGGTGGTGGCGTCGCTCACGGGCCAAAGCCCCGCGACTACTCGCAACGCACCCCCAAGAAGATGAAACGTCTCGCTCTGCGTAGCGCTCTGTCGGTACGGGCCGCTGCGGGCAAGATCAAGGTTGTCGAGGACTTCGATGTCTGGGATGAGCCGAAGACCAAGAGGGCAATCAGCCTGCTCGAAGCAATGGGTGTCGATGGCAAGGTGCTGCTTCTCGTCGAGAACGAAGAGAAGATTGCATCGAAGTCCTTCCGCAACCTCAAGAGCGTTATCGCTTGCAGCGTCGGCCAAGCCAACACTTACGACGTCCTGTGGGCTGACACGATTGTCATGAGTCAAGGCAGTCTCGAGCTTGGCCAGGGCACTCCGCGGGGAACTGAGGAGCACGCCGCTCAGGTCAATGAGGACACTGAGGACCAAGCATGAAGAAGAACCCCCGTGACATCATCTTTGAGCCGGTTGTATCGGAGAAGTCCTACGACCTGATCCAAGATTTCAACACATACACATTCGTTGTTGACAAACGCGCCAACAAGACGGAGATCAAACTGGCAGTTGCCGAGATCTTCGACGTGCGGGTCACGCGAGTGAACACAATCAACCGCAGGGGCAAGGTGAAGCGCACCGGCTGGAAGATGGGCAAGCGCCCTGACTCCAAGCGGGCACTGGTCACCCTCGCTGTGGGCAGTTCAATCGACATTTTCGAGGTCTGATATGGGTGTCAAGAAACTAAAACCGACATCGCCGGGTCGCCGGTTCCAGACCGTCTCTGACTTCGACAGTGTCACCAAGGACACGCCGGAGAAGAGCCTGCTGGCTCCAAAGAAGCGTTCTTCTGGTCGCAACTCATATGGCCGCATCACTTCACGTCACCGTGGTGGTGGGCACAAGCGTCGCTATCGGATCGTCGACTTCCGCCGCAACAAGGATGGCGTTCCCGCCACCGTTGCCGGCATCGAGTACGACCCGAACCGGAATGCGCGTATTGCCCTTCTTCACTATCACGATGGTGAGAAGCGCTACATCATCAGCCCCCTCGGGGTTGAGGTTGGCGACGTGCTCGAGTCAGGCTCCAAGGCAGAGATTCGTCCTGGCAATGCATTGCCGTTGCGTAACATCCCGACCGGCACGACTGTGCATGCGGTCGAAATGCGCCCCGGTGGCGGTGCCAAGATGGGCCGTGCCGCCGGTACTGCGATCCAGTTGATGTCGAAGGAAGGCGGCTACGCCCTCGTTCGTCTGCCCTCTGGTGAAATGCGCCAAGTTGAGTTGAGCTGCAAGGCCACCGTCGGACAGGTCGGCAACCCCGACGCCGAGTTGGTCAAGATCGGCAAGGCTGGCCGCAACCGCTGGAAGGGCAAGCGCCCGCAGTCACGTGGTGTTGCAATGAACCCCGTCGATCACCCCCTCGGTGGAGGCGAAGGTCGCAGCTCTGGTGGTCGCCATCCGACAAGCCCGTGGGGCAAGGTCGAGGGCCGCACTCGCAAGAAGAACAAGGCGAGCGATAAGTACATCGTGCGTCGCAGAACCAAGAAGGGACGCCGCTAATGGCACGCAGCCTGAAAAAGGGCCCGTTTGTCGACGACCACCTCATGAAGAAGGTCGAAGCGGCGAACTCAAAGGGTGAGAAGAAGGTCATTCGGACGTGGAGCCGTCGTTCAACGATCACTCCTGAGATGGTCGGGCACACAATTGCGGTGCACGATGGTCGCAAGCACGTTCCGGTCTACATCAGCGAATCCATGGTTGGGCACAAGCTGGGCGAGTTCGCCCAGACTCGCACTTTCCGTGGTCACGCTGGTGAGAAAACAGTGAGGAGACGATGAAGGCTCGGGCTCAAGCTAAGTACGTGCGGCAGTCGCCATACAAGGTGCGACTGGTCCTCGATCTCGTGCGCGGCATGCCTGTCGATGACGCCAGGAATACGCTCGATTTCACGAACCGCCGCGCCGCACCGACGATCCGCAAGGTTCTCGATTCGGCGGTCGCAAATGCAGAACACAATTTTGCGCTGGATGCTGAGGAGCTCATTGTCTCTGAGGCATTTGCAGACGAGGGTCCGACGCTGAAGCGTTGGCGTCCTCGAGCGCGTGGCCGGGCCACCCGCATCAACAAGCGCACCAGCCACATCACAATCGTTGTGGCCGACGATGATGAAGGAGAGGAGTCCTAATGGGCCAGAAGATTCACCCATACGGGTTCCGTCTCGGCATCGTTACGGATTGGAAGTCACGTTGGTATTCCGATACCGACTACGCCGACCAGGTCAATGAAGACTGGGATATCCGCAGCTACCTGCAAGGGGAGCTGAAGCGGGGTGCCGTATCGCGTATCGATATCGAGCGTATCGGTGACAAGAAGGTCCAGGTCGACATTCACACCGCCCGCCCCGGTGTTGTTATTGGCCGTGGTGGCTCCGAGGCCGAGCGTTTGCGCTCCGGGCTCGAGAAGCTCACAGACAAGATCGTCAAGTTCAACGTCAACGAGGTACAGAACGCCGAAACCGACGCCACGTTGTTGGCCCGCAGTGTTGCGGACCAGCTCGAGGGTCGCGTGTCGTTCCGTCGTGCCATGAAGCGTGCCGTTTCCACCGCCCTCAAGGCGGGTGCAGAAGGCGTGCGGGTGCAGGCCTCTGGCCGTCTTGGTGGTGCTGACATGGGTCGCCGTGAGTGGTATCTCGAAGGTCGGGTTCCGTTGCACACGCTGCGGGCCGACATTGACTACGGCTCGGCAACTGCTCGCACGACCGTTGGCGCTATCGGCGTCAAGGTGTGGGTCTACAAGGGTGAGGTGATTCCGTCACTCGCTGCCAGCCGCGAGAAGATCGCAGCCGAAGCTCGGCTCGCCGCCGGCGGACCGGCACAGCGTCGTCGCAAGAGCGCCAAGTCCCGTGCCGAAGAGGCTGCTGGGGCGAGTGGCTCGCAACGTCGCATCATTGAAGCCGGCGGTGGCAAGCGCCTCATCGAGGCCGGTGGTGGCAAGCGTCGCGGCAAGCGGACCGAAGAAACACCTGCGGCGATGACAACTGCCGATGCCAGGGATGCCTTCGAGATGGCTCGCTCCGAAGCCGAGGAGATCCTCGAGGCAAATGCGGCTACCGGCGCTGAAGCAACCGAAGCCTCGGCAACCGAAGCTGTTGCAGAGACGACTGAGGCGGTTGCGGAGACGACTGAGGCGGTTGCCAAAGAAGCCGTGGCAGCTCCTGAGGCTGTAGTCGAAGAAACCGCGGCAGCTCCTGAGGGTGTAGTCGAAGAAACCGCGGCAGCTCCTGAGGCTGTAGTCGAAGAGGCAGCTCCTGTGGAAGACGCAGAAGCCGTCGAAGAGACCAAAGAGGACGAGGGAGGTGAAGCCTGATGCTGATGCCAAAGCGCACCAAGTACCGCAAGGTACAGACCGGTCGCAACAAGGGTAAGGCCAAGGGCGGAACCCGCGTCACCTTTGGTGAGTACGGTCTCAAAGCACAGGAACCAGGCTGGATCACAGCACGGCAGATCGAATCGGCTCGTGTTGCTATGACCCGCAAGATCAAGCGTGGCGGCAAGGTGTGGATCAACATCTTTCCGGACAAACCCGTCACCGAGAAGCCCGCAGAAACTCGCATGGGTTCCGGCAAGGGCAACCCGGAGTACTGGGTCGCCGTAATCAAGCCGGGTCGGGTCATGTTCGAATTGGCCGGTGTTGACGAAGAATTGGCTCGTGAAGCCATGCGACTCGCCGGGAACAAGCTCCCGGTCAAGACCAAATTCGTAGTGAGGGAGGACTGATGAAAGCGCTCGAACTCAGAGAGCTTGACGCTTCAGAGCTCTCAGAAAAACTCGACGAAGCCAAAGAAGAACTGTTCAACCTTCGATTCCAGATTGCAACCAACCAGCTCGACAACACTGGTCGACTCCGTGAGGTTCGGCGCGAGGTCGCCAGGATCTCAACGGTCATCCGTGAGCAAGAGATCGCTGCTTGGAAACGTCTCCAGGAGGATGCGTGATGACTGAACGCGGACGTAGGAAGACAAGAGTCGGCATCGTGATTTCGGATGTTCGTGACAAGACCGTTACCGTGCAGGTCGTCGATTCCAAGACGCACCCCAAGTACGGCAAGACGGTGCGTGTGCGGAAGAAGTTCCACGCTCATGATGAGCAGAACGACGCGCACGTTGGCGACACAGTCCGGATCGTTGAAACCCGACCCTTGTCAAAGACAAAGCGCTGGCGTGTCAGCGAAGTAGTGGAGAGAGCCCGATGATTCAGCAAGAAACGCGACTCAAGGTCGCGGACAACAGTGGAGCCCGTGAGCTTCTCTGTATCCGCGTGCTTGGCGGTTCTTCGCGTCGGTACGCCGGGCTCGGAGACATCATCGTGGGTACCGTCAAGGACGCCATCCCCGGTGGTGGTGTGAAGAAGGGCGACGTCGTCAAGGCTGTTGTCGTTAGGACCCGCAAGGAGAGTCGCCGCAAGGACGGCACCTACATCAGGTTCGACGACAACGCTTGCGTGATCATCAACGATCAGCAGCAAGCGCGAGGTACTCGCATCTTTGGCCCCGTTGGCCGTGAACTGCGTGACAAGAAGTTCATGCGGATCGTTTCGATGGCGCCGGAGGTTTTGTAATGAAGCTCAAAACAGGCGACACCGTCATGGTCATTGCCGGCAAAGACAAAGGTACTGAGAGCAAGATCGCTCGGGTATATCACAGTAAGAACCGTGTGATCGTCGAAGGTGTGGCGACAGCAAAAAGACATCAGCGTCCCCAAGGTCAGACCATGCAGGGCGGGATCATCGATAAGGACATGCCTATCGATGCGTCCAACGTCATGATCGTATGTCCAGACTGTGGCCCGACCAAGATCGGTGCTAAGCGTGACGATGAGGGCCGCAAGTACCGCGTTTGTCGCAAGTGCGGGAGGGATCTCGGATGAATGCCCGTCTCAAGGAGAAGTACGACAACGAAATCCGTGACCAGCTCAAGGAGACCCTCGAGCTCGACAACGTGATGGAGGTGCCACGCCTGTTGAAGATCAATGTCAACATGGGTGTCGGCGACGTCGTCCAGGACTCCAAATTGATCAACGGAGCCGTTGAGGATCTTCGGATCATCACCGGTCAGCACCCCAAGGTTTCCAGGTCAACCAAATCCATCGCCAACTTCAAGTTGCGTGAAGGGCTTCCGGTTGGTGCTTCGGTCACCCTGCGCGGTCCCCGCATGTGGGAGTTCTTCGACCGGCTGGTTTCCGCGGCGATCCCGCGGATCCGAGACTTCCGCGGTCTGAGCCCAAAGGGCTTTGACGGCCGCGGCAACTACAGCTTCGGTGTCGATGAGCAGCTGATCTTCCCGGAGATCGACTACGACAAGATTCAGAAGGTACGTGGAATGGACATCACATTTGTGACGTCGGCTGCAACCGACGAGCAGGGTAAGGCCCTTCTTGTCGCTTTCGGATTCCCGTTCCGTCAACAACAGGTAGGTGTGTGATGGCGAAGAAGTCGATGATCGCCAAGGCGAACCGTGAGCCGAAGTTCAAAGTTCGTGCTTACAACCGCTGTCGGCGTTGTGGTCGCCCTCGCGCCTACATGCGAAAGTTTGGGATGTGCCGTATCTGCGTGCGCGAATTGGCGCACCGCGGCGAGCTTCCCGGTATCAGAAAGGCGTCTTGGTAATGCATACTGACCCAATCGCCGACATGCTGACCCGGGTCCGCAACGCTAACCAGGCGTTGCATCCCCAGGTCTCCATGCCGTCGTCCAAGCTCAAAGAAGAGATCGCAAAGCTCTTGTCGAGCGAGGGCTATTTGGATGGCTACAAAGTCGAAGAGGCTCCCGTTGGCAAGAAGCTGACCGTGACCCTTCGCTATTCGAACGATCGTGAGCGAGTGCTCCACGGCATCCGTCGTATCTCGACACCCGGCCGTCGTGTCTACAAAGGCACCGGCGATCTGGATCGTGTCCAGGGTGGGCTTGGCGTGTCGATCGTCTCGACGTCAGAAGGTCTTTTGACCGACCGTGAGGCTCGTCGTCGCAAAGTCGGCGGCGAAGTCCTGTGTGAGGTTTGGTGACGTATGAGCCGCATAGGTAACAGTCCAGTGCCGGTTCCCGGTGGCGTTGAGATCAAGGTCGATGGACCTGATGTCTCCGTCAAGGGCGCCAAGGGCACATTGGAGCGAACCTTTGACTCTCGCATCTCGTTCAACGTGAATGAGGGAGTCGTCGAGGTTGCTCGTGCTGACGATGGTCGTGAGACTCGCTCTCTGCACGGTCTCAGCCGCGCTCTACTTCAAAACATGGTGGTCGGTGTATCCGAGGGATACCGGAAAGACCTCGAAATGGTCGGCGTTGGCTACCGTGCCTCGCTGAAAGGCAAGACGATCGAGTTGCTGGTTGGTTTCTCCCATCCAGTGCTGATCGAGGCGCCCGACGGAATCACGTTTGAGGTTCCCGAGAACACCAAGATCAGTGTGAGCGGTATCGACAAGCAACTTGTCGGCCAGGTCGCAGCCGATATTCGCAAGGTCCGTCCTCCCGAGCCGTACAAGGGCAAGGGAATTCGGTATGCCGGTGAGCACGTACGCCGCAAGGCAGGCAAGGCAGGAGTCACAGCATGAGAGGCACGAGGACCGACGCACGTCGTCGTCGTCATATGCGGGTGCGCAAGCGTGTTGAAGGAAGCGCGGCACGTCCGCGGCTGGCCGTCTATCGCAGCAACCGGTACATCTACGCGCAGGTCATCGACGATGACGCCGGGCGCACCGTTGTCGCGGCATCGTCACAAGAAAAGTCAATGCGGAAAAAGACCCTCTCGACCGACACGGCCGCTGAGGTTGGCAAACTCGTCGCCGCGCGCGCAAGCGAAGCCGGCATCGATACTGTCGTCTTCGACCGTGGTGGATTCCCTTATCACGGCAGGGTCAAAGCCCTAGCCGACGCTGCCCGTGAGGGCGGCCTCAAGTTCTAGGCAGACACAGGAGTATTTGGTGACGACACAGCAACCACAGGGCGGTCAGCCAGGCGGCGGACGCGGCCAAGGAGGCGGGCGCGGACGAGGTCGCGGCGGCCAAGATGGCCGCCGTCGCGATCGGGCCCGTGAGGTCCCGGAGTTTGACGAGCGCGTAATCGCGATCAACCGTGTCGCCAAGGTCGTAAAGGGTGGTCGTCGCTTCTCGTTCACCGCTCTCGTGACCGTCGGCGATGGCAAAGGCAGAGTGGGCATTGGATACGGCAAGGCCAAAGAGGTCCCGGCTGCGATTCAGAAGGGCATGGAACTGGCTCGCAAGGCAATGGTTCCGATCCCGATGGCCGGAAAGACGATCATCCACACCATCACCGGTGTCCATGGTGCGTCCCGGGTGCTGCTCAAGCCTGCCGCTCCCGGTACCGGTGTTATCGCCGGTGGCGCCGTTCGGCAGATTCTCGAGGCAGCGGGCATCAGCGACATCCTGGCGAAGTCGCAAGGATCGCCGACCCACATCAACGTTGCCAAGGCAACGATGGAAGCGCTGCTCGGTCAGCAGCGTCCCGATGTTGTCGCCAAGGCCCGCGGCAAGCGTGCCGAGGAGATCTTCCCGCCGGCATTGTTGGCCGCCTACAACTCAGCTGAGCTGATGAGGACCGAGGTAGGTAAGAAGTAATGGCCAAGACAAAGTCACTCAAAATCACCCTGGTGAAGAGCACCATTGGTGAAAAGCCAAAGACAAAGGCGTCGGTGGAGACCCTCGGCTTGCGGAAGATCCGCCAGTCCGTTGAGCGTCCCGACACGCCGGATGTGCGCGGGCTTGTCTTCCGTGCCAAGCATTTGCTGGACGTGGAGGAAATCTGATGAAACTGCATCATCTCAAGCCTGCTGAGGGCTCGAAGAAACGCAAGATCCGCGTAGGTCGTGGTGAAGCTGGTCGTCGCGGCAAGACCGCCGGCCGTGGAACCAAGGGTCAGAAGGCCCGCAGCAAGGTCCGTCCCGGGTTTGAGGGTGGCCAGATGCCGATGCAGCGGCGTCTGCCCAAGCTCAAGGGTTTCAAGAACCGCAACAAGATTGTGTACGCAGTCGTCAATGTCGAGCGTCTTGCCGAGTTTGACGCCGGTTCTGTCGTTACGCCTGATGTGCTGCGGGATCGTGGCCTCGCCAAGAAGCGTGGTCAGATCAAGATCCTCGGCGAAGGCGAAATCGATCGTGCCTTGACTGTGCACGCCCACTCGTTCAGCCTTGGCGCTGTCGAGAAGATCAAAGCTGCCGGCGGTTCCGTCGAGGTTGTTAACTAGCCGCACGGCGTTCGAAACTCGACAAACCGCTAACGTCCCCCCAGAGGTAATCGCAAATGCTCTCCGTCTTCCGAAACATGTTCCGGATCAAGGATCTTCGCAACAAGATCCTGTTCACTCTGATGATCTTTGCGATCTATCGGCTCGGTGCGGCCGTTCCGGTTCCCGGTATCGATCTCGACCAGTTGGCGATCGCCCGCGATCAGGCGGAGGAGAGCGGTTTCCTCGGTCTGCTGAATCTGTTCAGCGGTGGTGCGATCGAGAACCTGTCCGTGTTCTCGTTGGGGATCATGCCGTATATCACCTCGTCGATCATCATGCAGTTGCTTGCTGTGGTGATCCCGAAGCTGCAGTCACTGCAAGACGAAGGGGAGACGGGGCGCAAGGTCATTACACAATGGACTCGGTACCTAACCGTTGCCATTGCATTGATTCAGTCGACCAGCTTCACGTTCTTGTTCCACAACGGCACCTTCTTCAACGGCGTCGACCTGGTCCCCGACTACACGCTGCGCAACGTGCTCACGATCATCCTTACGATGACCGCTGGTACGGCGTTGATTATGTGGCTTGGTGAGCTGATCACCCAACGTGGCATCGGTAACGGCATGTCTCTGATCATCTTTGTGAGCATCGTCAGCCAGTTGCCGAACCAGTTCGGCATTCTGTGGGCGAACTCGGAGACCTATCAGTTCATCATCGTGACTCTTGTCATGCTTGCCCTAACCGTGGGGATCATCTTCATGGACCAGGGGCAGCGGCGGATCCCGATTCAGTTCTCCCGGCGAGTCAGGGGTCGCAAGGTCCTAGGTGGCCAGAGCACCTATATCCCGCTGAAGGTCAACATGGCTGGTGTCATCCCTGTCATCTTTGCGACCAGCATCATGTACTTCCCCGTCTTGGTTTCTTCGTCGATCCCATCGTCCGGTTGGGGGGCAACCGTTCGTGATTGGATCAACAACAACCTGCTCTCGAGTGGTACCGGCCAACTGTCGCCGACATTGCCGTACATCCTGATGCTTGGCTTGCTCGTTGTCTTCTTCACCTACTTCTACACAGCCATCCAGTTCGACCCCGAACGCCAGGCCGAGACCATCCAACGCCAAGGTGGGTTTATCCCCGGTATTCGTCCGGGACGGGCAACGGTCAAACATCTCGAACATATCTTGAATCGGATCACCCTCCCCGGCTCGTTGTATCTGGCCGTAGTTGCGGTGGGACCGTCGATTATTGGCTATATCTTCGGCATCCCAGTCGGTTTGAGCGGTGTGTCGATACTGATTGTTTCCGGTGTTGCGCTGGAGACGATGAAGCAGGTCGAGAGCCAGCTCATGATGCGCAACTACGAGGGCTTCCTCTCCTAGGTGGCCGATCCGGGTGCGGATTAATCGACTGTGACGAGAGTCTTTAAGATCCTGGCGTTGGGTTTCTAGTTCACCACAAGGAGGGACCAATGGGTCTCCGGCTTATCTTCCTCGGACCACAAGGATCGGGCAAGGGCACGCAAGCCTCCCGTCTCGCACGTCTGATGGGTGTCCCCCATATCTCCACCGGTGCAATGCTTCGCGAGGCTGTCGCCGATGGCACTGAACTCGGCCGGAAGGCCGACGCCATCATGCAGGCCGGCGACCTTGTCCCCGATGATCTCGTTGTCGCCATGGTCGGCGAGCGGCTCAGCCAACCAGATGCCAAGTGTGGCTACTTGCTCGATGGCTTCCCGCGCAATGTTGCTCAGGCTGAAGCGCTGGACGCTGTTCTGGAAGATCCGCTCGATGCAGTCGTGCGTCTCGATGTTCCTCATGAGGAACTCATGAAGAGGATGT
Organism: bacterium; assembly: GCA_024228555.1. Lineage (GTDB taxonomy): Bacteria > Actinomycetota > Acidimicrobiia > Spongiisociales > UBA5794 > JAAETI01. The sequence goes on along the minus strand of JAAETI010000525.1, from coordinate 2,511 downwards.
TGTTGCGTGCGGAGGCTGAGGGGCGCGCCGATGACACCGAGGAAGGTATCTCCCGCCGCCTCGAGATCTATTGGGAAGAGACCGCACCGCTTTCTGGCTACTACGCCAACACAGGCGTGGCGGTGAGAGTTGTCGACGGCTTTGGCGGTATCGACGAGGTCTTTGCCCGTGTCGCGTTGTCGATGGCCGTTGAATAATGAGCGGCCGCTTTATGACAATGAAGTCCGAAGCGGACTTCGCCAAGATGAAGATCGCTGGCGCCGTGGTCGCCGAAGTGCACGCCGCGGTTCGTGAGGCCGCAGTCCCTGGAGCCTCGATGTTGGAACTCGACGAGGTGGCTCACCGAATCATTCGTGATGCGGATTGTCGCCCTTCCTTCCTTGGCTATCACGGGTTCCCTGCTTCGATCTGCACGTCGCCAAACGAGGTGATCGTCCACGGTATCCCCGACGGCTACAAGCTTCGTGACGGTGACATCATTTCAATTGACGCTGGGGCCATCTACGACGGCTGGCACGGTGATGCGGCGTTCACGATGGCGGTTGGCGAAGTATCGCCCGATGCCGCACAGCTGATCGAGGTGACCGAGCGCGGCTTGTGGGCGGGAATTGCCGCAGCCCGGCCCGGCAATCGATTGGGCGATGTCGGTTCTGCTATCTCGGCAGTAGCCGCACCCTACGGCTACGGGGTCGTGCGGGAGTACATCGGTCACGGCATCGGGCAACAGATGCATGAAGCTCCCGACGTCCCCAACTACGGGAGGGCTGGCAAGGGTTTGAAGCTCAAGGCAGGGATGGCCATAGCCATCGAACCAATGTTCAACCTTGGCACCGCAGAGACGAGCGTTCTGGATGACGGTTGGACCGTCATCACTCAAGACGGGAAATTGTCGGCTCACTTTGAGCACACCGTGCTGATCACCAAGGACGGTCCCGTGGTGTCCACTCTTGCTGAGCCCAAGCTGGTGGCGGGCTGACTTGTCGACCCCGCAGGTGACCGTGGCGCCGGTTCATATTGATGAACGCAAATGGCCCGACAATCCGCATTGGCAGTTTGGGGCTGAACGTTTGGGTGAGGACGAGCACGGGGTGTGGCTGTATGCACCGTCCGATACCATTGTGCGGCGCGGTGATGAGCCGCCGCGCCAGGTCGAGACCGGATTCGTAATCGTGGTGCCCCGTGACACTTGGTGGATTGCGGAGTTCTATTGGGATCATCCGTTGCATTCGGTGTATGTCAACATCGGGACCCCGCCGGTCTGGCACGGGGATCGGATGACGCAGATCGATCTGGATCTGGATGTGGTGCGAACGGTCGACGGGACGGTCGAGGTACTGGACGAGGATGAATTTGCCGACCATCAGGTTCGGTACGGATACCCACAGGATCTGATTGACCGCACCGTGGAGGCCACGGCGGTGGCAGTGGACTTGCTGGTCCGTGGCACCGAACCATTTGCGACCGTGGGCCAGGACTGGATCGATTTCTCTCCAAAGGCCTAGTTCCGCTGGAGGGGGTAACACGGTACCGGAGGCTCCATGAGTGACATCCAGATTCGGCCCCTGTTCGCAAGCGATGCTCCGCGTGTTGCCGAGTTGTCGAGGGAACTTGGATACGAGGTCTCGACCAATGACGCTTCGCTTCGTATTGCCGGGCTCGAGGCTCGTCGCGAGAGCGCCTATGCCGGGCTGGTTGATAGCTTGCTTGTCGGCTGGATCCACGCCGCCGATCGAAGATTGCTCCAAGAACCCCCTGTTCTCGAGATAGGTGGCTTGGTGGTAGCTGAGACCAGCCGGGGGAAAGGGGTCGGGCAGCGGCTGGTCGGGGCGGTGAATCGATGGGGGCGCAAGCGCGGCCATACCCAGTTGTTCGTTCGCTCAAATGTGACCAGATCGGACGCCCACGGTTTCTACGAAGTGCTCGGCTTCGTCCGTGACAAGACATCCCATACGTTCTCGAGGTCGATTCTGTGAGTCGGTGGTCGCAGCGGTGGGGTTTGTTGGGGTGACGCGGATCGAGCCGCTAGGGCGGATCATGTCCGCGATTGGGCCGCGCTGAACAACACACCGATAACGTATCAACCGGAGGTGACAAGAACGGCCCCTGTTCATTGCCGCTAGCGGCAGGCGCTACGGAGGATTCCGGCCGTGATCACTAATGCGGAACTCACTTCGGAACAGCCAGCGCAAGTCGAAGCCGTTGACTTCGTCGCCAAACCGGTCACACCGTGGGTCGTATTGTTGCCTATGGAACTATCGTGCAACTGGCGACGCCCATCGCAGCTCGCGGTGGGTGATGGATCAGATGGCTGGAGAATGGTCTTCCACCAAGACACACCCGTTGGTGATGTTTCCGTAGCCCCTACGCCAGTGACTGGGCAAGGACCATGGCTTCAGTGCGGGTCGTTTCCAGTAGTGCACTGGCAAGATCGTCAGGCATGTCAAAGACAGCGGTCACCCGGGCTGCGGTCGCCGCGATGGCAGCATCCGGCTCCACGGCACCACTGAGTGT
>JAAETI010000524.1 GCA_024228555.1 bacterium | reverse complement strand
GTCTGCCACATCGATGAGGGATTCGACTTCCTCGGCTGGCGCATCCAGCGCCGCGCTCGGAGAGGACAGAACGGCAAACGAGCGATCTACACCTACCCATCCAAGAAGTCATTGGCTTCGGTGATGGCCAAGGTCCGATCGCTCACCGCCAGGGCGAAACGACGGACGCTTGCTGACCTGTTGATCTCGGTGAACCGGGTTCTGCGGGGATGGTGTAACTACTTCCGTCACGGTGTGTCATCCAAAACCTTCGGCTACCTCGATCACTTCACGTGGTGGAGGATTTTCGGTTGGTTGCGGAAACGACACCGTGGTCTCAGTAAGGGGAAGCTAGTCCGTCGCTTCTTGCCACGGTGGCAGGTCCGCGACGGCAACATCGAGATGTTCCGGCCACAAGAGATCGTCATCGAGCGATACCGATACCGGGGCACTCGAATCCCCACACCATGGCCAAGCGAAACAACAGGACCGCCCGCCACAACGGCATGACACATGGAGAGCCGGATGCGGTGAAAGTCGCTTGTCCGGTTCGGAGGGCGGGCCGCAGAAACCCACCAGCAGAAACGCTGACAGGGCGCTGCGGTCCGACCCCTACACCCATTTCACGAGAGCGAAACGGTGCGTGTTCGCCATCGAGGACATGGTCTCACGCCGGTGGATCTCGACCCTGGTCTCACCCGAGGAGACCTCAACCCAGGTCCG
>JAAETI010000523.1 GCA_024228555.1 bacterium | reverse complement strand
CAGCGTGCTCTACATCGCCAGCGTCACCCAACAACGCGACCGTCAAGACGCCCAAACATTCATCGACCGGAAAACCCGAGAGGGCAAAACCCGCCGCGAAGCCAGAAGAGCCCACAAACGCCATCTCGCCAACCGCGTCACCCGCCGAATGTGGAAAGACGAAAAAGCCAGAACAACGCCCACCACGGCCGCCGCTTGACAAGGGAGCGTCTGACACTCCCTCGAGAACGTCATTCAGCCACGGAAGAGATATCGAGTAACCCTCGTCCGTCATGGAGTTGACCTCTTCGGCGCGCCTGCGCTGCCAGGTACAGTTGTTGTTGCTACCGGCATTAATCCCGTGGTACTCCCCATAGCAAGACCCGCCATCCATCACAGGTCGCCCGACATGACCATCTGGATCGTTATACGACACCGGATTGTTGGTCACATACGAATACCGGTTCAGTTGTTGTGGATCTGCTGGGTTGGGGATGATGGTGTCGGCGCTGATGAATCTGCCCAGGAGGGGGTCGTAGTAGCGGGCGTTGTAGTGCATCAGGCCGGTGGTGGTGTCGTGTGTTTGTCCGATCATGTGGGCATCGATGCCGACCCCATCCGGAACACGCTCACTCTGCCCCGCTCGTGCCATGGCCGACCTGCTTCGCAACCCCAAACACGATAACGATGGCGACTCCTATGGCGGCAAGCCAGCGCGGTACGCCCATCAGATCGTCCACAGCAAGGGACGCTAACCCAGTGCCAATCCAGCCCCATCGAACAGTGATGCGATATCGCGAGGTGCCAGGGCGACCGAAGAAGCGAGCGGCTGTGCGCCACAGCGGTGTCTGCAGAGCACCGTTCAAGAAGAGGAACCAAAGGAATACTGCAATCATGGCCGCCTGTACCCCTCGTCGTAGTCCCACCGCATGATGTAGACGCCGATTAGGGCGCTATCTGAGTCCAATGGAGCCACATCAAGCCCGACGTCACACGACAGACTGCGGGGGGCCGGGGTTGTGCACGAGAAATCAGCGTACGGGATGCCGGATATCTCAAACGTATCCTGATACGGATCCTTGACTGGCGCCCCTATCGATGCGCTCACGCCAATAGCAAAACCTGCACCTGCACCGAAGTCAATTGAGCCATCCGACAATGTGCGCCACCCAACACAAACCGCGGCACAGAACGTTAGAGACACACTCGCTAGCGCGCCGTCATAGATCTGCTCAGTGCCCTCCGCCAGGTCGGCAGTGATCTCCATAGCTTCGGCTTGGTAGAGAACACCGAAGTCTCCGCGAAGGCATTGCTCAAGATCGGCGGTCGAATTGGTGCATCTCTGATTCGCTTGGTCTCTGGCCAGCTGATATTGGGCGTATCCAACCCGCTCGATCTCAGGGGCCCTGAGTCCTGCCGCCAGTACTCTCAGGCCAGTGGCGTCCGGATCGGGCGTAACATACCCCCGCTCTGGCCAGTCCGGAGTCTCGCACAGCCCATTTGACCAGCCAGCAGGACACTCATCGGGCATGTCGATCGCGTGCCCACTCGGATCTGTGTATCGGATGGGGTTGTTGGTGACGTAGCTGTATCGGTTCAGGTTCTGTGGGTTGGCGGGGTCGGGCACGATCGTATCGGCGCTGATGAACCTGCCCACGAGGGGGTCGTAGTAGCGGGCCTGGTAGTGCATCAGGCCGGTGGAGGTGTCGTGTGTTTGTCCGAACTGTGCCGAAACACCAAGCATCACTTCGGCATCACTGACGATATCGGCGGACGGGACTACAGCCGGCAAGATAGCAACCAAACCCGTCACGACACCGCAATTCTCAAACCGGCGTCATAGCCGCAGACGTGTCCGTCGTACCCGTGTGGCGCCGATTGCCGCGAGATCGACGAGCGCTTTCTTCGAGGCGCCCATTAGGGCGACCACGGCGGTCCTACGTCACTGCGAAAGCGCGCCTACTCGTCATGCGGACTTGGGCCTTGCTGATCTGCGAGTCTCTGTCGCAAATCCTTCTCCAGTTGCTCTCCGTCTTCGAGCAGGTTCAACGGGATCACAGTCCCGGGCCCTTCCTTGGCTCGAATACGAAGACCGCGTTTGCTTCCGTACGGCGCACCGATGGGTTCTATGGCGTCCACGTCTGACCTCGCCCGGTAGGCGGGGTCCCCGTGGTAGCAAGACGCTACAAATGTGTCCGTGGCACTCACTGGGCAGGAGGCACATTCGCTCCGCTGCGCATCGGCCACACCTTCAAACCGGTAGGCTCGTTGTGCAGCAACCGATCCTCATTCACGACCACAACTCCGGCGACCACGAGTCCGTCACCCTGGGGGCCACGAAGTCGGTAACCTCGACGCCCACCCTCTAGGGCTTCCTCTGCCAGCGCGCCACCGAGTCGTGCGACCTCCTCGGGCCCGACCTCTTCGATCGCTTCAACCTGGCTCGCCGCCGCCAAGTGCATGAACCACACGTCCTTGAACAGAATATCGAGACGGGTTCCATGCCCGTCCTCCAGAGGACTTCGCAACAAGAGTTGACCGTGGCTGACGGTGTACTCCCAGATCTGGAAGCGCCGATTCTCGCCTAGCCACTCCATGGGTTTGCCACCACCTGTCCGTTGAGCATGAATACTACATCGCCAAGACGTCCCGCGTTGAACAATTGCATCATCTCCCATTGCGTCGCGGCAGGACTAATCGAGGCTCCGGCCTGAACTGCGTTCATCACCTGCTCGTATACGCCTGTGCCGCTGAACCCATCGAGGGCTACAGTGAAGCTGGTATCGGGATTGGTTACCGCTGTCATCAGAGTTGCCTGCCAGTCGGGGTCATCGAGGAGATGTTGACCCCCGAGTTCTGCTGCGAGGTCCCTCAGCCCGTAGTTTCTTAGTCCGAGGAATAGGTGATCGCCAGCAGCATTCGTCGAAACGAACGGGAGCTTGTCCGCAATCTTCTCTCCGATCTTGTGGACTCCCTTTGCGACCTTCTCACCCGCCAGGCCGGTGCCGATGCACACCTTTGGGAACCGGGCACAGTACGCGGCAGGCAGGTACCCGACCTCGCTGAGCACAATGGAGGCCGGACCTAGGAACGGAATAGCGATCATCACTATCGCGAAATCGCCCCCGTCGATAGTAGGATTCTGTGTCGGGAACCAAGGTTGGGTGGAGCAAGCCAGATCACCCAACCCGAGTGAGAAGCATTCGGCCTGTACCGGATCACCACTCAACCCCTGCAGCTCGGGGGGACTGTGGCCGCTCGGGTCGTTGTATCGGATTGGATTGTTGCGCACATACGTGTATCTGTTCAGGTCTTGCGGATTCATCGGGTTGGGCACGATGGTGTCGGCTGAGATGAATCTGCCGATGGTGGGGTCGTAGTAGCGGGCGTTGTAGTGCATGAGGCCGGTGGTTTGGTCGTGTGTTTGTCCGGTGTATCCGGTGTCGGTTGGTACGGTTGGGGTGGTGGAGCCTCTTAGGTTGCCCCAGGGGTAGTAGTACTGGTGGGTGAGTTCGGTTCCGTCTGCTTTGTAGGTAGTGGCGCTGGAGGAGAGGTGGTCGGTGACCATCCAGTACAGCTCCCCGTTTTTGCGCATGGCAACGGTGTCGCCGTTGAATGGGTAGTAGAGGGTTTCTGAGGCGGTGGTGTTGAGGGTGATATCGTCGAAGTTGATCCACCCCGAGCCCATGTATTGGTAGAGGTCGATTGTGGCGGTGGCGGCGTCCTGGGGTGCGGTGGTGGTGCCACCGACCTGGGTCCAGGTTGTGGGCATGCTGTTTGGTCCGCCGCCTGCGGTATTGACGTGGGTGAGTTTGGTGCCGGTGGCGTCGTACCAGTTGACCCTAAGTATCCATATGGTGCCGTTTCGGGAGTCATCGGGGTCAAGGCGACCCCGCATCCAGGCGTGCAGGTCGTAGTCGGCGCCGCCGGTGACACCGATTGGATCTGAGGTGAGCCATCCGTAGGTGGTGTTGGTGATCACGTAGCCACGGGAACCGGATCGCTCTTCGCCGATGCCCCAGGTGCCCCGCCAGTGTGAGGTGGCCTCACCCGCTGCCGATGATGTGTAGTAGGTCCAGCCGGTCCCGGTTTCGAAACCGGGATCGTCCAGCAGATTCTGGCCGCCAGCTGCGGCTACTACCGAGACATCATCGAAGGTGACCCACCCGGTGCCGTAATAGAACACCAACTGTACCCGCATCTGAGACGCACCAACAGGTGCAGTGACGCGGCCGCCGAGCTGCTGCCATGTCGTTGACAGATCACTCCCGGGTCCGTAGTCGGCGTTCGAATATGACAACGACGCCCCTTGAGAGTCGTACCAGCGAGCCCGCACGATCCAGTTGGTGCTGTGGCTTGAATCGGCGTCGACCAGACCCCGCACCCAGGCGTAGACGTCATAGTCCGCTCCGCCGACAATCGGCTCGAGATCCGACATTGCATATCCATAGGCGGTGTTGGTTATTGCATATCCGTAGGAACCCGACCGCTGATCAGCGATTCCGGAAGACCCCCGGAACATGCTCGTAGCCTCACCCAAGCCCCCGGATGGCACCTCAACCCAGTCGCCGGTCTCGAAACCCGGGTTGGCGACAAGGTTGGTTAGCGGTTCGACGGTGTCGATGAAGGTGACATCGTCGAGGTTTAACCAACCCTGAGCGTTGTAGAAGAACAGCTGCACCCTCGCGGTCACAGCGCCGGCTGGGGCGGTTACACGACCACCGTTTTGTGCCCAGCCGGTCGATATGTCAACCGCGTCTCCGACCTCGGCATTGACATACGACAGGCTGCTGGTGCCAGCGGCATCGTCATAGAAGCGCACCCGGATCAGCCATGCAGGGTCGTTCGGGCCACGCGAGTCATCCGGATCGATTTCGCCCCGCATCCACGCATGGGCGTCATAACGATTGCCGGCAGTCACCGGGATCGTGTCCGACTGTAGATACCCGTAGGCAACGTTGGTGATCGTCCGCCCATAGGTACCGGAGTAATTGTTTGCGATACCCGATTTGTCACGGTGATGGCTGGTAGCCTCACCAAGCGGCGGACTAACAGACTCGGTCCAGCTCCCCGCGGTTTCGAATCCGGGGTTGGGTGCCAGATTGACCGTGGTCGAGTCGTCCACCTCATACTCGTACAGGCCATTAATGTAAATGGTGGTGACATCAGGAGTGACTCGCACCACCCGGTTACCGTCGGCGTCGTAGAAGAACTCGGTCACATCCGGACCCTCGGTTACGGATTCGAGCCGGTTGTCCGCGGTCCACTCCAGTTCCTGCGCTTCGATACCGGGAACGTCCCGGTCGGTCATGTTGCCATTGCCGTCATAGACGAAGTCGTAGCCAGTGCCGATCTCAGACACCGCATGAGGTCCACCACTTCCCGTGTAGTCATAGGTGCCGGTGACGTCGGTGCGGGTTTTGAGATTGCCGATCGAGTCGTAGGTGAAGCTGTGGTCGTAGCCGCCTATCCCGACGGTGGTGTCGACCCACCCGCAGTTAATATCTGTCGTAGTAAACGCATCGGTCATCCGGTTGGCTTCGTCGTATTCGAAGCATTGGCGTTGCCCGGCGTTGGGGCTACCGGAGGTCCAGTCGGTGAGCTTGACCACATTGCCGTTGGGGTGGTAGCCGGTCATGTACAGAGCGGCGATATTACTGACCGCTCCGCTGACACCGGCCTGGGTGATGGCTAGGCGCCGGTTGTTGTAGTAGTCGAAGTTACGGGCAACAGCCAACGTGCCAGTGCCGAGGGTCATGGTGTCGGGGGCTCCCCAATACTCATAGCCGGCCGCAGCGACGTAGGTGTCGGTGCCATCCATCACGTCTGGTAGGCCTTGGGTGTTGTAGTCGTAGGTGATGGTTTCGCCTGCTGCTCCGCCACCACCGGCTGGATACGTGATAGTGAGCGGGTTGCCGGTAAGGTCATAGGACCATTTGGTTCGGAACGTGCCACCATCTGTGCCGGGAACAATGGTGCTCTGGTCGGTGAGCCGGCCACCGTTGTCATAGCTGTTGTAGTGCTGCTCGATGGTGCCAAATCCGGGGTTGAAGGACTTGGAGTAGTCCAACAGTCCCTCATGGGCGTCCGACGATCCGGTGTAGTAGTCCCACTCCGCCATTAGCGTCCGATTTCCTTGGGGCCCGTCGTAGCGCTCGATGAGTCTGTTTATGGCGTCGTATTCGAACGACAGCGCCTCGTTGCGGCCGTCGGTCTGTTCGATCAGGTTTCCCACCGCGTCGTACTCATACGACCAGATACCCATGTCGGGATCATCGATGGATTCCTTGCGACCTAGCCAGTCGTAGGCGATGGTGGTTTGGTTGGATGCGGCGTCGGTGACCGTCTTGAGCCTATCGGCCATGTCGTAGCCATAGGTTGTGGTTTTCCACGCCGAGTCGATGCGCTCATCGATCTGGGTGGTGTTGCCAAAGGCGTCGTAGTAGTGGATCTGGTCAGTGTTGTTCGGATCGGTGAAGATGGTCTTCCACCAGCCGTGGGAACTTGTGAGTACATCCCATTGGACGGTGCCGTTGATCAGGGTTTCGTCTTTGGTTTGTTCGCCCTGGGGGTTGTAGTGGTATTTGTGATAGAGCGGCAACGAGGTCCATGTCGGAGTGACCGCACCCGAGCCGGCAATGCCGGAGGTCTCGAATGGCTCCGATTGATATTCCAACATCAATTCGTTATTGGTGGATGCAGTGGTCACCACTCGCTCACCGTTGGTCGGTGACACCGCTTGGGTCTGGAAAGCCTGACCGAACCCATCAATGAAGGCGTAGGAGTCGACATAGTCCCCGTCGACATAGGTCTCGGTCCACAACCGGGCGGGGTTCGAGCTGGTGGCATAGTCGGTGTAGCTGTAACGCACGGCGTCGGTGCTTGATGACGGTGCATCAACGGACACGACCCGCCCGTAGCCGTCGCGAACGGCGTCGGTGACCTTGCCTCTGGTGTCGGTCACGGCGTTGACGCGGAAGTACGAGTCATATCCGGTGGTAGTGATGTGTCCTTCGGCGTCGGTGACTGTTGACAACCGTCCATAAGGCACGCCGACGTCGTCGTAGGTGTAGGTCGTGACGTGACTGTTCGGATCGGTAATCGTCTCTAGGCGCCCATCAGACTTGTATGTGTACCGGGTCTGGGCCCAGTCCAAGCTTGTGCTCGACGCGTAGTGTCGTTCGTACCACAGGTGACCCTCCGTCGGGACGGTACCGGGGGTTCCCGAGTCCCAGAAATACCAGGTGCGAGCCAGCTCGACATCGCCGCCCGCAACCACGTCAAGTAGTTTCGTTTCTTTGGGCCGATCCACGATGTAGCCACCGGTCGTCTTGTAGACGTATGAGGTTTCGACATAGCGGTTGTCGTCGGCGTGGGCCAGATCCCCGTGGTAATAGGTTTTGGTCACGTTGCCGTGAGTGTCGTACCAATACGACACTCGGGTGTCCTTCGAAGTTGACCCCTCTGAGACGGTGGTGTTGACCTTTTCGGTTCCGATGAACCGGGCCGCATCCCGATACCCAGAACCTGCGTTGATCGTCGCAATGTACAGCGGCTCGGTTCGGTTGAACTCCGAGCCTACGGTGTCATAGGTGATCGTCCCGGCTGGGCGACCTGCCAACCAATAGTTATCTGCCCGGCTCGTTGTACCAAAGACACTGGTGTTGATGACATTGGTGTCGCTTCGTTCTGTCAGAGGGCTGCAGTCGGCAATGTCGCCTTTCATGCCTTGGTAGAACCAGGTCTTGGTCTTGATCCCGAAGGGGTCTTCGACCTGTACCCACGAATGACCGCGCGGCACATCCCACGATGTGTCACAGAGATCTGCGGTAGGTGAGATGTTCTTGGCCCACCGCGGTGTCCCATAGGTGTATTCATAGACACCGGTCGTGTTCTGTACCGGGTCAAATACGGTGACGTCTTCAACCACCCACTTCAAGAACGTTATCCACGTCGAACCAACCGGAACCGGGAAACAATGCTCGACATTGTCCTTCCAATGGAACCAACTCGAGTTCTCCGGGGTCCATTCGACACAGTCCGCACCGTCGTCCAAGTAGTCGAAGCTGACCTTGCCGCCGTACTCGTTGCGGATCTCACCAATCCTCGCCACCACCATTGGTGAGAGCCCGGCGGGGTGGTTCTTGCGGTTCCCGAGCCACCGCCAATTGGTGCCATAGTCCACGACAGGCAGAGAGTCCTGGGCCTTTGGTGTACCACCGTCGAGCGATGGTTTGAACCGCACCCAGTTGACCCTTGCCTCATGCGAACCGGAGAAGATCAGATACAGATCTTCTGTGTTCGACAGGGTCGTGATCGTTGTTGAGACGGTGACGTAGTCCTCGACACCGCCGGTGTCGGGAACCGCGATCGTGGCCAAATCGCTGCCAGTGTACGAGTCGCGGATCTTGATCGTCTGACCCGTGTAATCAGACGCCACCCTGACAATGACTTCGCTGCTGCCCTCAGAGAATTCGGTCTCGTGGAACGACACATGACCACCGGTCGTCCACTTGACCGCATCGCCGCCACCAATATCGTTCGAGGCGACAATGCTGGTACCGGAACCGTCATAGGTGTAATCCTCGGCTTCGATCTGTTGATACCCGTTGTAGGTGTAGGCGCCCTCGGGACGGCGATACATCCGATACAACAGTGTGCGCGGTTCCGACGCATCCGGGGCGTTACCCTCGGTCACATGCGACGGTGTAGGGGCGTTTTGCGCCAAGTCATACAACGCCAACGTTGACCACCGGTCACCTTCGGTGTCTCGTAGCGTCTGCACCTGAATCGAACCCAAGCGAAGAGCGCTCCAGAACGTTGGTGACGATTGTGAACACGACGAACCCGACGGGCACCACAAATCCGTCGGAGTATCGATGAAGTCGTTTGGCCAGCCACACTCACCGAAGGTGGTCGAGGCGTCCCCGCAACGGACCTCATTGTTAAACCGGACCCGCAGACTCGGCTGCGAACCCAGAATCGAATACTCAATCTCTTCGAGGTGAGATGACTGCGAGTAGTCCAGTCCTGATCCGTAGTGGTTGATCTCCTGCCCGTAGTGGAAGTAGGCGCTATTGCCATCGGTATCGACAATCTCCGACAGGTCCCACTGATACACGTGATCAGCTCCACCGTTCAATGGGATGGTCTGCGCCGAATCGGCGGTCAGCCCGAAAACAAACTTGGTGCCGTCTTTGGCTGTGACCTCCCAGTACTTGTCGTTTGCGTCAGGGTGACCCGATGGTGCGCTCAGCCGAGACACCTGCCAGTTCGGGTCGTCCTTGACTCGGAATGCCGCACCGGAGTCCTGCACCAAACGCGATGAAACACCGTTGAGCACAATCGAGTATTCATCGCCCGCAGTACACAAATGACCCGAGGTGCTACATCCCTTGAGATGACGAGTGATGTAGCCGGGTGTGTACGACCAGCCGGCCCCGATCGGGCCAACCTGGTTGTTCGAGTATTCACTCATCCCGTCGATCGCTGCCGACGAATAAGACAACATCACCGACGGTGTCGGACCGACCGCTGCCGCCGGTAACTCAATCGGATACGAAGTCTGCGCCGCCCCACTAAACAAACCCACATCCCAAGAAGACACGGTTTGATGCGGAGCCGCAGTGAAATCACCCTCCGGCCCGCTCGAACCAGACGACATCGCCAACATGGTGAACCCGCCACCCGACAGATCAAACGCCTCAACCTGCGACGGCACATCCAACACTCGACCCAATACAGCCTTCGACAACGTCGCCCGCACCAACCGGTCAGTCGCATCGCTCACCGAATCAAGCCGCGTCCGGGTCTTGCACTCGATAACCTCGGTGCCTTTCTCGGCGCCCGCCACCAGTTGGCAGCCCTCCAAGAGATCAAGCTGTAGCCGGTTCGCTGCCCCCGCACCGTGCAACACCGGCAAGTCCTCGAAATCGACAACCACATCAACCGGTGAATCCCAGGCCAACACACCCTCGTCAACCGAGGCGTCAATCCGGAACGCTGCTCCAAAAGGCGACACCGCTTCGACCAGCTCGGGCTTGAACGTTTCGACCTCGAACCGCACCGATGATGGGAAGTCATCTTTGGCAGCTACCTCAAACGACAGCGCCGACCCAGAAGGCACAGCACGCTTCGCCCCCGAATCAACAACAACAACAGACACCCCAACCGTCAACCCAGCACGATCCAACTCAGGGTTCCCCTCCCAAACCGGCAACGCCGGTAGCGGATCATCAACCACAATCGGAGACACCACAATCGGCACCAAGGCCTTCTCCACCGGATCATCGACCGGCACATCACCCGACAGACGCAAAACCGAAGGCTCATCCTTCGTCCCCGGAGCCTCCAGACCAGGATCCAACAGCAACTCATCGTCCTGATCCACCACCACAGCATCGTCGCCGACATCTGCACCCGGACCAGGCTCGGCGTCATCAACCTGCGCCACCGCACCAGCAGACGACACCAACAACAACCAAGCCAACACCACAAGCCCTAGACCCGAGCGAAAACCACCACGACCGATACCAAAAGACAGATTCCTTCCAAGCACCACGAACCCCTTCCGGCTCGGTCCAGATCGAAACCTCAACCAGGACACAGCACATCTAGCACTCCGTGTAGTATTACACCCACGCTACGCTGCCGAGAAGGACCATTCCAAAAAATGGTCACCACGAGCTAGTCGCCACACGACCCGACTCGGGAGGAACACGCCCGCAAGGACGAAGCGCCAAGGCCGACCCGCAGCCAGTCCGACAACTGGTGCAGCCAGCGCCGTCAGTCTGGTCCCCTGTGTCAGGGACCGGGGGTTAGCTGTCGAGAGCCCTGTGTAGAAACGCGGCCATTTGACCCCTCGTCACCTGGCTGGCTGGACAGAACCAGTCGTTGGCTGGGGGGTTGCACCCTCTTGTCACGTTGGCGGCAGCCAGCCTGTCGATGTCGGTTTCGAAGATGGAATCGTTGTCATCAGCGAACAGGTCGCCGCCATCGTCGTTGGTGTAGCCAAGAGCGCCGACCAGAAACGCTGCCATCTGGCCCCTAGTAACTGCTCGATCCGGGCAATAGCGGTCGACAGCGCAACCCTTTGTGATTCCCGTTGCTGAAAGCCACGCGATATCTCCGACAAAGACCGAGTCGTCGTCGTCAACGAAGTCGATGGGGTCGCCTACGGGTGCAACCAGGCCATCGAGAGCGCGATGAAGGAACGCTGCCATCTGGCCCCGGCTTACGAGGTCATCGGGACAGTACATGGTGTTGGTCGGTGGGTTGCACCCCTTGGTTACACCAACCGCGGCAAGCCACTCGATATCGTCCTCAAAGACAGTTCCGTCGTCGTCGACGAAGGGGACTGTAACTTTTCTTGTGTAAATGATGTGGCGGGTTGTCATTTGACGTGTTGGGCGATGCGGTCGCCGTAGTGCATGGTAAGTGTGTTCAAGATGTGTTTCCATCCGTTGATTTGGCCGGTCAGGTTCGACCGGTTCT
>JAAETI010000522.1 GCA_024228555.1 bacterium | reverse complement strand
GCGCGGCATCTGCATCGTCTATCACTCGCCCGAGCGGACCTACGGCGTGCCCAAGTCGCCGCTCAGGGGCAACCGCCGCGCCGGCGGTCACAACAGCCTCACCCGCACCCGTCTCAAGCCCAACCTGATGGTCGGAGGCTACGGACAGTTCACCTTTCACTTCAACTACTGGGGACCGATCGGCTGCAACCGCGACACCCACGTCTATGTGCGCAAGCTGCCCGAGCTTCGGTGGTAAGGAAGGACCCGGCTATGGATGTTCGATCTCAGGTTTCCATGGTGTTTCACCTGGACAAGTGCATCGGTTGTCACACCTGCAGCATCGCCTGCAAGAACGTGTGGACCGACCGCACGGGCACCGAGTACATGTGGTGGAACAACGTCGAGACGAAACCCGGCACCGGCTACCCCACGAAGTGGGAGGACCAGAAGAAGTACAAGGGCGGCTGGAAGAACAACGGCGACTTGCGCCTGCGCTCGACCAGCAAGGCGAAGATCGTGCCCAACATCTTCCACAACCCGTCGATGCCCAGCCTCGACGACTACTACGAGCCCTGGACCTACGACTACCAGAACCTGTTCAACGCGCCGGAAGGTGACGATCAGCCGACTGCCCGTCCGATCTCGATGATCGACGGCAAGCACATCGACATCGAAGCCGGCCCGAACTGGGACGACGACCTGAGCGGCTCCCCGGTCTACGCCGAGAACGATCCCAATCTCCCGGCCCTGACCCCCGAACAGCGCAACCAGCTGTTCGCCATCGAGCGCCTGGTCTTCTTCTACTTCCCCCGGATCTGCAACCACTGCATCAACCCGGCCTGCGTGGCGTCGTGTCCTTCCGGAGCCCTCTACAAGCGGGGCGAGGACGGAATCGTCCTGATCGATCAGAAGAACTGCCGCGCCTGGCGCTCCTGCGTCGCCGCCTGCCCCTACAAGAAGACCTATTTCAACTGGC
>JAAETI010000521.1 GCA_024228555.1 bacterium | reverse complement strand
CATGCCGATGTCTGTAGAGGTCCATCTCTCGTTCGGCTGGAGTGGACTGAGGCTTGCTGGATCACTCCACCTACCGTCCGGAGTCGGGCCGTACCCTGCTGTGTTGATGGCCCAGGGTTCGGGGCCGGCTGACCGGGACTCCGGCGGCTACTTCGTGCCGATCCGCCAAGCGTTTATTGACCGGGGCATCGCAACGTTCGCGTTCGACAAGCCTGGATGTGGTGAATCGTCGGGCAACTGGCGCCACTACGCTCTCGAGGGCCGAGCGGACCAAGCCGTCGCTGCCCTGGGCCATGTTCGGAACCACCCCGCCATCACCGGCAAACGAGTTGGGATCTGGGGCCATAGCCAGGGTGGATGGCTGGTGCAGAAGCTGGCCAGTCGACCCGTCGACCTTGCCTTTGCCATTGCCAGTTCGGGGCCGACGATCGGTGTCCGAGAGCAGATCCTCTACGACTGTGAACACACCTTGCGCAACCAGGGCTACAACGATCGGGAGATACGAGACGCCCTCACTCTCACCCGGGGACTACAACAAGCAGCGACGGAAGGCACGGACTTCGAATCGA
Source organism: bacterium (assembly GCA_024228555.1). Lineage (GTDB taxonomy): Bacteria > Actinomycetota > Acidimicrobiia > Spongiisociales > UBA5794 > JAAETI01. Next base: position 552 of record JAAETI010000521.1, on the reverse strand, counting down.
TTTCCAGTCAGCTACTCACGCCGGCGAGTCGAACGCCATGGTATAGCAGCTTCCCAACGGTCGATGATGCTGACGACTGGGAACACTTCAAGCTCCTCCTTGGCGAGCCCTTCGAGCCCCTGTCAGCCCTCGGCTCCGCCGATTGCCCGTTCCTCGCCGTCTATGGCGGACTCGACCACTTGCTGCCGCCGTGGCGAGGAGCCGAGGAGTCCGGCCGTGCCCTTGCTGAAGCCGACAGCCCAGACGCCACCGTGGTCGTCTTCCCCCTCGGAGACCATCGAATGCAGGTTCCAGACACCGGGGAGTTCGTCAACGGCTACCTCGACCTGATCAGCCAGTGGACCTATCTCCGAGCTCAATAGCCTCCGTCCGGGTGGGGCGCTTCTCATCGATAGATGTGAACCGACCCGTCCCACCCTGGTCGATCGGTGCTGTGGGGATGGTCGTAGAACACGACCGACCAGTTCACCTCGGCCAGGGGGCTGCTGCTGTTGACCAATACATCGGTGGCGTCGGCTGGGAGGGGGATGTTGTACAGATAGATGTACGTTT
>JAAETI010000520.1 GCA_024228555.1 bacterium | reverse complement strand
TGGCGGAGGGAGTGGGATTCGAACCCACGGAGGTATTACCTCAACGGTTTTCAAGACCGTCGCCTTCGTCCGCTCGGCCATCCCTCCAGGTTGCTCAGCTGGGTTTGAGAGCACTCCCGGTACTGCGAGTCCTCCCCGTTCGAGCTGCGCTCGACCGACCCTCCCAAACCAGAGGCTGCCTATAGGAACTCACCAATGGTGAGTTCCCCGCAGCTTGCGAGTTCTGCTACGCAGACCTCGGGGAGGGTTGTCGGACGCCGCGGAGAGAGTGGGATTTGAACCCACGGAACCCCAATGAGATTCAACGGTTTTCGAGACCGTCGCCTTCGTCCGCTCGGCCATCTCTCCTCGTGACGACATTGTCGCCAACCGCCGGGATTGTAACCAGTCCCAGAGGGCACTCATCGGCGAGCAGCAAAGAACTCCTCTAACAACTGCTTCGACTCTGCTTCACACACCCCGGTAACGACATCACAACGATGGTTGAGACGCTCATCCTGGGGGATGTTGAACAGACTCCACACCCCGCCCGCCTTGAAGTCGGCAGCTGCATAGACGATGCGGTCAACCCGTGCCCACACTGCGGCCATCGCACACATCGGACACGGCTCGAGAGTCACCACGAGGGTGTGGCCCGTCAGCCGCCAATCCCCTATCGCGGTCGAGGCTGCGGCCAACACCAGCATCTCGGCGTGGGCGGTTGCGTCCCCACGCTCCTCACGACGGTTGTGGTCTGCTGCAACAACGGCACCATCGGCATCGAGCAATACCGCCCCGATCGGGACATCACCGTGATCGATAGCAAGACGCGCTTCAGAGAGGGCCAGGTCCATTGCTGAGGTGAAGTCGAGCGAGATAGCAAGCCTCTCTGATATCGGCGGGATCCCCCCTCAACGGGGGGACCGCGATGCGGCGGAGGGGGAGGGATTTGAACCCTCGAAGCGGTTACCCACTTACGCGCTTTCCAGGCGCGCGCACTAGGCCAGACTATGCGACCCCTCCTGGGGTATGTGAAGTTAGCAGCATACGGGTAGCGACAATTCAGAAGCCTCCAGAAATGGTTACCATTGCCGCTGCCGTGCTAGGTGGGGCACTAGGGGTGCCCTGTACCCGAAACCCCCTCATGCGGGACTGAATCCCCGCCCGAGGGTGGATTGTGTCTGGGTCTAGCGTCGGGATTGTGTTGATGTTGAAGGCTGGGTCCTGCGCGGCGGGGCGCCGTGAATCGGGTCAGGTCCGGAAGGAAGCAGCCCTAAGCGGTTAGCACCCGGGTGCCGTAGGGTCGCCTGGCTGGAGTCAACCACCCGATTGCGCCGGACATATTTCATCCGACGGCGGGTGCACGGCTGCCCTTCGGGCAGCTTGCGAGTTTTGCTGCGCAAAACTCGGGGCAGAGCTTGGGAGCTCTGCTATGCAAAGCTCCATGGCAAACTTACGGATTTTGCGGAGCAGAACTCGGGGCAGAGCTTGGGAGCTGGGATAGGCTGAAGCCATCGGCACATGAACCGGGAGGTTCTCATGGCACGGCGGATCGTTTCGTTGCTCCTTGGCACGCTACTGAGTGTTGCGGTGGTCTCGCCGGTGATGGCAGCACCTAGCTTCACCGACGTTCCTGACACGAACGTCTTCTCGGACGACATCGAGTGGCTCGCACGAGTGGGAATCACCGAAGGCTGCAACCCACCAACCAACGACCAGTTCTGTCCCACGGATCGGGTTACTCGCGGTCAAATGGCTTCGTTTCTGGTCCGGGGACTTGGGTTGACCGATGACGGTGGGGGCGATCACTTCACTGACGATGACGGCAACATCTTCGAAACCAGCATCGACATTCTCTACACCGCCGGCATCACCCAAG
>JAAETI010000519.1 GCA_024228555.1 bacterium | reverse complement strand
CTCGACAACACCGTGCGCGCCAACCGCAGTGATCTCGCCATCGGCCACAACGGCGTACGCAAGGCCCGGCACTCCCGACGCCGGCATCTCGATATCGACGAAGTCCTCTATCGATCCCTCAGGTACACCCACAGGCAAGACGCCACTGAGGCCAAGTGCAAGGACAGCCAGAAACGGCCGCATCGAATCAAACCCCCCTCAAGTGCGTGCGAACGGTGCTGGAGGATCCTAGCCCCTCATTCGGCCCGGGTACGTCCAAGGTCGACATACCGACTAGCGCAACTGCTGCTGCTGCTGCGCTGGCCATCCGTATGCCTGCGGACGATTGGCCTGTGAAGGAGCCGCCACATACGTGGTCTTCCCATGGTGCACCCGATGCGAGTGCGATCTGGAGCCAACGAAGCTGGTGAACAGTGCTGCTGCCGTGATCCCGAACGGTCGGACTAGCCGGTTCAGCGTTGCTTCCTGCTTCGGGTTCTCCGTGGTAATTGTGGTCATGGTGGTCTCCTTGAGTGAGTGTGCGCGGTTTGTCCCTAGACGTTGAGCGAGAGTTCGGGTCGACCTACCGGCCGGCCTTCGGGGGATGCTTTGCGGATCAGGGTCATGCCGACGGCGATGAACCAGACGATCAGGCCGAGACCGAAGATTGCGCCCACGTCCTCGAGCGCCGGCACGATGGTGGCGAGTCCGGCGATACCAATCACCACGCCGAGGTAGTTGACCCAGCGAGCGAAGAGACGTTCGCGGAGGGCGACGATGCTGAGGCCTAGGACCCACACGCCGCCGAGAACCTCATTGCCTCCGCCGAGACCGTTGGTCACGGCATCCAAGCTGGTCCACACCGTGGCTGCCATCTCGGGGTCAGTGCCTTGGAGGTCGGCGACCGTGCTGTACGCGATGTTGGTGATCATGCCGGTGGCGACGATGACTCCCGACCAGATGAGCCCGAACACCGAGGCCACCCTGGTCAGCGGGGAATGGGCATCGTGGAGCCGATCCCGGATTGCTAGGACGAGGGGGACGAGGACGATCCCGAACACAACGTGGATGCTGATGTTCCACAGATACAGCGGTACCTGGTTGCCGGCGATGAATTCGGCTGCTGTTGCGGGATCCGCGGACACGAAGTCGCCGAGGATCGTGATGAACATGGCCAGCCCAACAATGAACGTGCCCGCAGCGATGAGGGCGGAGATCCCGCCCATCTTCTGAATTGGTTGCATGGCATTACCTTTCGTTTGCGATCCCCCGTCTGAGGGCTGCTGTCACCATGCCGCAGAACCCACCTCGCCACATCAGGCGAAGGGCTGTGTTCGGATCGTCCCCCGGTTGATCCACCTTGCGTACTTTCGGGTGACGCCGTCGGATAGGGCCCCAGTTACTCTGTCCCCATGCTGATTAACGCGCTCCGGTCGTTCTGGGCCGAGCCTTCCGAGCCCAACCCTCCACACCGCGTGTGGAGAGACTGGCTACTTGTGGCTGTGCTAGTTGCGCTTGCTCTGCTGGAGGTCGCCACCCGAGAGGAGCTTGTGTGGCAACCGTTCTCAGCGGTGATCCAATTGGTACCGATCGTGGCCCTCCTGTGGAGACGCACCCATCCACTGCTATCGGTGGCTGTGGCGTGGAGCGTCATTGCCGGCCTCGACATCGCCGCCATCGCCACCGGGCGGGACTCACCCGGTCTGGACACCATGGTGGGAATGATCGTGTTTCCGTACGCCCTGCTGCGATGGGGGTCAGGCCGCGACGCCGTCATTGGGCTCATGATCATGAGCGTCCCGCACGCTACGAACATGGTCTGGTTCCCGAGTGGCGTCGAACTCACCGTCGCCAGCTTCGCTTTCCTGCTCTTCCCCTCGGCCCTCGGTGCCGCCGTCCGTTTCCGCAAACGGGCACAGGCCCGGGCCGTGGCCGAAGCGAAACTGTTCGAACGCGAACAGCTCGCCCGGGAACTGCACGACACAGTTGCACACCACGTGTCGGCGATCGCAATCCAGGCCGAGGCTGGCTGGGCCCTCGCCGCCTCCGACCCGGAAGCATCAGCCCGTGCGCTGAAAACCATCAAGACCGAGGCAAGCCAAACCCTCACCGAGATGCGCACCATCATCGGAGTGCTGCGACAGGGCGAGGACGAGCACAGTCCCCACAAGCGTCTCAGCGACCTAGAGCGCCTCGCCGGCAACGGCGCCCAACGCCCACCAATCGAGCTAGAGATGTGGGGCAAACTCGACGATGTGGCGCCGTCGATCCAAACGGCAGTCTTCCGGATCGCTCAGGAAGCCACAACCAACGCCCGCCGCCACGCCCGGCGTGCCACGGGCATCACCATCCGGGTCGAGGGCGACAGCCGGAACGTTGTCGTCACCGTCGCCGACGACGGAGACGCCTCCTACTTCGACCCCGGGTCGTCCGCGGGTTACGGTCTCGTTGGGATGAATGAAAGAGCCTCCCTCCACGGGGGCTCGTTCGATGCGGGACCCAACCAGGGGCGGGGATGGACTGTGAAGGCTGTGCTGCCCAAGCAAGGGAGTTCGGGATGACGATACGTGTGGTTGTCGCCGACGATCAGGACCTCGTCCGGACCGGGCTCACCATGATTCTCAACGCCCAACCGAACATCGAGGTCGTCGGCGAAGCGACAGATGGGCTGGAGGCGGTTGAACTCGCCAGGCAGCTCCGCCCCGATGTGTGCCTTCTCGACATAAGCATGCCCAGAATGGACGGGATCGAAGCCACGGAGGCGCTTGCCGGCCCTGACGTCGATGACCCGATACCGATCGTCATCATCACCACCTTCGACCGCGACGAGTACGTCTATGGGGCGCTCAAGGCCGGGGCCCGCGGGTTCCTACTCAAAGACGCCGATCAAGAACTGCTCGCACAAGCCATCCACGCCGCCGCCACAGGAGACGCACTTATCGCTCCCGACGTCACAGCCAGGCTCCTCCAGACTTTTGCCAACTCGGAGCGCCCCGCCGCTCCGCCCCAGCCTATCGACCCCCTGACCGAACGCGAGGAAGAAGTCCTCACCGAGGTCGCCCTCGGGAAATCCAACGCCGAAATCGCAGAGGACCTCTTCATCAGCCACAGCACAGTCAAAACCCACATCGCCAGACTGATGACCAAACTCGAGGCCAGAAACCGCGTAGAAATCGTGATCTGGGCCTACGAAACAAGACGCGTCGGCTGAACGAAGCTGCCGAACATCCGACACCCCGAAGGTCACGATACCGGCGCGGGCGGGCCGCCCAGAACGACACACATCCCGCGCGTTATGGAGCACCCATCGGCGCTCAGTAACCGGCACTCGGCGCTAGCAAGGCATTATCTGGATCGGGCCAACCGGGAGTGCCGACGTGTCAGCCCCGCTGAAGCCGGCCGTCGCCGACAACGGGGTCTTGGCTCGCGACGTCTGGGGTAAAGGTTCCGACCGTGCGGCGACGCGAACAGCGGTTCCTCACCGCCGAACAGGTGACAGCCCTCGCCACAGCCGCCGAGAATGCTCAAACCGGGGCCGGGCTCGTCGTTGAAATACTGACATGGGTCGGGATGCGGTGGGATGAACTCGTCGCACTGAGACGACCTCGTGTCCACATGCTGCGGCGCCGCATCGAGATCGCCGAGTCCGCCACCGAGCTCGGGTCAGGTCTGTCGTGGGGAGCGCCCGAGACCCACGAGCGGCGTCTCTTGACGATGCCTGCGTTCCTCGCCGATCGTCTCGCGGCCGGGTGGTTTGCATCGGTTTTCGTTCTCCCGCGCCCCCAGCCCGCCCCGAGATGCGGATGACTGCTCGCCGCGCTCACGCCCGGGCGTCAGTCGCGGAGTGTTCTGAGGATGTCCTTCATGAGCAAGACGAGATGGAGGTCGTCGGTAGGTGACGGCTCGAACTCGGGAATGAGATGGAGGTAGAAGTCGCGGGCTTGCGGTGTCTCGGCGTGAACCAGCAAGCCCCGGCATCCGATCTCGGTGCCGAGTTGCGCCGTCCGGCTGATGGCGTCGGCGAGGAGACCGGCGCCGAGCCCGCGGCCTTCGTGCTCGATCGACACCCCGAGACGAGCCAGCAGCGCCACCGGCTGTGGATAGCGGCCGGCGCCCCTGCGAACTCGGGTCGGAGCGTCCTCGATAGAGATGCTGGCCATCGACCAGGCGTAGTAGGCCACAACGACATTGCTGCCCGCCGGGGTGACGACGAGCACCTTGGCGGTGCCGGCGGTATGCGCCTGGCGGGCGTGGTGACGCAGCCACTCCGTTTGCTCGGTGGACCGGCACTCGAAGTCATCGACGACATCATCGGCCTCGAGCATCCTCGGAGATCGATACGGTGGCGTCACTCGTCGGTGAACGGCGACGGTCGAGCCATCAGTTCACGAAGCCCGGCGAGGCTGCGCGCAGGACGCCGGTTGATTACCTCCCACGCCTGCTGAGCCTCTGCTCCCAAGCTGAACTCGGTGCGATCAGCCAACACTCGTCGTGACGCGGTGGTCAGATTGGTGATGACGAATTCCGTGAGATCGGCTCCCGACACCGCCACGGCCCGGTCGATCAGGGCACGGTCCTCGGGGGTCGTGCGCACTTCGAGACGGTCACTCCGTGTTCGCTTCGTTTCAGCGGCCATACTGCTCCTTGTACGGCCATTGTACGGCCAATCCGCCATCCAGTCAACGCCCACTCCTTCGAATCGTCGACACACATACCATCGGCACACTCCCAGATAGCCACAGAGCAACGAAGGCCGAAGTGTGCCGGTATGCGTGGTCTCGCTGGACGTGCGGTATCGCTCATATGTAGCGATCGGGGCTGTCGAATCGTTGTTCAACTTCGGCTATGCGAAGGTGTGACGCCGACATCATTGCCCGCGGTCGCGGCATCAGCGTCAACGCCCTCATGCTTGAGGCGCTGCAAGCCGAGATCGAGAGCGTCAAAGACGACGCCCACTTCATGGGAACTCTGCGACGCCTAGCAGAGCGAGACCGAGAGATTCTGGACCGTCTCGCCGAATGAGGTATCTCACCCTGGCTGAGGCACTCACAATCGCCGAGGCTGTCACTCGAATCGATGCCCGGACCCTTCGCAACGCTAGCTAGCTGGAACTGCTGGACTCGGCTCTCCACGCACCCCAAGCCGGCTTCGGGGACACCGAGTTCTACCCCCAAGTTCACGGACAAAGCGGCGGTGCTAGTCGTACGCATCACGCGAAACCACCCGAGGCCGCACGGCAACAAGCGGCTCGCCTGGCAATCGCTAACCATGTTCTGTGCACTCAACGACCACGAACTGGATGTTCCCCTGACGAAGCCGTCTCCACCATGTTGGCGATTTCCGCCGGAGAACTAGACGAGGTTGCGATCGCCGCCTGGCTCACCGACCAACTCGACACAAACACACCCTAAGAGCACCCATCGACGTGCCGTTCGAGGGCGATCTGCGAAGTGTGCGTTTTCGGTCGGGATTTCCTGATCGGCGTTGCGTGGTTCGCGTCAGCAGTCTGCCATAGCGGCGAGGGTTCGGCAGATCCCCTGGCGGGGAAAAGGCAGCGTCCCGATCCGGTCGGTCAGGAAGGTCTTGCGGATCGGCTGGAGGTTGTCGAACGATGCCGCACAAGGCACCTCGACACCGCTCTCTTGATCGAGCGGTATCTCCGTTGGGATCCCTCGGATGCTTCGGGTGATTGGTGCCACCAGGATCCAGTTGAGCACCGGGACCGCCTCCGAACGCGTCACGACCAGGACGGGCCGGCGTTTGTCTTGTGCTTCGGCCCACCAGATGTCCCCCTGGCGCGGTATTACCACGGCTCTTCGGCAATCATCTGCACGGTGGCCCGATCTGCCCAAGCCACTTCATCTTCACCCTGGGGATGAAGGGTATAGCCGGAGATGATCGCTTCTGCGGTGCGGCGGCGGCGGGTTTGCTCGATCAGTGCTTGGAGCCCCTTGCGAACGGCGTCGGAACGGGACTCAACGACACCCTCGGCAACGAGCTGGTCGATGCCTTTAGCGAGGTCGGTATCGATACGGGTAACCAGTTGTGCCATGCATTCAGCATAGCGGAATGCAATGCAGTCGAGAAGAGGGTTCCCCAGCAACCCCTGCGACAGCCCGCACACACCCCGCACGCTATAGAGCGCCCACTCGCGACCTCGAACCGGCACTCGGCGCTAGCAAGGCATTATCTGGATCGGGCCAACCTGGAGTGCCGACGTGTCAGCCCGGCTGAAGCTGGCCGTCGACGACGGGATCTTGGCTCGCGATGCGACGTCTGGGGTAAAGGTTCCGACCGTGCGGCGACGCGAACAGCGGTTCCTCACCGCCGAACAAGTCACAGCCCTCGCCACAGCCGCCGAGAATGCTCAAACCGGGGCCGGGCTCGTCGTTGAAATACTGACATGGATCGGGATGCAGTGGGTTGAACTCGTCGCACTGAGACGACCTCGTGTCCACATGCTGCGGCGCCGCATCGAGATCGCCGAGTCCGCCACCGAGCTCGGGTCAGGTCTGGCGACTCGTCACGATGCCAACGTTCCTCGCCGATCGTCTCGGCACCATCGCCGACGACGACCTCGTATTCACCGCACCGAGAGGCGAGCCGCTCCGGTCCTCCCCATTTCGTCAGAGCGTGTGGGTCCCTGCCTTGGAGGCAGCAAGTCTCGACCGGCTCCGAATCCACGACCTGCGCGGCACCGCAGCGTCGCTGATGATCTCCACCGGAGCCAACATCAGAGCAGTGCGGCGCCAGCTCTCCCGCGCCCCGAGCGCGCCCCGAAGGGCTCCGGGGCTGTCGTCGAACTCGACGGCAGAACCCGGAATACCCTTACGTGACGGGCCTTCGCGGAGGCGGACGGGAATCGAACCCGCCAGGGGACTTTCGCCCCCTCAACGGTTTTGAAGACCGCGGGACCCACCAGGCATCCTGACGCCTCCGTCGGTGAGGGTACCCGGCGGAACAGACCCGCGGTGCGGTGGTAGACCGTTGCACCACTACTAACCTTCACGTCTGACTCCTAAGCAACCGAGGGGAATCATGGCTGACGAAACGACACTCATGGTCTGGATCGACCAAGACCTATGCACCGGTGACGGCATCTGCGAAGAGATCGCACCTGATGTCTTTCATGGTCGCGACGACGGTCTTTGGGTTGTGAAGGAAGAGGCTTCCACTCTTGGCAAGTCGATCCTCTTTGACGGTGGCGAGGGTGACGGGCATGGCCCAGACGGTGCGCGTGGTGTTGCCAGAGTGCCCGACGATCAGATCGAAACGGTCGTCGAGGCTGCTGAAGAGTGCCCCGGCGAGTGCATCATGATCGAGCCGTACGATGCCACCCTTGTGGCCGAACGCGGGGCCTGATCGGCTCAGCCTTCTTTGTGGACTCGCTCCAGAACCGCAAGCACGGCTCGGGCATCTGCGTCGCTGATCTTTGACGACCAGCGTTCCTGGATGATCTGATCCAACACCGCTCGGGACCGAGCGACAACGCCGCGCCCCATCGCTGTGATCTTCACCATCGTTACACGCCTGTCGTCGGGTGCGGCGGCTCTGGCTACGAGACCGGCCGTCTCGAGACGGTCGACAAGCTTGGTGGTGCCCCCTCGCGACAGAATGAGACGGTCGGCTATATCGGTCATGCGCAGCGAGCCGTCATGATGCTTGAGATTGATGAGCGCCTCGTGATCCGCAAGACCAATCCCAATCTCGTCCGTCAACGCAGTCTCCAGCTCGGCCTTCAACGAGAAGGCGAAGTGGAGGAGGTAGTTGGCCGATTTGCGCCAGGCCGGTTCATTTCCCATGGTGACAGGATAGCTTAACTGGTATATACTTTGCTAGGAAACTATCTACCAGTAAAGCACTCCTATGTCGCGATTCGATCGAACGTTCCTCACAGTGTGGGTTGGCCAGCTCCTATCCGGCCTCGGCTCGAGCCTGAGCGGGTGGGCTCTCGGGTTCTGGGTCTTTGCAGAGACCGGTTCGACAACCCAGCTGGCTCTGGTCATCATGGCCGCCCGAGTTCCCGCCTTGCTCGTGTCTCCGTTTGCGGGCGCATTGGTCGACAGGTGGCCGCGGCGCACCGCCATGATTCTGTCTGATGCCGGAGCAGCACTGGGCACCCTGGCGATCGCCATCCTCGTCGCCACTAGCAGCCTCGAGATCTGGCACCTCTATGCCGCACTCGGCGTTTCAAGCGCTTTCGGTGCGTTCCAATTCCCCGCATATTCGGCGGCGACATCGTTGCTGGTCCCCAAGGAGCACCACGGGCGAGCCGCCGGGCTTGTCCAGTTGGCGGGGAGTGCAGGGACCGTCCTCGGCCCCTTCCTCGGCGCCGCGGTTCTGGTTAGAACCGGGCTTGCCACCGTCTTCGTCGTAGACCTGGCGTCTTTTGCCATCGCGGTCGCAACCCTGCTCGTGGTCCGATTCCCCGAGCCAGAACGTGAACCGACGATCGGCCGCGGCGCAGCCGGGCTGATTGCAGAAGCTCGTCTTGGCCTTGACTATGTTCTCGATCGGCGGGGTCTGCTTGCGCTCCTGCTCACCTTCTCGGCGGTGAACCTCGCCATTACCTTCCACTCAATCCTCGTCTTCCCCCTTCTTCTTGGCTTCACGACGGAAACCGCGGCCGGCGCCACCATCTCGGTCGGAGCACTTGGGATGGTTGTGGGCAGCGCAGTCATGAGCGTATGGGGCGGTCCCAGCCGTCGCGTGCGGGGTGTGATGATCGCACTCGCAATCGCGGGTGCTGGTCTGATGATCGCGGGAAGCCGCCCATCGTCGGTGGTCGTGGCCCTCGGCGTGTTCGTGGTACTCGTCGCCGTCCCCATCGCAGCCGGAACGAGCCAAGCGCTATGGCAGAGCAAGATCCCGCCCGAGTTGCAAGGTCGGGTCTTCTCGCTGCGGCTAATGATGGCGATGGCCGCGACCCCACTGGCCTACGTCCTTGCCGGCCCGCTGGCCGACCGGGTATTCGAACCCCTGCTCGATCCGGCCGGTGGGTTGGCCGGATCTCTCGGCTCGATCATCGGCACCGGACCAGGGCGCGGCATCGGCGCGCTCTTCATCGTGCTGGGACTGTCCATTGTGGCGATAGTCATCACCGCGATCAGAAACCCTCGTCTCCGCAACCTGGAGACCGAAATCCCCGACGCGATACCCGACCCGGTTCCCGCCTAGCCCGTGATGTATCGCTCGAGCTGTTGAATGAGGAACGCCTGCTCAGCCATGACGGCCTTAACGACATCCCCAACCGAGATCAGCCCGATGAGTCTGTCATCTTCAACCACGGGGAGATGGCGGATGTGGTGCTCGGTAATCAATTCCATGCACTCTGAGACGGTGGCCTCGCGGGTGACGGTCCTGACCTCTGCGGTCATGATGTCAGAGACGGCCGTATTGCGAGAGTCCCGCTCCAGCAGCATGATTTTGCGGGTGTAGTCGCGCTCCGACATGATCCCGCAAACCCGGTCGTCTTCAACAATGACCAACGCACCGACGTTCTTGTCGGCAAGCAATCTCAGAGCCTCGTATACGGTCGCACCCGGACCGATCGACCACGTCTCGGATCCCTTGGCGTCGAGTAGCTGTCCAACTGTCTTCGTCATGTGGCCTCCCAGGTACGGCACCAAACTTACCAACCTCACCGCCTCCGGTCGACACGCCGGCCCGATCTGCTTTCATGGCACGATGGCAGAACAGTCCCGAACCGGTCGCGGCCGCACCCGGCTCACCGCAACCGTCACCGACCTCGCGGTCGTACAGCAGAGAGCCTTCTTGATCGCTGTTGCCCAGAGCAAGGGGGCAGTCCTAGAGACACAAACCAGTCTCAACGAGCTGGCGTTGCTGACCGACACGGCAGGTTCCGAGCCGGTTGACGAGGAGTTGGTTCGACGCGAGCGATTCGACGCGGCCACACTGATCGGCAGCGGCAAGGTCGACGAGCTTGTTTCGCTGACCAAGGCGCAGGATATCGACGTTGTCATCTTCGACAACGAGCTGAGCCCTGCACAGCAACGAAACCTGCAGCAGCGATTCGAATGCGACGTTGTTGACCGAGTGGCCCTAATCCTGGATATCTTCGCCCAGCACGCCACAAGCAAAGAAGGCATGTTGCAGGTCGAACTCGCCCAGCTTCGATATCGCCTCCCCCGCCTGCGTGGCCGCGGTACTGAGATGAGCCGTCTTGGTGGCGGTATCGGCACCCGTGGCCCGGGTGAGACCCAGCTCGAAACCGATCGGCGTCGCATCCTCGAACGTATTTCGAAACTAGAGCGAGAACTCAAGCACCTTGCTCGCTCCCGAGACACCCGGACCAAAGCCCGACGCAAGTCTCGCCTCCCAGTCGTTTCGCTCGTCGGCTACACCAACGCCGGCAAGTCAACGCTGTTCAACCACCTCACCGATGCGGGTGTGCTCGTCGAGGACCGACTATTCGCAACACTCGATTCGACGATTCGTCGCCTCGACCTTCCGACCGGCGTTCCGATACTGATGTCGGATACTGTCGGCTTTGTGCGCAACCTTCCCCACCAATTGGTCGAGGCTTTCCGTTCCACGTTGGAGGAAGTCAACCAAGCAGATCTCCTCCTCCACATCATCGATGGCGCCGACCTCAACCCCGATCGCCAGATCGCGGCGGTGCGGAGCGTTCTCGGCGAAATCGGCGCCAGCGATATCCCTGAGCAACTGATCATCAACAAGACGGACATCGCCGACCCGGTTGCGATCAACCGCCTTCTCCAGCTGCACCCAGAAGCCGTTGCCACCTCAGCCGTCACCGGCGATGGCGTCGCCGAGCTCGGCACTGCGGTCACCGCACGGCTTGCCGAGACCACGGACGAGCTGGAGCTGACCGTGCCCTACGACCGGGGGGATATGGTGGCGATGATCCACGAAATCGGGCATGTGCTCACCACCGACCACACCGAGGCCGGTACCAAACTGACCGCCCAAATCCCCAGCACCGAGGCCCACCGCTTCGCCGAGTTCGTGAACGACGCCGCCAACCCATGAAGTGAGTTCTCGCCGAAGGCGAGTTCGCTTACATAAGGTCGAGGACGCTGCCTTCCGGCGGTTCCCGCTCGGGGGCCGCTGCGGCTACCGAACGTCGATGCCGAACCACCGGCACCATGACGGCTGAGATATAGACGACCTGGATAACGAGTGCCGTGAGCCCAGCCATCGTCAGCCCAAGACCAACTGGAATCACCGAGGCCACCGGTATCAACGCACCAACCACCCAAGCCATCTGGAAGAACGTCTCCGCATTGGTAAAGGCTCGACCGCGACCACCCTCAGGGACTGTCGCCTGCAGCAACCCATCAAATCCGAATTTGGCAGTACCCCAGGCAAAGCCAGCGGCTGCAGCAAGAAACGCTGCTGCCGGGAGCCCGAATACCTGGGCAGCCACAAACGCCGCCCCTGCTTCGATCGCCAAACCTGTGACCACCATTGGTTCCTCAGAGATCTTGCGGTCGAGAATTGGCGTTACAAACGCCGCGATGAAGTAGCCGAGGCCGGCCGCTGCCAACAGCGCCGAGAAATCCAGGAAACCTGCATCCTCGTCGCGGAACGCAAATGCGACGAGCAAGAGTAGGAAGCCGTTGAGGAACCTCACCCCCGCCGTTGCAAACCGTGCCAGTCTCACCTCGCGCGGCGCAGCCGCACGCTTGCGGACCTGCCGAGCCTCCTTACCCCGCTCAACAGCGATACGAACCGGAGGCAAACCGAACGCCGACAACGCTGACCACACATAGACAACGGCGGCCATGAGCAACGTGATCGACGGATGACCAAAGCCAACACCGAGCAGACCAGTAGGGATGATCAACGCACTCGCCACGACACCCACGCGGGCAAGCTGGGCATTGCCGGCGATCAGATCGCGCGGATCATCGAGGACCACGGGAACCACACTCGACCGGCTGATTCCGTGGAACCGTGACAACGCCAAGAGTATGAACGCTATTGGAAACAGTAGGACGGTGTCCAACCAGATCGACATAACAACGGCGGCAACCGCCCTAAGGGCTGAGCTAGCAACAAGCCCACCGCGGTATGCCGATGGGAACCTGGCGAACAAGCCACCGAGGAACGGCCCGATGAGAGCGAACGGCGCAAGCGTGATAATCAGATAGAGGGCAACGTTCTCTCGTGCCTCAGTGGACGGCACAGAAAAGAACAGCGTCGAACCGAGCGCCATCGCAACCAGGGTGTCACCTGCGGTGCCGCCAGCGTGGGACTGGGCCAGCCGACGAAACCCCGGGCCACGCGACGTGAACATCCCCGTCAGACGGCGTATTCCGGCACGAGAGAAGGCTCGTACCGGCCCTTCCTCTTGTGGGTTCTGCGGCGTTTCGGTGCTCACAACATGAAGTTAGCGGAAGGCGACCACCGTACGGTGCCGCCTGCTGTCGTAATCGTCCGACGGGCCACGATCTATTGTGGCCGGAGATGATCGAACTCTCCCAGGTAACCAAGACGTTCCCAGGAGCCACCACACCCGCTGTTGATCGACTGACGTTCAGTATCGACGAAGGCGAGGTCGTGGTGCTGGTTGGCCCGTCAGGGTGCGGTAAGACCACAACGCTGAAGATGATCAACCGGCTGATCGAGCCAAGCGGCGGAACCATCACCGTCGACGGACAAGACGTGCTGAGTCTGCAGGCTCACCAACTGCGCCGCGGCGTCGGCTACGTGATCCAGCAGATCGGGCTGTTTCCCCACAAGACCGTTGGCGCCAATATCGCAACTGTTCCAAATCTGCTGGGGTGGGACAAGGCAAGGACACAGGCGCGAGTTGCCGAACTGGCCGAACTGGTCGAGCTGCCGAGTGATGCCCTATCCCGCTACCCAAGCGAGCTCTCCGGAGGCCAACGCCAACGGGTTGGGGTAGCCAGGGCGCTCGCCGCCGACCCTCCCGTTTTGCTGATGGACGAACCTTTCGGTGCCGTCGATCCGATCGTAAGGGCCAACCTCCAAGATGAGCTGCTTGCGCTGCAGTCCAGTCTCAAGAAGACGATTGTGCTCGTTACTCACGACATCGACGAAGCCATCAAGCTTGGCGACCGAGTGGCCATCCTCAGCGAAGGAGGGCACCTCGAGCAGTACGCATCACCGGCCGAGATTCTGCGCAACCCTGCCAACGCCTTCGTCGCCGATTTCCTCGGGTCGGATCGGGGCATCAAGAGGCTGTCGCTGATCCCGATCTCGTCGGTTCAGCTCGACCCCGGCCCGGTTCTTCCGCGTAGCGCCAGCAAGGCTGAGGCAACGGCCATGATGAAGAGGTACGACATTGGCTGGGCCGCTATTGGCGAGGGGACCCGTGTCGAAGGTTGGTTCACGGCAGAGGACCTAGTCGGTCACGACACTCTCGAGCGTGTCTCGGCTCGTGAGTATCAGATCAAGCTGCGCCCTGACGACAGCCTGCGGGAGGCGCTCGATGCCGTTATCACGTCGCACACCGCCGTCGCCGCAGTATTCGACGGTGAGAAGTACCTCGGCATGGCGACGGTTGACGAGATCAGCAGGGAAATCGTGCAGTGATTGGGTCGTCCGCCGTCCTGGCCCAAGCGGACGAGCCGTTCATTCGCTGGGACTGGATCGGTCGCAACCTTGACGACCTGTGGGCAGCGACCCAGGAGCACATCATCCTTACTGCAATCGCTGTAGGAGTAGGGCTGGTGATCAGCCTGCTGCTGTCGATTGTGGCCCTGCGCTGGCGCAAGACCTACGGCCCGATCACTTGGGTCACCGGCGTTCTCTACACAATCCCGAGCCTGGCTCTGTTTGCATTCCTCGTGCCAATAACCGGCCTAAGCATTTTGACCGCCGAGATCGGTCTCATCTCGTACACGCTGCTCATCCTGATTCGGAACATCGTTGCCGGTATCGATGGTGTCCCCGAGTCGGTGCTCGAAGCGGCTCGCGGGATGGGTTACACGAAGCGCCGGATGTTCTTCGACATTCAGTTGCCCCTCGCGATGCCGGTGATCATCGCCGGCGTCAGGATCGCAACTGTGACAACGATCGGTTTGGTAACGATCACGGCCCTGATTGGGCAAGGTGGGCTTGGTTTCTTCATCTTGCGGGGGATGCAGTTCTTCTCCGCAATCGGGACTACGCAGATCCTGGCCGGCACGGTGCTGTCAGTCCTTCTTGCGGTTGTGGCCGACCTCGGGCTGCTCGGCCTTGAGAAGGTACTGACACCCTGGTCCCGCTCGAAGGCGGTTGTCTAACTATGGATTTCTTCGGAGATCTCTTGGCGTGGTTCTTGGACCCAGCCAACTGGACAGGAGTGAACGGTATTCCCAACAGGGTCTGGGAACACATCCAGATATCGGTAGTCGCCACTGTGGCGGCTGCGGCGTTTGCCTTGCCGCCTGCGATGTGGCTCGGCCACCACCGTCGTGGAGGATTCCTTGCGGTTGCCGTTGTGAACGTGGGACGGGCTGTCCCCTCGTTTGCGATCATGGCCCTGTTCTTGCCGATTTCACTGCGATTGGGGCTAGGTCTCGGCTTCTGGCCAACGCTGCTTGCGCTCTTTGCTCTCGCCCTCCCCCCGATCTTCACCAACACCTACACCGCAGTCCGTGACGTCGACCCCGCCCTCGTCGAGGCAGCGCGCGGGATGGGAATGACCGATGCTGAAGTGCTACGCCGGATCGAGGCTCCCATGGCTTCCCCCGTGATCTTGGCCGCGTTGCGGGTATCGGCGGTCCAAGTTGTCGCAACAGCACCCCTGGCGGCTCTGGTTGCCTGGGGTGGGCTTGGCCGATACATCGTCGATGGATTCTCTGTACAGGACAACGTCCGTGTCTTGGCCGGTGGAATACTGGTGGCCCTATTGTCTGTTGGAACAGAGCTGCTGTTGGGAGTCATCGAGCGGCGTGTGGTCCCGAAGGGACTGGACCGATCAGGGGAAGTAGTAGCAACAACCCCTGCCTAGGTCGACCGTCACGACTCGTCACTCCCATCAGGTAGCGTTGAATATCCCCAATGAAAGAGAAGGTGACCCATGCGGAAACACCGCAGCGGCGTCCTCGGGGCGATCCTGGTTGCACTTGCATTGATTGCAGCAGCCTGTGGATCGGGTGAGGACGCAACAACAGATGGCCCGACGATCACCATCGGCTCGGCCAACTTCAGTGAGAACGCACTTGTTGCGGAGATCTATGCGCAGGTTTTGGAGGGCGAGGGATACTCGGTTGAACGCAATCTGAACATCGGACCACGTGAGGTGTACACCGCTGCTCTGGAGAGCGGCGAACTTGACCTGGTCCCCGAGTATGTGGGAACGGCCCTGTCGTTCGTCGGTGGAACACCAACCGCTGATTCCGAGGCCACAACAGAGGCACTGCGTGATGCATGGGCCAGCAGTGGCATCGCGGTACTCGACCCTGCCGAAGCCCAGGACAAGAACGGAATCGTTGTCCGTCAGGACACTGCCGACTCACTAGGGCTGAGCAAGATCAGCGATCTTGCTGCTCACACCGACCTCGTGTTCGGTGGGCCCCCAGAGTGCCCGGAGCGCGAGTTCTGCATGATCGGCCTGACCGATGTTTACGGGCTGAGCTTTGCAGAATTCAAGCCACTCGACGTTGGTGGAGCGTTGACGGTCGCTGCCCTTGAAGAGGATGCAATCCAGGTTGGGCTGCTGTTCACCTCTGACGGCGCCATCGCCGCCAAGGGTTTTGTGCTTCTCGAGGACGACAAGGGGCTCCAGCCTGCGGAGAACCTGACCCCGGTCATCCGGCAGGAGATCATCGATGCCTACGGCGACAATCTTGTCGATGCTCTCAACAAGGTGAGCGGCGAGCTCACCACAGCAGAGCTGAGCGAAATGAACCGACGCATCGGCATCGACGGTGACGATCCTGAGCAGGTCGCCACCGACTGGATCGCCGACAACCTGTAGAGAGACCACAGAACCTATCGATCAGAAGTGGCGCCCTTTCCCGGGCGCCACTTCTTTTTGGCCTTCATCGAAGCTTCACAATCGGGGTTGTCGACCCTTCATCGGGGTTTGTTCTCATGGAGTCATGAAATCGGCTCGAAAGGAAGAGACCATGAAGCGGAAAACATTCCTCACAGCTGCGGTGGCAGCAACAATGATGATCGGCGGAGCGGCGGCACTGGCCGATACTGCTGTCGACGCCGGCGACGAGGCACCCACCAAGACCGTTCAGACACAGAACCGGCAGCAACTCAGGGTCCATGACCCAGCAACCGTTGCTTCCGAGGATGCTGTACAGACACAGACACGTCAGCAGGTACGGATTCAGGATCCGGAGGCAACAGAGGCTCCAAAGGTCCAGGAGCAAGCGCAAGTTCGGGTCCAGGTCGAAGACGGCACCCAAACTAAGGAAAGCACTCAGACCAAAACCCAAACCCGGACTCGGGTACAGGATCCAGAGGTTTGTGAGGGTGACTGTGAAGGCCCCGGCCACAGAGGTCCCGGCGACGGCGTTTGCGACGGGGACTGTAACGGCGAGGGACCAGCCAACAACGTTGGGCCCGAGGACGGTACCGGACATCAGAATGGCAACGCCGGCGAGGCCAGCGGGGGCGGCACCCAAGGTGGCAACTCCAGCGGCGGAGCGAACTCAAATGGTGGAGGCAATGGCGGAGGCAACGGTCGCTGATACGACGGCAACTGTATGCAAAGAGTGGGATCCGCAAGTGCGGGTCCCACTCGCAGATTGGGAAGCACAGCCGTATGCGTAACATCCGCAAGTGAACTCACCCAAGATTCTCATCGTCGACGACGAGAAGTCCATCCGGATGCTTGTTCGTTCCTACCTCGAAGCCGAAGGCTTCGAGGTTCTCGAGGGCAGGACCGGCACCGACGCCACGAAATTGACGCGATCGAGCGCCCCAGACCTTGTCGTTCTTGATGTCGGCATGCCGGAACTGGATGGTGTCGAGGCACTCCGGGAGATCCGAACATTCTCGGACGTGTACGTGGTGATGCTCACTGCACGATCAGAGGAAGTCGATAAGTTGATCGGGCTCTCGGTCGGTGCCGATGACTACCTCACCAAGCCATTCAGCCCTCGTGAACTGGTGGCCAGAATCAAGGCCGTGCTCCGTCGCCAACGGGGAACCGCCCCCACCGCGGACGCCGATCGTCTCGCCTTCACAGAACTGGCCATCGATCTCGGCCGACGCCAGGTCACCGTTGCAGATACCTTGGTCGACCTGACCACCCTCGAGTTCGACCTTCTGGCCGCTCTGGCAGCGCAGCCCGGGCGGGTCTTCTCACGAAGACAACTAATCGAGGCGATCTGGGGGTGGGACTACTTCGGTGACGAGCGCGTCGTCGACGTCCACATCCGCAAACTGCGCAAAGCGCTGGGTGACGACGCCGGGGAGCCCGGCATTATCGGAACCGTGCGCGGGGTCGGCTACAAGTTCATCCCGGAATCCTGATGTTCGGACAGCCATCTCTGCGGCGACGCCTGATCCTCTCCTATCTCGTCGTGGTCGTGGCTGTAACCGCAGCCGGCTTCCTGACAGTCCAGATCCTCGTTCCGCGATTCTTCGAACAGGCGGTTCAGGAGCGTCTTGGCCCCGGACCTCAACAGAACCAAGGGAATCAAGAAGGCCCCGGTGAGCAGCAAGGCTCGGGTGACCAGCAAGGGGGTGACCAGCAAGGGGGTGACCAGCAAGGGGGTGACGAGCAAGGGGGTGACGAGTCGCCCGGACCGGGGTCAACCACTTCGACCACAAGTATCCCCACCACGACAACCTCGCCCGACGGCTCGGCGGTCACGACAACTACGAAGGACCCGCAACGCACCGGGTCCACGCAAGGTCCGGGCGGCCCCGGAGATCCGGGCGGGCCCGGGAATGGCGACGGTGACGACCAAGGAGGGAATGGTCGTGGGGGTGACAACGGCAATGCCACCACAACGACCATCGATGCATTCAGCATCGGCGGTCCCGGCATCCTCGCCGCCGGCCAAACGGCGCAGGAGGTGGAGCGCAGCCCGGTACCGGCCGAGATCCAGGAGGACTATGACCGGGCGTTGACCGGCGCTTTGCTGGTGGCGACGGCGATTGGCTTGGCCATCGCTCTCGCCCTTGGCATTCTGCTGACCCGACGCCTATTGGGCACGTTCAATCGGATCAAGGAGGGAGCCGGCCTGCTCGCCGACGGGCACTACGACACCAGGGTCTCGGTCCCCCGCGAGGTCGAGCTCGCCGATCTGGCCGAATCGGTCAACACGCTCGCCGACTCGCTGCAGCGTACCGAGCAAAGCCGCGCCCGTCTGGTCTCGGATCTGGCTCACGAGATTCGCAATCCACTCTCAACGATCGAGGGCTACATGGAGGGCCTGATCGATGGGGTGCTACCGGAGTCCAAGGAAACCTACGAGGCAATCGCCGGCGAGGCCCATCGACTGAAACGACTGACCTGGGATCTCTCGACACTGTCGAAGGCCCAGGAAGGTGCAATGGAGTTCAGCTTCGAAGAGACCGACCTGCGGAGAGTCGTAGCGAAGGTCATCGAGACCCTCGGCCCACAATATGAAGTCAATGACGTTGCGCTTGTCGTCCACCTGGAGGACGCGATGCCGGTGCGGGTTGATGTTGACCGCATGGCCCAAGCCATCACCAACCTGCTCGGCAATGCACTCGCCCACACGCCGGCGGATGGGTCAGTTACCGTCTCCGGATCAGCCAACTCGCAGCAATGTGCTCTCTCGATAACCGATACGGGCACCGGAATTCCGAACGAACAGCTCGAAACGATCTTTGAACGCTTCACTCGACTCGATCGTGACCAACCGGGCACGGGGATAGGACTGAACATCGCCAGAACGCTGGTACGGGCGCACGAGGGCGATGTCACAGCAGCCTCGCCTGGCCCTGGTCAAGGATCGACCTTCGAGATCTCTCTACCCAGGCTCCTCGGCTAGTCGGACACCTCAGGATGCCCGAGAGTCCGAAGCGCAGCCCTAACTCGATCGGCGGCCGCATCGAGATCGTCAGGATCGGGAGCAAGGTCGGCTGCATCAGCGTCGAGGTCGTGCATCCGCACGATGGGAACCACGTGGAGATGCGTGTGGGGTACCTCGAGGCCCGCAATCATCAGACCGATCCGCTTTGGATTGAACCCGAGATCGAGCGCCTGCCCGATCTTCTGCGAAACCGCCGTCAGATGGTTGGTCAGCTCCGGGTCGAGGTCGATCCAATGGTCAACCTCCTCGCGAGGCACCACCAACGTGTGGCCGGGTGCAAGCGGGTTGATGGACAGAAACGCAACACAGCGCTCGTCCTTCCAGACAAACCGTCCCGGCAATTGTCCATCAATGATCATCGTGAATACAGAAGCCATAAGAAGAATCGTACCCGACAGCTTTGCGAGTTCCTTGGCCTGCGTAGCCGGGGGTAGGGGGAAAGGGATCTCGCCTGCGGCGAGTTCCCTGGGAGTTCGCAGAGCGAACTCCATGAACCAGGGCGCAAGCTAGAGGATCTTGGCGGCTAGTTCGGCAAGGGGACTGCGGACTGACTTTTCGAGGGTGATATGGCCAAAGAGTGGTTCACCCTTGAGTTTCTCGATGAGTGCAGCCAATCCCCCAAATGGTGAGATGTACGGGTTGTCGACCTGGCTGAGGTCACCG
Organism: bacterium; assembly: GCA_024228555.1. Taxonomy (GTDB): domain Bacteria; phylum Actinomycetota; class Acidimicrobiia; order Spongiisociales; family UBA5794; genus JAAETI01. The sequence continues at coordinate 94,625 of JAAETI010000519.1, read as the reverse complement.
CAGAAGACGACCTTGGAACCGCTGGCAATACGGGTGAGGATCACCTTCAGGGTTGCGTACTCCAGGTTCTGCGCCTCGTCGATGATGACCAGCTCGTCTGTGATCGAGCGACCCCGCAGGTAGGTAACTGCAGCCATCTCGATGACGTTGCGATCCATCAGTTCTTCGATCGCACCCTTTGCCGACTGGGGATCGCCACTGAATAGTGCATAGAGGTTGTCGTGCACCGCAGCCATCCACGGGGCCAGCTTCTCGTCGAGATCACCGGGAAGGAAACCAATCTCCTGGCGGCCGACGGCAACCAGCGGCCGATACACCGAGATCCGGCGATATCGTCCCGCTTCGATGGTCTGCTCGAGAGCGGCGGCGAGGGCCAGGAAGGTCTTGCCGGTACCGGCAACACCCATCATGCTGACCGCAGTTATGTCCGGGTCCATCAGCAAATCCAGTGCAAACGCTTGACGCACGTTCTTGGACTCAATGCCGAAAGCCTGACGCGATCCCGGCACCCGCACGATTGTCGTCCCACCGTTCGTGTCGATGACACGGCCCACTGCCGATTGGGACTCCATTGCTTTGAGGATCACGAATTGGTTGACGTGCAGACCGGTATCGGGAAGGGAGGTCTTGCCATCGGTATAAAGCTGATCGATAGTCGCCGCATCGACGTCTAGCTCAGCAACCCCCGAATACGACTCGTCGACGGGCACAGTGTCGGCGCGGTAATCCTCGACCTCAACACCAAGCTGTGCGCCCTTGATGCGAAGTGCTGCGTCCTTGGTAACAAGCACCGTATTGTTGCCGGCGTCAACCATGTTGAGACACGTCGCCAGAATGCGGTGGTCGGGCGTCGACGGGTTGAGCGCAATGGGCAGCCTGTCAGAGTGCGTCCCGTTCAGCTCGATGCGCAGCGTTCCCCCGCTGTCGAGCGGTTGTGGCTCGCCCAGTCCGCCTGCTTCGGAAGCGCCGAGCTGCTCGAGGGTTCGAATGGCGCGCCGGGCATTGGCGCCGATCTCATCGACACGAGTCTTCTGCCGGTCAAGTTCTTCAACGACGACGAGCGGAAGCACAACGTCATGTTCATCAAACCGGAGGAGCGATACGGGGTCGGCGAGTAATACACAAGTGTCAAGGACGTAGGTTTTTCTCGTCACCCTGGCCTCTTCTGTTGCAAACTGACTCTGCAAGACTCACCGCCCCGTGGTCGAAAAGCAAGGACCTTGGTTCTTGTGCCTACAGTTGCTTGCGTGAAGCGAGCCGTGCTGGCTCGCCCCATCCCCGCCACTTCGGCCAAGGACCGGTCGCGAGCCAGAACTGGCGGTTCAGGCAAGCGACTTACATTCCTATCGGCATCCTGCCTACGCTTGTTAACCACATGATCGGGAGGGTTCAATGCGCGTAGCAGTGATCGGCGCTGGTTCCTGGGGAACCGCGGTTGCCAACATCGTGGGTGCAAAACAGCCTGTTGCGCTGTGGGCACGCAGGCCCGACCTTGCCAATGCCATCAACAAGACCAACGCCAACCCCGACTATCTGCCTGGCTACGAGCTCTCCCCGCAGATCGACGCAACCAGCGATCTCCAGGCGGCACTGACGGGCGCAGAGGCTGTGGTCATGGGTGTGCCATCGCATGTGTTCCGGTCGGTGCTGGAGACGGTTGGCACCCAAATCTCGTCCGACACACCACTGCTCAGCCTCGCCAAGGGTGTTGAGCGCGAGTCCTTGATGCGAATGACTGAGGTCGCAGCCGACGTTCTCCCCGACCATCGGTCCGACCGCATCGGAGTGCTCACCGGGCCCAATCTCGCCAAAGAGATAGTTGCCGGGCAACCCGCCGCCACCGTGATCGCGATGAAGGACGGCGAAGCGGCAGAGGCCTTGCAGCAGGTCTTCATCAGCCCCAGCTTCCGGGTCTATACCAACGACGACGTCATCGGCAGCGAGGCCGCCGGGGCTCTCAAGAACGTCATGGCGATAGCGGCCGGGATGGCCCACGGTCTTGGTTTTGGCGATAACACGATGGCGACTCTGATCACCCGGGCTCTTGCGGAACTGACTCGGCTCGGCATCGCCATGGGGGGCCGGCCGCTCACCTTTGCGGGCCTCGCCGGCATGGGCGACCTGATCGCAACCTGTATGAGCTCGCAAAGCCGCAATCACACCGTCGGGTTTGGTTTGGGTCAGGGGAAGAAGCTCGACGAGATCATCGCTGAGATGAATCAAGTGGCCGAGGGGGTCAAGTCGACTCCGGGGATCCTCGCCCTCGCCGACCGGTATGACATCGAGATGCCGATCGCAGTACAGGTCGCACGGGTTCTCTTCGAGGGGGCAAGCCCAGCCGACGCTCTCGCCAATCTGATGGGGCGTGAAGCAAAACCGGAAATGCACGGGATTGGATAGCGGGAACTCCGCCCCGAGTTCAGCGAAGCTGGACTCGCAAGGAATTCGGAGAATTCCCCCTAGCGCGGGCGGATGAACCTTGCTCGTGCCTGGTCGATCGTCTCCCAGGCGTGGCACTCCGGTAGGTGATCATTGACGATGCCCATAGCTTGCATAAATGCATAAGCCGTCGTCGGACCGACAAAGCTGAACCCTCGTTTCTTCAGGTCCTTCGAGAACGCCGTTGACTCAGGAGTAGTTGGCTCGAGGATGGTCCCGACGCAGTCGGGTTCGTATGACCACGCCAGCGCACCAAAGGAGCCAAACTCGGTAATGACCTCCTGAGCGCGGTTGGCATTGTTGATCGTCGACTCGATCTTGCCCCGATGCCGGATGATCGACGTGTCCTGAACCAGCGTCTCGACATCGGTCTCGGTCATATCGGCCACCTTGTCGATGTCGAATCCGTGAAACGCTGCCCGGAACCCCTCCCGACGGTTGAGGATGGTCAGCCAACTCAGCCCTGCTTGGAACCCTTCAAGACAGAGTTTCTCAAACAGCACCTGGTCGCTGGCGATCGGCTGACCCCACTCCTCGTCGTGATAGACCCTGTAGATGTCGGGGCTGTCACCCCACGAGCAACGGGGAACTCCGTCGTCCCCTGTGATGACTTCGATCATGGGTGCAGGCTACCGACTGGGCCCCGGCAATGGTGCAGGGGCCCTACCCCACGTAGCCCGCCTGCGCACCGCCGAAGTAGCTTTCGCACGATGTCTGCTTCAGTTGACTGAAGACATCGTGGATGTGTCGTGTTCGAGAGCTTCTAGCTGCCGGCTAGGAATCGGATGGAGCGCCGGTCTCTTTGCGCTGGGCAGCACGGCTGTAATCGAGGACCACGTTCATCAGCGACTCGATGTAGTCGCGACCCACCCCGAGAGGGGCACCATCTTGGACCGCTTCTTCGATCAGCTCGTTCTCTCGTTCTGGTGAACGCATCGGGAGGTCCTTGATGGTTTTGATCTTGGCGATCTCAACCGAACTGTGCAGACGCCGGGCGATGAGTTTGATGAGCTCGCGGTCCACGCGGTCGATCTCGTCGCGGAGCGACGGGATGCCGAGCTGGTCCATCAACCTGGCGAACTCCCCGAGATCCAACTGGCTGCCGTTTCCTGCAAGGGACGCTTCCGGTTCGACGTGGGCAGCGACGATCAAGCCGTCGGCGCCGACCGAACGTCCAGCCAACGCAAGTGGCGCCAGGATGTCGGCATCGCCCTTGATCGATGCAGGGTCGATAACGACAGGCAGATGCGAAAGACGTTGCACGACTGGGACCGCCGAAATATCGATCGTGTCGGAGGTACGCGGGTCGAATCCGCGGCTACCCCGCTCGCACAACACCACGTTGTCGTTGCCTTCAGCCAGGATGTACTCGGCTGCCATCAGCCATTCGTCGACGGTCGCCGAGGGACCACGATGCAACATGACGGGCTTCATGGTCCTGCCCGCATCCTTGAGCAACACGAAGTTCTGCATGTTGTCGGGCCCGATTTCGAGCATGTCGGCGTGGTCTGCTGCCAGCTCAACGTGGCCTGGCTCGATCACCTCGGTCAGCGTGGGGAGGCCCGACTCGAATCCCGCCTTCTCCAGATGCCACAGACCCTCCTGACCAAGACCCTTGAAGCTGTACGGAGATGTCTCCGCACGGTAGGTGCCGGCTCGCAACATCGATGCGCCGGACTCCGCAAGTGACGCAGCGATGTTGATGATCTGTTCCTCGGTTTCGACAGCCGCCGGACCGCCGATCACCGGGTACGAGCCGTCACCAAACCTGACGTTGCCGACGGCCACGACTGTTGTCTCGACGTCGGGGCGACGATGACTCTTGAGTACAGGTTTTTGTGAGTTGCTCATGGGGTCTCCTGTGCCGATGGCTTCAGGAATAGAAAAACCCGAAGCCACTCTCGGCTTCGGGCGGTGAGTTGGTGTCAGCTGCTTTTAGCGCGCACTCTCTGCCCGGGCCGAGAGCCCGGTAAAGAAGTACACAAAATGGAAGCTGCTGCGATTCATTGCGGGCACCATACCCCTGGTGGTGGAGGTGGGCAAGCCGCCGGGGGAACCGTCTCGTGCCGCCCAGCGTTTGTCAGATGATGCCGGAGGCCTCACAATCGCTGTATGAGACGAGGGGACGAGATGCGAACGGATGCGGAGCCATCGGCGGTTCGCATTCTTCCCCCTGACGGTTTCGACCCAACTCCGCCGCTCCCTGAGGTAGCCAAGCCACCGCAACGTTGGTTTGTGCCGCTCCTTGTCATCACCGCAATTCTTGCTGTGTTCTTCGCCGCAACCAGACCCGCCGCCACCCCAGGGGATACGGCCGCATTGACCACAACCCCTCCGTCGCTCTCTGAGATCAATGCCGACCAGATCGACATCACTACACATCCGGCTGGTACAAGCATCTCGGGAGAGTGGATCGAGGGCACCATCGATGGGACCCTCAGGTTGAACGACCTCCTCCGATCCGGCAACTCCTACGTGGCTATCGGGTCCACACCTGAGGGGCCAAACGCGTGGCTGTCTGGTAGCGGCATCGCCTGGAACACCGTGGTCTCGCTGGATGTGCCCGATAGCGCCAAGATCAGCCTCGACCACGCAGTCACCTGGCAGGGGAATCTGGTTGTGCTGGGAAGCGTCGACGATCTTGTGGGATTGTGGGCTATGGATCGTCTGCGAGGGTGGGAGTTCTACGGACCGGTCGAATCGATAGGTACGAACTGGATCTCCAACCTCACGGCCGGCGCTGAGCTGCTGGCCATCTCCGACGCTCATCAGACCGTCCAGGGCTGGATGTCCAGCGACGGTCTGGAGTGGCGGCCATTGGGGCGACTGCCTCTCCTGGAGGACGCCGCGAGCATCGAGGCGCTGGCCGCAACCGATGGGTGGTACTTCGCCGGTGGCGCCAATTGCAGTTCCAACACCTGCTCGCCCGTCATCTATCGGTCGTCTGATGGACTCGATTGGGAACCAATGGCTGGTGACCTCCCCGATCGGCTCTCAGCTGGCGTTGGGGTGGTCATGGATATCACGACCACAGCCGACGGGTTGGTAGCAGTGGGCGAGCTGGACCGGCATGTCGCTATCTGGCGCTCTGCCGACGGAGGCGCATGGGAGCAGATTGCGGTGGAAGACGCCGCGTTCGCTCACGTTCCCGTTGTTGTTGAGGTACTCGCGATTCGAACCGGCGACAATCCTGTCGCCACGGTCAGTCTGAACGGAATCGAGTACCAGGTGACAGACGGCTCCGAGATCCTGACCGACAGTGGACGCATTGAAGTGGAGGCCATCACCGATTCGTACATCATCGTTGGTGTTGCAGAATCTCGCCGCAGACTTCAGCTCAACACGCCCTCCGAGCTCATTGGTTGGAGCACGGCATGGCAGGTCGTCGCCGAGGGCCCTCGTCTTGTTCTTGCCGGCGAGATCCTCGGTGACTTCGATAGCTCGGCTGTTGTCTGGACCAGCGCAGATTCCGGGGAGACTTGGGATCGGACATTCACCCCGGCCAACGGGGCCGGTTCGTTCGATGTCGCCATGGTTGGTCAGTACGTTGTCGCCCTCACATCGACGGAGCCGGACACCTCGAGAGTGTGGCGTACCACCTGGGACACGACCGCAACCGGGGAAGCGGCAACGGCGACTCTGGGCAGCTACCTCGACGCTCTCGGCCGATACGATGCTGCCGCGCTGGTCGAGCTCCTGCCCGCCACCAACCCGGGCACAAGTACTCCACGTTTCGAGATACCGTCACTTGGCCTGGTACGTCACGAGTGGTGGGACAAAGAGACGGGGGCCCTGCAACCTGACAAAGTCGCCGATACCGTTGGCTACCTCAGGGCAACCAACATGGCGGTCGACCATGGCGACTGCACGCAATCGGTCTCGCTTGGCGCCACCGATCGGGCCAACGTCACCTGTGAGTTCCATGTCGAATCGGACCTGCTCTCCACCCTTGGCTTCACGAACGGCACGGGCGACATTCAGGCCGCCACCGCCGACGGCGAGCTAGTCAGCGTCGGGGTAAACACCTCACCGTCTGAAGCCATGTGGAGGGCCTTCAGCGTTGGGATCTCCGGGCACACGGAAGAGGAAAGAGCAACTGTGCTCGCACATGACGATTCAGGCGCCGTAGTTCTGGCACCAATCTTCAACGAAGCAACAGCGGCTACACATACCAGCCTCGCCGAAGAGTTCGTCGCCGGCCTACTCCGTCCCGGCGACACTCGGATCGTTGAGACCGCCTTTGGCCCCATGGAGTGGACCTGGCTCGATCAGCTCGATCTGCCTGTTTCCGAGTTCGAAACCGTTACCTGGAGCCGCTTCGGCTTCCTGGCAACGGCGCGCGGAACCGCCAACCAGCTGCCAGAGAAGTTGTCGATCTGGATGTCACCGGACGGGGTTGACTGGGTCGAGACCAAAGCGCCGGACGCGGTCGAGTCAATCTGGGGGTTGAAGCCGTTCGGCGATGGGGTTGCCGGACAAGGTTGGACAGACGGCCGACCATCGATTGTCGTTTTCGATGGTGACGACTGGACGGTTCTCGACCTGCCCAGCGAGGCGACCAACGATCAGAACGTAGCCTATGCGGGCATAAACGAGGACCGGATTCTTGCCATCACCGGCGCTTGGCAGGACGAACGCGGGCCAGACTTCGACAACGCCTGGATCATCGACAAGGATCTGGCCTTGACCGAGGTGAGTTTGCCACCGGTGGACGACTGGAGCGAGATCAACGTTGGGCTTGCCGCGGATGACACCGGGTTCATTCTGTCGGCAGCAAGCTTCCGCGACTCACGCAATCTGAGCATCTGGCATACAACCGATGGCTCTGATTGGACGGCGATTGCGGAGTCGGCTGCGATCGAGGATGCGTCCTACATGTGGAACCTGCAGCAGCACCGGTTGCAGTACTTCGTTGTCGGCGAAGCGATGGAGATGCGTTGTACTCCTGATGGCGCCAGTGAGATCTGCGAATCGGCCGTAGGCCTATGGCGTTCGCCGGATGGTAGAGCGTGGGACCGCGTGCTCACCCAGGCGGGCACAGCGGTGTCTACTTATGAGATTGCCTCTGGAGACCTCGGGCTAGTGGCTTTCGGTCTGCCAACCAACGGCCTCCCGATTCCACGCCCTGTCTATCTGTCGGCCGATGGTCAGGAGTGGCACCAAGCCGGCGGTTTGTCCATGTTGCATCCAGATGTGGACTGGTGGTGGATCAACTCACCGGCGGTCAGCGGAGATACCATCATTGCGACCGGAAACGGATTTCGGGAGGGCCAGGACTCCGACCGCCCGTTCCTACTGGTTGGCCGGGTCCTCGACGGATCCAGCTAGCCCAGCACCTCGCAGGCGGCCGCAGCCAGCAACGGCGCAATCGGCTCAAAACGAGCAAAGCGGTCATCGGCGGTTTGCCCGCTGGCGTAGCGGGCGTAGATCTGTTCGATGATCACCGCAATCCGGAATAGGGCGAGGCCTTCGAAATAGCTGACATTGGCCACATCAAACCCGGTTCTAGCGGCATACCGAGCCGTCACCTCTGATTTGGGCATGTGGGGGGCCAGCGAAACCGAATGCTCCCCAAAGATCGGGAACGTTGGAGCCTCCGGGTCGGGCCAGTAGGCCAGCAGTGTTCCCAGATCGACAAGAGGATCACCGCGAGTCGACATGTCCCAATCGAAAACGGCGACGAGCTCGCCTTCGGCAGAGGCCATCGTGTTGTCGAGCTTGTAGTCGTTGTGCAGGATGGTCGCCCGCTCTGGAGCGGGCGGATACGCCAACAGGGCGGAAGCTGTCTCCATGTCCGGAACCTCGCGTGTCTTGGCCGCCTCCCAGCGTCGCGACCAGCCCTCGACCTGACGATCCACGAAGCCGTCGGGCCGCCCGAAGTCCTTCAGATCCACCGAGCCCGCATCCACACGATGAAGATCGCCGAGCGAGTCGACCAACGATCCGGCCAGACGGCGACGTAACTCTGCGTCGTCGGCGTAGGGTCCTGGCCACTTGGACCTAATCACCCAACCCCGGCGGCGCTCCATGACGAAGAATGGCTTGCCCATTACCCCGCTGTCGGCACACAGGTGATACGAACGAGGAGCCTTGGGGTACTCACGCCATAGTCGAGACAGCACCCGGTGTTCCCGCTCCATGTCGTGACCGCCCTTGGCCACCGGCCCATGGGGCGCACGACGTAGCACGAGCTCTGTGTCGCCGGCGACGGCCCGATAGGTGAGGTTGGCGGCTCCACCGGGGAACTGATCGAAGCTGATGTCGTGCGCACCCACCAGGTTGGGCAGGTGGTCTCGCAGGTATGCGGCAACGCTCTCCTCATCGAAACGTTCGTCACTGCGAATCGGGGCTGTGTCGCTCGACATGTTCCTCCTCGATGCAAAGGTAGCGAAGTCGGTAACTACGATGCGACACAATGAACGAAACCCTTGTTGAGGTAATTGGATACGCCGGTTCGGCGCTGGTGATCTTGTCGCTGATACAGAAGTCGATTCTGCGACTGCGCACGATCGGTCTTGTCGCTTCTTCGACTTTCCTGATCTACAGCATCGCCATCGAGGCGTACCCGATCGCGGTCGTCAACGTTGTCGCCGCCGGAATCCATCTCTACTACCTGCGCATGCTGGTCAGGAAAAAGAACGAAGTCTTCACGATCTTGCGGATGCGCCCCGAGTCACGGTACCTCGAGCACTTCCTCGGCTTCTACAAGGACGAGATCGCCAACCGGATCCAGCCCGACTTCGTGTACGAGCCGACACCGAACACCCTTGCCGTTTTCCTGCTGCGTGACATGGTCCCTGCGGGCCTCGTCGTGGCCAAGGTTCATCGGGACAGCTCGTTTGAGGTCCTGCTCGACTTTGTCATCCCCCAGTACCGCGACTTCAAGTTGGCCAAGTGGCTGTACTCACCGGAGTCGGGGATCTTCGCCGAGGCCAACTGCCGATGCGCTTGGACACGGGTGACAACGGACGATCAGAAGGAATACTTCACCAAGGTTGGGTTCAAGCCGGACCGGACCGCCACCGTCCCCGAGCGCTACGCGTACACGCTGTCGGGAGTCCAGGCTCCTAACTAGCCCAGACCCACCACAGCAGCGCAACCGTTGCCAGCACCGGCAGCAACACCTCTGCGGTGTCGCGACCCGCACCTACCTTGCGGCGATCCGCGGCACCGGCCAACTCCCGCCACATGATCAGCACCAGACCCAACGCGACAATGATCGTCCCTGCGACAAGAACGGCATCTCTCATCCCAGCACCAGAACGTCGACGGCTATCGCGATGAAGATCACGCTGAGATAGCCGTTTGAATACCCGAAGTACTTCATGGCAGCCTCGGGGTGGTCACGCAACATCCACGTGCCCGCCAGGAAGGCGACACCGGCAACGACCGCAACGGTCAGGTAGAGCCAATCCACCGAACCGGTGGCGTAGAGCAACAGCGTTGTCCCGACCAATGCGACGGTGTAGGCCATCATGTGATCCATGGCTCGCTTCTCGCCGACGACGACAGGCAGCATCGGCACTCCGGCCCGGGCGTAGTCATCGCGATAGCGGATCGCCAGCGCCCAGAAGTGGGGCGGGGTCCAGAAGAAGACAATGGCGAACATGATCCACGCCGGCAGCTCGACCGAGTTGGTCACCGCAGCCCAGCCGACCAAGGCAGGGACGGCGCCGGCCGCTCCCCCGATGACAATGTTCTGAGTCGTCGATCGCTTCAGCAACATCGAATAGACAAATACGTACGCGAGGAGCCCGATCGTCGATAGGACCGCCGCCAGCAGGTTGGTTGTTGCCCACAGCCAGAAGAAGCCAGCGGCTCCGAGAGTGCTCCCAAAGACCAGCACCGCCCGCTTGGAGACGCGGTCGGTGGGAAGCGGACGTCCTTTCGTTCGGCTCATCAGCCGGTCTATGTCAGTGTCGATCACCTGGTTGATGGCGTTCGCCCCCGCTGATGAAAGGGTGCCGCCGAACAGCGTTGCAAAAACCAACCACCAACCCGGCCAACCTTCGGCGGCGGCGATCATTGCAGGAAGCGTGGTTATGAGAAGCAGCTCGATGATCCGCAGCTTCATCAACTCGACATAGGTCTTCAGGGTCGAGGTGTCGGTGCGTGGGTTGGTGATGCGGACGGCGGGAGTGGTCATACCGCCTCGGATAAAGGCAGATCCGGGTGGATGCCACCCGAGCGTTGCGCATCGCTGAGCAGGTGCGCTCCCAACAAGATGAAGGCGATCCACAGCACATCGGCTACGAACAGGTGCAGCAGTTGTGTCTCCAGAGGCACCTCCAGAGCGATGTTGAGGAGACCAACGACGAACTGGAGCCAGACGATTCCCTGGATGCCGATCGCCAACCAACGGACCGGCTTGCCCGACCCGGCGCCGAGGTAGCGCACCAGCATATACAGAGCGAGGCCACCGAGGATCGCAACGAAGGGATGAATCGATCGGATTTGGCGCAGAACCGGCTCGGTCACCAGGAACTCCCCTGGCTCGGCGACCCGCATGGCGTCGGACTGAATGAGCGTGTCGGCCAGAGCATTGAGAGCGCCGGTTGCCCCAATCAGCAAGATGATGCCGAGACCGACGACGATGAGGCGGTCCAACGTCCGCTTTGTGTCGACGACGAAGCCGGTGCCGCCACTGGCGAAGAATGCAACGAGCGCCATGGCACCGACGAGAAGGAAGGTGTTGAGAAGGTGGAGGGGAACCACGATGAGTCGAGCGATCGAAGCATCGAACTCCACCCACCCGAACAAGACCAACGACGCACCAAGCAGCGATTCGACAATGAGCAGTATCCCCGCTGCCCGCACTGCACGACGTAGCCGGTGCTCCTTGGCGAAATCACGACGCACGAGCACGAACAGCGCGATGAGCACGAAGCCAAGGAGACCGGTCATCAAACGATGGCTCACCTCGATGAGGGTGTGATAGTTACCAATGCTTGGGATGATCTGGCCACCACAAATGGGCCAAGACTCACCACAGCCTGCGCCGGAATCTGTCGCTCGAACCAGCGCACCGCCAACCACGACTGCGACCGTGAGCCACAACATGACCCATGAGAGCAGCCGGATACGGCTAACGGGTGCGGGTTCGGGGAGCGCCATGCCCAAATCGTAACGGAAAGAATCGGCCGAGATTCCAGATACATGACCGCCATGGAACTGTCTGGCAGGCCGATAGGTCAGCTGCGGCCACAAAGCCTGGTCGGGGACAAGGATTGCTCATCGACGCCGTGATCGAACAGAGCCGCCGGCGCCGCTCCCGTCGTCACCAGACCTGCAACAAGCTGCGACATCGCAGGCGAAGTGAGAATCCCCGCACCACCCTGACCCGCCAGCCAGAAGAAGCCTGGGGCGAGCGGATCCTCGCCGACTACCGGTGACCCGTCCGCCACGAAGGACCGCAAGCCGGCCCACGTCCGTCGCACATGTCTGATCTCCATCACGGTCGCGGCCTCGATACGTTCGATGGCAAGCGCAACGTCGATCTCCTCCGGGCGAACATCGTGGGGTTCCATGGGTGTGGCCTCGGCCAGTGACCCCATGAGCTGCCCGCTCTCCGGCTTGAAGTAGAACTGCTCATCAATGTCGATGACCATGGCCAAGGAGCCGAGATCAACACCGTCGGGAGCCGCAAATGTGAATGCAGTTCGGCGCTTCGGCACGAGACCAATCGGCGGCAGCCCCGCCATGGCACCGACCTTGTCGCACCACGCACCGGCGGCGTTGACGACAACCGGTGTCTGCACTTCGACGTCACCGGCAACGACAAGCCATCCCGGACCGCGCCGTTCGATCCGATCGACAGTGTGGCCAAGCATGATCTGTCCCCCGCGCCGCTTGGCACCGCGCTGGAATCCCTGATGCAGACCGTCAACGTCGATTGCGTGTGATCTGGATTCCAGCAAAGCCTTGTGCACATACCCCGGCCGCAGCATCGGGCACCAGTTGCTCGCCTCGTCACCATCGAGAAGGGTGACAGCAACCTGTGCGGTGGCCGTCTCGTAGAGCGACTGCACCGCATCGGATTGATCGATCCGCCCGATGATCAGTACCGGGAGCGACGAAAGGATGGGATGTTCAACGAATCCGGCCGGCGGCGTCTCGAGAAATGGCCTGCTGCTCGAGGCCAACGCCCGCCACGGGCCTCTTTCCCACGCCTCGGTGAACAGAGCAGCGGATCTGCCGGTCGTGTGATAGCCGGCGACCGCTTCAGCCTCCAGAACGACGACTTTGCCATGTGCCGACAACTCGTAGGCGGCGGAAGCGCCTGCAATCCCGGCGCCGATGACCACGAAGTCAGGGTTGAGCTGCATACAGCCAGCCTAGAAAGTTCCCGGCTACAGCGTGGGCGGCTCGATCGGTCCCCCGGCGATCCGCTCCACGGCTTCGAAGAGCTCCTGCGGGCGGTACGGCTTCGACAGATAGCCGTCCATGCCTGCTTCGATGCAACGCTGCCGGTCGTCGTAGGCGGTGATCGCCACGATCGGAAGACGGACACCCCTGGCACCCTCTTCGGCTCGGATCGCGGCGGTGGCCTCGATCCCGTCCATGACCGGCATCTGCAGATCCATGAGGACTACGTCGTAGGTATCCATGCGGGTTGCCTCAACCGCCAGTCGGCCGTTCTCAACAGCCGTCACAGAATGGTCACGATTCTCCAGCATCCTTGTCGTCAAACGCAGGTTGGTGGGGCTGTCATCAGCAATCAGCACCTTCAGGCTGCTGCGGCCCTCACGCAACCAATGGCTGGTTACGAGCAGCGCCGATTCACCCTTCTCTGCAAGCTTGACGACTGCCTTGATTGTGTCGCCAACATCACCCGCGGCGATCGGTCCGGCAAGGTAACCGGCAACGCCCAACTCACGGCACATGGTGGCATCACCACGGCGTCCCGATGGGACCGTGATCACGATTGGGATCTTCTCGGTGAGGGCGGAGTTGAATCGTTCGAATACGTGAAACGGATCGTCTCCAACGGCGAGCACGACAGCCTGAATCGGACTGCCGCGATCTGCGGCTCTTTGCAGTGCGCCGAACGCTGGTTCGAGGTGGGCGACCGCGATAGGCGACATCTGGGTCTCGCCGAGGATGGTGACCAAACGACGCCGGTCTTCTTCAACGTCAGAAATGATGAGCACCGGAATCTCTGCTGATGCCGACTCGAAGGCGTCAACGATGTTCTGTGTCTCATCGGGAGCGTCGCCGTGTTTGATGGAAACAGCGCAGTGGAAGGTGCTGCCCTCACCGGTACGGCTTTCCAGAGTGATGTCGCCGCCCATGCTCTTGGCCACACGAGCTGCGATGGGGAGACCCAAGCCGATTCCACCGAAGTTTCGTGAGGTGGCGGCGTTGCCCTGGGCGAACCATTCGAAGATGCGTTCCCTGGCTTCCTCTGGAATACCGATCCCAGTGTCGGACACGCTGATCTTGAGGTCTACATTCCCGTCGGCTCCGGGCTCGCCATCAACGCTGACACGGACGGCGCCGACGTTGGTGAACTTGATGGCGTTCTCAACGAGGTTGGAGACCATCTGACGAAAGCGTCCTGGGTCGCCGACCAACCAATCGTCCAGGGAAGGGTCAAATTCGTGGGTGAGGTCGAGACCGCGTTGTGTGGCCAGCGGGGAGAGAGCCTTGATGAGGTGGTCGATCGTCCTCCGCAGCAGGAACGGAGTCGATTCGAGTTCGAAGTCGCCCTCTTCGAGCCTCGACACGTCGTATAGGTCGTTGACGAGGGTGAGCAGCGATTCTGCTGACTGTTGCGCAGAGACCAGCGATCCGCGCTGCTCCAGCGTGAGCGTGGTGTCGAGGATGCCGGAGGTTTGGGTGATGATGTCGTTGACCCGGCTTCGGATCTCTTGGCTGGTGTTGACCAGGAAGCGAGAGCGTGCGTCCGCAGCCCGGTGGGCGGGCAGGTCGCGCGAGGTGTCGCGCAAATCAATGGCTTCATCCATCGCTGCCACCCCCTTCGATCTACGTGGTGCAGTTGGGACGCTTGCTACTGCCATCGGCCACACCGCGACCCGACTTAATCAACACGTTGTCGATATCTGGCAGGGTTTGGGCGTGGTCCTCAGCAGATTCGAGGGAGCTGTTCGCCCACCTGCGTGTCGACGACCCGGGTGGCGCCGAGAGCAGTCTTGGCGACGACCATGCCAGGGTGACCTTCGACCACTTCCCCGATGGCGACGGCATTGCGGCCTAGCTCATCGGCATGCATGATCGCCAGCGTCTGATCAGCTTGGTCTACAGGGACCACGACAACCATCTTTCCTTCGTTTGCCACGTAGAACGGGTCCATCCCCAGCATCTCGCACGCCGAAGCGACAGCACGGTCGACGGGGACCGAGCGTTCCTCGACGACGACGCCAACCTCTGCAGCTGTTGCGATCTCGTTGAGAGTTGCGGCAAGACCGCCTCGGGTCGGGTCACGCATCGCCCGTACATCAATCTTGGCATCGAGCAGGGCAGCCACCATGTGGTTCAGGGCCGCGGTGTCGGACTGGATCGTCGACTCGAACTCGAGACCCTCGCGGACGCTCATGATTGCCATGCCGTGGTCACCGATTGTGCCGCTGATCAGGATGACGTCTGTCGGCTGCACGGTGCTCGGATGAATCTCGATGTCGTCACGAAGGACGCCGACGCCGGTGGTGTTGATGTAGATGCCATCACCATGACCACGATCAACCACCTTGGTGTCGCCGGTGATCAGTTGCACCCCGGCGTGCTCTGCGGCTTTCGCCATGGATTGCACGATGGCTGCCAGCTCGTCGATGGGCATGCCCTCTTCGAGGATGAACGCAACGCTGAGGTAAACGGGGACGGCACCGGCCATGGCGACGTCGTTGACCGTGCCGTTGACCGCCAGCTCGCCGATGTCGCCACCGGGGAAGATCCGGGGCCGCACCACAAAGCTGTCGGTCGACATAGCGATCCGACCTGGGGGCATCTCGATGACTGCGGCGTCGCCCAGTCCTTCAAGGTGCTCGTTGCTGAAGGCGGGCAGGAACAGATGCTCGACAAGCTCGGCCGAGAGCTTGCCGCCACCACCGTGACCCATGACGATATTTGGTTGGTCGCGCAGCGGAGCGGGACAGCTCCAGCCGTCGATGGTGGCACCATCGCTCACGTCGACACCCCCTCGATCTCGATGAACCTGCCGTAGGTGTAGTAGGCGGCACAGGCGCCTTCGCTCGAGACCATGGTGGCGCCGAGCGGCTTGCGAGGCGTGCATTCTTTGCCGAAGGCCTCACACTCGTTGGGTTTGATGAGCCCTTGTAGGACCTCGCCGGAGCGGCAGACTTCTGGTTCCTGGGTCTTGATGTCGCCGACCTCGAAACGGTGAGCGGCATCAAAGTCGGAGTAACGATCCGATAGCTCCCAGCCGCTGCCGGGGATCATGCCTATGCCGCGCCAGTTGCGATCGGTTGTCTCAAAGACGTCGTCGATGAGCTCCTGCGCTGCCTTGTTGCCGTCAAAGTTGACGGCCCGGGGGTAGGCGTTCTCGACCGAGGCGACCCCGGATTCGAGCTGGGCGATAGTCTTGCGGATTCCTTCGAGCACATCGAGTGGTTCAAACCCGGTGACGACGATGGGCACGTTGTACTCATCGACAATTGGCTCGTATTCGGAGTAGCCCATGACGGAGCAAACGTGGCCAGCCGCCAGAAAGGCTTGGACTCGGTTGACCGGCGAGTTGAGAACTGCACGGATCGCCGGGGGCACGAGAACATGCGACACCAGCATTGAGAAGTTCGTTAGGCCCATCTGCTTGGCCTGATAGACCGACATGGCGTTGGCCGGCGCAGTGGTCTCGAACCCGATGCCAAAGAACACGACCTCTTTGTCAGGGTTGTCGATTGCGATCTTGATGGCGTCGAGGGGCGAATAGACGATCCGGACGTCACCTCCGTCACCCTTGACCTGGAAGAGATCCTGAGTGCTGCCGGGAACTCGGAGCATGTCACCAAACGAGCAGAAGATCACGTCGTCGCGGGCGGCAATCGCAAGGGCTTTGTCGATGGTGTCGAGAGGGGTGACACACACCGGGCAACCCGGTCCGTGGACAAGCTCGATGTTGTTGTTGAGCAGCTTGTCGATGCCGTTGCGGATGATGGAGTGGGTTTGGCCGCCACAGACCTCCATCATCACCCAGTGCTGTGTTGTGATGCGGTCGATCTCGTCGAACAGCTTCCGAGCGAGCTCGGGGTCGCGGTATTCGTCGAGATACTTCACTTGCGTTCCTCGCCGGTTGCGATCGCTTCCTCTTCGGCCAAAGCCACGGTTGCGTCGAGTTCGGCTTCGAGAACACCCATCTCCTTCATCAGGGCCAGCGTTTCGTGCGCCGACTCCTCGTCTACCTTGGTGATGCCAAATCCGACATGGACGATGGTGTAGTCGTCGACCTCTGCCTCGGGCACGAACGACAGACAGATCTCTTTGACAATTCCGTCAAAGTTGACCTTGCCCATCCGCGTGCCGTTGATTTCGTAGACCTCGACAATCTTGCCGGGGATACCGAGACACATAGTTGTTACCTCCGTCCTGCCAGGGCGATTTGGCCGAGTGCGAGACCGCCATCGTTTGGGGGAACCAAACGATGAGTCAGAACCTCGAAGCCCGACTCTTCCAAACCCCGTTTGGCGGCTTCGAGCAGCGTGACGTTTTGGAACACACCACCACTCAAGGCCGCTGTATCGATATGGTACCGCTGCCGCATTTCTCTGGCCGACGCAACCATGGCCGCAGCGAGGGCGCGATGGAAGCGGGTGCTGATAATCGGCGCCGAAACGCCCGACGTGACGTCCCCGGCGACGGCGGCGATCACCGGGGAAGGATCGACGATCAGGCCGGTCTCGTTCGTGATGAGATCGAATCGGTATTCGCCTTCGGCGTCGGGGGTTCCCAGCGCTTCGAGTTCAATGGCTGCTTGGCCTTCGTAGCTGATCTCGTGACACACCCCTGCGAGCGAAGCGACTGCGTCAAAGAGCCTTCCCATGCTGGTGGTCTCTACCGAGTTGAGACCGGTCTCGAGCTGTTGCCGGATGATTCGTTGCTCCTCCGCCGACGTTTGTGCAACGGCAGGAATGTCCTCGTCCCACCCGATGCTCGCCGCCCACAGATGGGACAGCGCCATCCGGTACGGTCGTTTCACCGCTGCGTCGCCGCCAACCAGTTGAGCAACGCCGAGGTGGCCGACCCGGCTCAGCCCGTCGAGATCACCGAGCAGGACCTCGCCACCCCAGATGGAGCCGTCGGTGCCGTATCCGGTCCCGTCGAAGCTGAATCCGATAACCGGTCCGGTGTGGCCGTTCTCTGCCATCACCGAACCGATGTGGGCGTGGTGATGCTGAATGCGGATGAGCCGGTCGGTGTAGTGGTCCTCAGCCCACCGGCTGGAGAGATAGCGGGGGTGCATGTCGGCAACGACCCGCTCGGGTTCGATACGGAACAGGCCTGTCATGTGATCGACCGCGGCGGTGAACGCATCGAGGGTTTCGATGTTCTCCATGTCGCCGATGTGCTGGCTCATGAAGGCGTTATTGCCGTCCGCCAAACAGAACGTCGCTTTGAGCTCTCCCCCGACTGCCAGCGTCGGCGGCACGGCGACGGGAAGCCGCACCGGGAAGGGGGCGAACCCACGGCTGCGCCGCACCGGAAGCTCCGCACCGGCGGCTACCCGAACCACCGAGTCGTCACAGTGGACATGGATGGCGCGGTCATGGAGCAGCAGCGTATCGGCCAGCTCGCCGAGTTTGGCCCGTGCTTCCGTGTTGTCTTTGACGATTGGTTCGGATGCGTAGTTGGCTGACGTCATCACCCAGACGTCGCCCGGTTCGAGGAGGAGGTGGTGCAGAGGTGTGTAGGGCAGCATGACGCCGAGGTGGCTGTTGCCGGGTGCGACCTCTGCATCGAGACCGCTGGTGGCCGACTCTGCGACGAGGACGATGGGTCGCTGCGGCGAGGTCAGCAGCGTCCGTTCGGCGTCGGCTAGGTCGGCGATCTGTTCGGCGGTGACGAGGTCGGCGGCCATGACCGCAAAGGGCTTGGCGGTGCGGTGCTTACGTTGGCGCAGTGTCGCCACGGCGTCGGCGTTGCGAGCGTCGCAGGCGAGATGGAACCCCCCGATGCCCTTGACGGCGACGATTTCTCCTGCGGCGATCGCGGCTCGGCTGGCTGCGATGACATCGTCGAAGGGCTGTAGTGCGTCCTTCTCGAGCCAGATGTGGGGACCGCAATCGGCACAGGCGTTGGGTTGGGCGTGGAAGCGACGGTCCGCTGGGTCGTCGTACTCGGCTTGGCAGGTGTCACACATCAGAAACGAGGCCATGGTGGTAAGCGGCCGGTCGTAGGGAGTCTCCCTGGTGATGGTGAAGCGGGGCCCGCAGTTGGTGCAGTTGATGAACGGATAGCGGTAGCGCCGGTTCGCCGGGTCGTTCATTTCGGACAGGCAGTCGGCACACACTTCGAGGTCCGGCGAGACCAGGGTGCTGGCGTTGTCGTCTCGGCGGCTTTCCACGATGACGAAGTCGCTCTCACCGGTGGGCTCGATGTCGCGCCTGTCGATGGCGTCGATGTGGGCCAGGGGCGGTGGCTCGGCGACAAGACGCAGGACGAAGTCGTCGATGGCGGGGCGGGGACCTTCGAGTTCGACGAAGACACCGGCGCTGTCGTTGCCGACGCAACCGCTGAGGTCGAGTGCGGTCGCCAACTGATAGACGGTGGGCCGGAAGCCAACACCCTGGACAACCCCGGTTACCCGGAGCCGTTGCCGGATAGCGGAAGCGGTCTCGTCGTTCATCACTCGGCCCAACGCTACCCCCACGCCCGCCACCTAGTGAGGGGCCAAGGGCCTAAGAGATCAAGCCGCATGGCCCCCAAAGACCGTTCTTGCGTACATCGCCGCGGTCATAGTCGAGGAATCTACGCAAGAACGAAAGCGCTATGCGGTGATGACGACTTTGCCCTGGGCGTGGCGTTCGCCGACCTGGCCGAGTGCAGCTGCGGTCTCGGCGAGCGGGTAGGTCCTATCGATCACTGGGGTGACCTTGCCGGATTCGACGAGATCTCTAAGGGTCACCAAGTCGTCTTGATTCGACGAGGCGATGAAGGTTCGCAACTGCTGGCCGACAAAAGGCGACAGCATCATTGCCCGTAGGGAACGGCTCGAGCCCATGAGCCAGCGTCCGCCCGACCCGCCAACAATGACGAGGGTCCCCTGCGGTGTCAGCAGCTTGCGCAACGTCGCCAGCGAGCGGTTCCCTGCCGTATCGATGATCACGTCGTATCGTCCGGTGAGTTCCTCGTTGGTGTAATCGATCACGTGATCGGCGCCGATCGATCGAACCATGTCTAGGTTCCTCGTGCTCACTACGCCGGTCACCTCGGCTCCAGCCGACTTGGCGATCTGGACGGCGTAGGTGCCAACCCCGCCGGAAGCGCCAATTACCAGGACCTTCTGCCCCGGCTTGACCTCGCCCTTGTCGCGCACGGCCTGGAGAGCGGTGAACCCCGAGATCGGCACCGCGGCGGCTTGCTCAAACGAGGTGCTGGCTGGCTTGGCGACAAGGGCGTTCTCGGCGACAGCCACATACTCGGCGAAAGCGGCGGAACCCCAGCCAAAGACCTCATCGCCTTCCTTGAATCGAGTCACGTTCTTCCCGACCGCGGCGACGGTGCCGGACAACTCAGTCCCTGGAACCCGTTGCTTGGGCTTGGACAAGCCATAGCCCATGATCCTGATCAGGTACGGCAAACCGCTCATCACCAGCCAGTCGCCGATGTGGACGCCGGCCGCATGCACCTTGACCAACACCTCGTCATCCTTGACGGCGGGCTTGGCAATGTCCTCGTACTTCAGGACGTCGGTCGACCCGTACTTCTCTTGGGCGATCACCTTCATTGTCTTGGTTTGTGTTGATGTATTCATTGGTATCCCCAATTCCTGCAGGAAGAGCTTCAGCGGCTGCGTCCGTGCTTCTGTAGTTCGAAGAAGTCGGCGACCCGAGCGGCGACACCGGTAACCAGTGCCAGCCCACCCACAGCGGGTACGGCGATGGAGACCGGATTCAGGAACGCACGCCCGGCGTTGATAGCGAGTTCTGCGATTTGAGCTTCCATGGGCCACCTCCTCGACGACTTCTTACGTTGTAAGTTCTTATACCGTAAGGTAGTCCATACAACGTAAGGTTGTCAAGAGGGTTTTGGTGAGACAGGCACAGGGGGATCAGACAGCAATCCCACCTCCCGGGATCACACCCGTCGCGCTCACCACCTGAACCCACCGCGACATATGCGACATGAGCTACGCAAGAACGGGGCAGCTACTCCCCGATCTGGCGGTAGTCGTCGACACGCTCGGTTGCCGATCTAGATAGCCCGAAGGTGCCACCGACCGGACCAAACCCCGGCAGGACAACCGGAGGCACCCGCAACGTCACCGTCACCGTGACCGTCCCCCCTCGCACCAAATCACCCTCGAAAACCACATCTTCGAGAACGCCGACATCCATGCCACGGTTCTCAACCACCGTGACCACAACCGCATGGGCGGCAGCCACACCCTCGTCCAAGGACTCAGCAAGAACCACCTGCCGCGCTGCTTCTTGAGCCGCAAGGTCTGCCGTCGATTTTGCATCCACCCACCGCGGCAACTGGGCGATACCGGCCAGCAACGGAAGCAAGATGATCCCCAGCACCAAAACCATCTCGACCGCGGCATATGCCGCACCCCGTTCCTCACGGACAAGCCTCCGCAGGATCAGGCAACAGTTCACTCCCCCGTCTCCTGGCTCGCCCGCGCTTGCATCTGGAATGACCACGAAGGCACTCCAGGCATCGGGCTGTCGAGCGTTACATCAGCAACCGCCACTAGGTCCGCTCCAGCGACCAGACAGTCGATGCTCACACCGCTCCGCAGCGGACCGGGCATGAGTCCGTTGAGCGCTTCTTCAGCCCTCTGCTCACAAACCGTTTCACCTGCGGCAACGCGTGACCCGGCCCTGACCCCCTCATCAATCGCGGCGCGCGCAGCCCCTTGGCCATATAGATAGAGGAATAGGTTCACCACGATCACGGCCACAACGAAGGTGAACGCAATCGCCATCAGTATTCCCACTGATGTGAGCCCACGCTCATCGAGGCGCAGTCGCGCAGATACGCCGGGCGACGTCACAACTGACCGTCAGATCCCGATCTGGTCGCGGACCCAGTTGATCAAATCCACTCCCAGGACCTCGAGCATTCCACCCAGCAACACGATCGCCGCAACGGTCACCGCGATCCAGGCAAAGATCTGGGCGCTTTCAATCGCCCCACCCTCGTCACGCCGCAAGCGTTGCAGGTTCGCTCCTATCGTCATCAAGTCCATAGCTCCTCCGTTCATTGTTATGTGCCTCCAAAAATGATCTGCGGTATGGGACCAGCGATGAAGAGAAGAACGATCGGCGCCAGGATGACGACGATCGGTATCACCATCATCAACCGACGCTTCGAAGCGTCTCGCTGCAGCTCCTCGCGACGGGCGGCACGCAGGTCCTTACTCAGATCCAAAAGTGCCTCCCCGAGGTCTGCTCCTCTATCTTGTGCGGTCGCCAGCACTCCGTACGTCCGTGCCGCCTCGGGCTCAGGCGTGAGATCGCCGGCTCGTTTGAGTGCCGCCGTCAACGAAAGGCCGTTCTCGTGTAGGCGCAGCACCTCGGCCAATTCGTCGATGAGCACACCGTTGCCCCGGATGACGACGTGGCGGATAGCGTCAACAACGCCACCTCCGACGCGGGTTCGCATCGCGATCAGTTGGTTGATGGTGTACAACTCGCCCCGTAGCCGCTCACTGCGTGCGGTGACCGCCTTGTCGATGCGGGCTCTGGCGTTGAACACTCCGTAGACAAAGCCGAGTCCGGCAAATAGCACCATGAACAACGGCCCTGACGTCATCAGTCCGAGAAGACCGAACAGTGCCGCCCATCCCAGGGAGCGGGTCAAAGACCGAACCCGGAACTCCTGGACCCGATCGGCCTCGGGCAGGTCGGGATAGAGCCCGGCCTGACGGAGCCGCAGGGCCAGGCGCTCGGTATTGGATGTTGCAACCAGGCGCCCGAAGCTTGCGACGATCCGATCGATAATGGGACCAAACAGACGTCGCAGCGTCGCATCACCAAAGGCAGGGCTGTGCTGAGCCACACCACGAACATCAGCCGATCGGGTAAGCCGCACCCTGGCCACGGTGGTGTAGGGACGCACTCTCCCGGCAAGACTGCGGTAGGGCCTAACCAAAACCCATGCCACCGCCCCGGCAAACACCACCGTCGACGTGAGAGCGAGCAGCTCGAGGACCGAGAGTCTCATTGCAGCGCCCTCTGGTCAGCACCGACGGCGGACCCACCGCCAAAGACCCGAACCTCCTGAGCCGGCCTAGCAATGATCCGCATCAACACCCACCCGAATCCAGCCCAGATCCCGGCCACAATGACAACGAACCTCCCGGTACTACTGCGATAGAACTCGCGGTACGCGGCGGGGACGGTTGCCAAGTACACGAGCATGACCCATGGAGCGAGAGCGACTACGACACCCTCGAGACGCTGCTCGAACCCTGCCGTCCGAATCTGCTCTGCAGTCAACTGATCTGCTGTCATCGTTTCGATGAGGTCGCGCAAGACCGTCTTGAGACCATCTCCACCAAACTGGTGAGCGAGGATGAGGACTTCGACCACTTTGTCGGAGGACGGGTCGGCCAACTCCTCCTTGACGATCTCCATCGCGGGGACGACGCCAAACATCTTGGCCTGCCCAGGGAATCGAGCAAATGCCTGTTGCAGTGCCTCAGGGCCCCGAACCGCCAGAGACTCGATCGCGGCAGCCAGCGTCGCCCCGGAGTTGACGTGAGCCAGGACCTCGCGCAGCCCATCGGGCCAGGCCTTCTGGACATCAGCTAGTCGCCCCGCTCGTTGCCTAGAGAAGTGCGAGTACGGCATAAACGCGATCGCTATGGAAGGGATAGCGGCAACCCACCAGGTTCCCGTGATCGCCCCCAGAATCAGAAGTCCGGCAACGCCGACAAGCACTGAGCCAGCCCAGAACTGTCGTGGAGTTAGATCAGACCCAGCCTGGATGAGCCAGAGCTGCCGAGTTGAGATCTGCGGTTTGGCTCTGGCTCGGGTCGCCAGGTTGGGAGCGTTACCGGTCAGGTAGCCGACCGCCAGATACACGAACGAAGCGGTTGCCACCGCTGCCAGCAGTCTCATAGATCTGGGCTCCAATCTCCGTGCAGGATCCTCTTCACCGAAGCTCCGGCGGGGAGCGATCGGTCAATACGTCGCACCAAATCTTCGGGCGGATAGCTACCCGTCCACCGCATCGGCTCACCCAGACTCGGCCGCACAAACAGCGGCTCGGTGGTGAAGTCGTCTGACGCAAGGGAGGGAGCAACGGCGAGGATCTCACGAACTTGCCGGCGCAAGCCATGGTCCGCATCCTCGACCAGACGCATATCGCGATCGAGGTGGACAACGAAGTCAATCGACCCGGCGAATACTCGCCGCACAATCTGTTCGGTAACGTTCTCCCCGGCCATGATTGCGGCATTGACGAGTGCAGACAGCGCATCGCGCGCAGAGTTCGAGTGCACCGTGCACGCAAACCCACAGCCTGCATTGACCGCCCTCGTGAGTTCGAAAGCCTCAGCGCCTCTCACTTCGCCTACACAGAGCAGATCGACACGCTGCGCCAGGCAAACCTTCACAAGGTCTCGGAGCGTGAATCTCCGATCGCCCTGCAGCGTGATCGGCGAGGCCTCGTAGTAGCTCGAATGCGGCGGCAACGGGATATGGAGTTCTCGCACTTCTTCAACGATGCGGATGCATTGATCACCGGGAACAGCCCGGAGCCAGGCGCTCATCAGCGTCGTCTTGCCAGCACCCGTCGCCCCGGAATACAGAATCGACGTGTTTGCCTGTGCGGTAGCCCACAGGAATGCCGCTGCCGTCGGGCTGATCGATCCCAACTCAACCATCGAACCCAAGGTCTCCTCCGCGACCGTGTACTTTCGCAGGGTTGCCGATAGACGTGCTGACACCGGCGGGACAACCGCAGTCAAGCGAGCAGTCCCGCCCAGCACATGAGCCTGCTCGATCGAATTGGAGCTGTCGAGCCTCCTGTTGGTGCCGGCCAGCAGCCGGTCGATCACTTGGCGCAGCTCAGCTTCGGTGGTCGCAACAACGTGCGCCTGTAGCCGCCCGGAGTCATCGATGAATGAGATCCGAGGACCCTCGATGAAGATCTCTTCGATGTGCGGGTTCTCGAACATCTCGGTCAACGGACCAAACCCGGCGACTGCCAGCCAGACCCGGTGCTCCATATCGCCAGGGTCACGCAGCGGCTCGTTGATGCCCCGGTGGGCGGTGGCCTGATACTCCTCAACGATCTCGGCGATCGCCTGCCTCACCCCCGCTGCGTCCAACTCCACGTCGAGCTTGCGATCCTCGATTCGTTCGGCAGCTCGAGACCTCAGCTTCTCATACGCACTCGACCGCGCAGCCGTCACTTGACACTCCCTTGCCCAGCAACGGCAGACTTGGCGGCAATCGCCGCGCCGACTGGATCGAGAGCTTTGACAAAGCGCCCGATTGGCGGAAGGTCACCTTGCCAGGCCGCCTTGTGAATTCGGTGATCCTCCGGAATGAACGTGACCGATGCGGATCGGAAGGTCCTCCCGATCTCTTCGGTGATCTCCCCTTGCTGGTAGAGGCTGCGGCCACAGTGATTCATCACCACATGCACCGGGGCACCACTAAGTGCTCGGGCCTCTCCTATCCAAGCGAGCACGGAGGTGACCCCGGTGGGTGACGGATCACCGACGACCACCAGTTGATCGGCATCGACAATCAGCCGCCGGGCAATGCCAAACCTTCCTTCGGCCCCGCCAAAGGGACTCAGATCCTCGAGATGACGATTGACCCTTACGATCACATTCGTGTGAGCCGCACCGAGGACAGCGATGAGATCGGCAGCGTCATCGACTCCACACGCTTCCCACTCGCGGGGACTGGGCAGACCCGCCAACACACCAATCCCTGTGTCGTGGGTGAGCACGGCAGTCCCTATCTCGCCGGTGAACCGGAGCGATTCCATCGCAGTAAGGACATTTGGCGACAGCTCCATCCCCATGCGTTGCGCCACCGCCGGTTCCATCGTGTCGAGGTCAACGATGACAACCGGCAGACCGCGTCGTGCGAGGTGCGCCGCCAGACCCACGGCAATCTCAGTAACACCGTTGCTTCCACTAACCACGGTGACCGATTGGCGCGGCATCTCGGGGGTTGACTCAACAGGCTCCGCCATCAGCACGCCACTGTCCTCCTCCACAACAGAGACAGATTCATCAGCGACGATCTCAGCGAAGTCACGATCGACCAGCCTTTGGTCGGTAATCGATCGAATCCTGGTGAGGAACTCCTTCGGAGAGGACTCGGCATCGATCACCGCATCAACGCCAAGCTCGGCGAGCTTGGCTCTGCCGACATCGCCCCGGGTTCCTTCGTACACCCCGATCACGATCCTGCGCAGCAGCTGGACCCGGTCGATCAGGCGCTTGGTCAGATAGCTGGTGGTGTCATCAATCAGGAGCACGTCGTAATCCTGTTCTACGGCCTCACGCCCAGACAGCACAGTCCCGACGACCCGCACCCCGGCATGGTCGTGGGCATAGGACATCAACTCCGCGACCCAGGGTCGTTGCGATGACCCAACGGCGACAGCTGGTTCGCTTTGCCTGGCTGACTGCGAAGTCATCCCGAGGCGCTTTCGGAAGCACCACCAACGACAGCTGTAGCTCGCTCGAGATCGGGCAGCGCGGTACCAGTGGAGCGGATGATGTGCACCTCTCCTACGTCGAGAGCCGACGCGATCAGCAGCGCTTGGGTTGCGTCAACGGCCAGTGTTGGTGCGTAGCCCGACCGGGCTCCCAGAGCGCTGTCGTCAACACTCGGGACCTCGAGGACTTCGATATCCGTCGCGATAAACGAGGCGACTCCATCAGAGACCAGGACCACATCGATCGAGTCTCCGCGGGAGAGATGACCGGCTACAGCGTGCGTGAGATCGATGGGAACACTCATGGCGCGCAGCCCACCTCGATTCTCTACCACCAGCAGGTCCGAATTGAGCACTGGTTCCCCCGCCACGATCGACCGGGTTGTCAGTTGGCCAACTGCATTCACCATGTCGGTCGCGGGGACGAACCTGGTCGCCAGAAGATCGTCTGCCGGGATCGTCGCCGTCTCCAAATGGAACATCGTCAGGGTTGTGCCCGCCCTGATGTCGGCGGCCGCAATCGCGACTTCCATGGTGGCCTCGTTGCCACGCAACACCGCGAGGTTGAAGACAAGCGCAACAATCGCGGCCAGGACCATCACAACGTGGCCAAGCTTGATGCGGGATAGAAGGTTGCGTCGCACCGGCGGCGCAGAATCGAAGGGCGCAGGTGCGCCGGTCCCCACTAAACGATCAGCCACGATGCCTCCGGATATTCCCCAATACCTGGCGCGACGCTACCAACCACTGGGAGAGGTCGCCAGGTTGCAGTGGCCAATTGCGTCATCTCAACTCTGCTCCAATTGTCGTTGACTATTGGTAACTAACGTTAATAGAGGGTACAAATAATCACAAGGGGTGACCCAGCATCGGCCAGGGTTCGGGGGATCTCACTTCTGTGAAACACGCGGATCTAGGCCGCAATTACTCGCACCCAAAGACTCTCGAATCTGTATAAGATTCGTGTGCCGAGAGATACCGGCACCCTTGTTGGGCTTCAAGTGGATGGGAATACACATTGCGACGACTACTACTACTTCTAGTGGTGCTGGGGCTTCTCGCCCTTTCCGCACCCGCAACCGCACAATCACCGATTGTCATCGAGCTCAACGGCATCATGGGACGCCCTGTAGGGACGATCGAACTGCTGACAAGCGAACCGGTGGATCCGTCCCTGGTAGGACGGACCTGCGAAGGTGTCGCAGAGACCAAGAACAATGCGTCGGTTCACCTCGGCAACAACGTCATTGTTGAATCAGGGACCTCATCGGCAACATTCTTCGGTGTCGAGGACGCCCCGGGGCTGATCATTCCGCTGTCAGGACCGGTCGTTCTCGGTAACACTATCGACGTCTACTTCGAATGGGGACCCGATGGGATAACCAGCTTGGGCATCACCATCACGATCACCTGCGCCCCGGAATCGACGACCACGACTACGTCAACTACGACTAGTACAACGACCAGCACCACGACCAGCACCACGACCAGCACCACGACTAGTACAACGACCAGCACCACATTGCCGACGTCATCGACATTGCCCACGAGCACCACAACCACGACGAGCTCGACAACGACGACGAGCCCGCCACCAACTGGTGTCCTCGATCTAGGTGGCGGAGGAGCCGCCCTCGGATCAACGCCGACGGCACCGCCAGTCCAGCCCGGTGAGTTCGCTCTGGTCGTCTTGGGTGTTGCGGGAATGGCGCTCGCCGGAGCCGGTGCGACCGCTGCTTGGAGGCGTCGCTCCCAGTCCTGAAGTAGCAACGAGACCGACCGGAACGGAATGAGACGAAGACTTCCATTCGTAACCATGGTCGTGACCGTCGCTCTGGTTTTCGTCGGCTGTGCAGCCGACGAATCCGGGGAGGCGGTCACGACTGTCGCGTCTGCGGCCAACACCACCGCCGGAATCCCGGCCACGACATCGACTGTAGAAATCGAACCGGTCGCCGAGCCAGAGCCGCCGCCGGTACCCGCGGAGGATTCTTCGGAAAACACCGTCGGCGGTAGCGTGCTGTCATCTGAGAACGAGGTCGATGAGCTCTACCCGTTGCGGGTGCGAGTCTCGGGCACGGACATCGACGCGTCGATCATCGACCTTGGCTTGAACGACGACGGCTCAATGGAAATACCAAAGGACTTCAGCGTGACCGGCTGGTACACCGGGCGCCCGCCCCCGGGTGAGCTGGGCCCAAGCATCATTGTTGGCCACGTCGACAACAAGCAGGGGCCGGCGGTGTTCTACGAGCTTCGGAATCTCGAGGTCGGCGACCTAATCGAGGTTGACCGTTCCGATGGCCTGATCGCCTGGTTCAAAGTACGCGAGGTCGACCTTGTCGATAAACTCGCGTTTCCCACCGACAAGGTCTACGGCACCACAGAAGGGCCTGAGCTCCGCCTCATCACCTGTGGCGGGTCCTTCGACAGCGACGCTCGGTCCTATCGGAACAACGTGATTGTGTTTGCCGACCACCTTGGGAACTTTGAGCCCATGACGCCGGTCGACACCGCCACCTGATACGGCGGCAGCCTTCGTGGCTAGAGGGCTTCGAGGAACCGGTCGATCACAACCGCCGCTTCCTGTACGTCGGTGTACCCCACCGCGGTAACACCGGGGTTCCCGCTGAGCATCGCGGACAGCCGTCGGCTTTGGCCGGAACGGAATAGACACAGGACAGGAACCCCCCGCTCCTGAGCAACGCCGATCTCCCAACCAACGCCGAGGCTTGGCGTTGTTACCTCGGCGACAATGACGTCACAGCTGATCAGCCAGCCAAGGTCACGGGCAAAGATGTCGTCATCGGAGAGATCTTCTTCACCGACGGTTGCCACATGCTCGGTGAGCACCTCACCGTGCTTGGCCAGCTCATCGACCAGGTGCAGATAGATGTCGGCATCGTCCCGACCACCACGGATCGATCCGGCAAAGTAGATCTTCATTTCAACAACCTCAGTCAGTTTGGCAGGACGTCATCCCATTGTGTCACAGCTTCCTGTCACACCGCTTCGATGCAATCGCTCTCCCAACTGAAAGAGCGCCGAATGACCGATCGTGAGCAAGTGTTCCAGGCAATCCGGGACAGTTGGTCTCCCGAGACCTGCGGTGAACACGAGAAGCTCCCACCTGACAAGCCCACGTGGCAGCAATGTGATGCGTCGACCACCGTCTGGTTCACGAATCCGGATAGCGGATCTCTGGGGACCCCACCGGTGACGTGATTTAGCCCGAGCCGGAAGGGTGGACCTTTCCCCAGGATCCCGAGTGGATCTGGCCACCAAAACCCCGGTACCACTGCGACCAAATCTTCCTGCCCGATCGGCTTCGAGTCCGACGCTGGTTCGATAGCTCCGGAGAGGGCCGCGCCGTCTAGTCCTCAAAACGATTCGTGATCGGGAGACGTCGATCCTTGCCGAATGCCTTTTGCGTGATCCGCACACCTGGCGCCGATTGACGCCGCTTGTACTCGCTGCGGTCAACCATGCGTGCGATGCGGGCAACCAACTCCGGATCGAATCCCTCCGCAACGATAACGTCGGGGGCTTCGTCCATCTCGATGTAGCGGCGCAGGATCGCATCGAGCATGTCGTACTCCGGTAGAGAGTCCGTGTCCTTCTGATCCGGCCGCAACTCCGCAGATGGCGGTTTGCGGATGGTCGCCCATGGGATGACCTCACCATCGCGGTTTCGCCACTCCGCAAGGCGATAGACAACAGTCTTGAAGACATCCTTCAGCGGGGCGTATCCGCCGGCCATGTCGCCGTAGAGAGTGGCATACCCAACTGCCACCTCAGACTTGTTGCCCGTGGTCACCACCATGCCGCCGTATTTGTTGGAAATCGCCATCACGATGACGCCACGAATCCTCGCCTGCAGGTTTTCCTCGGCCACACCGAACTCGGTGCCTTCAAACACCGGACCGAGCGCCTCGGCAAACTCGCCAAAGACACCTTCAATCGAGATCTCGTCGATCCGGAAGCCGAGATTATGCGCCAGGTCAAAGGAGTGGTTCACCGATCCTTCGGAGCTGAAACGGGTTGGCATTGTGATCCCCCAAACCGCATCGGGACCGAGAGCATCGACTGCAATCGCTGCCGTCAGGGCAGAGTCGATGCCACCCGAGAGGGCAACCACGACATCACGGAAACCGTTCTTGTGCACATAGTCACGGAGCCCCGTAACCAGAGCCGCGTAGATTTCGGCGTCCTCGTCGAGCCGCTCGCTGGTCTCGGGTGAAGGCGACGGTGCATCGCTTCGGGTTCGGCCCTCGGATACCGTCACCAGACCTGCGTCATGGTCGCCATCGGCAATGGGGACATCTACGACGAAATGCTCCTCTTCGAATTGGGCAGCGCGGTAGATGAGCTCACCGTCGCTTCCAAAGATCATCGAATCGCCGTCGAAAACCAACTCGTCCTGACCGCCAACCATGTTCACGTATGCAACAGGAACCTCGGACCGGAGCGCCTCAGCGGCCAGCAACGATGATCTGTCGGCTCCCTTGCCAACGTGATAGGGAGAGCCATTGATGTTCAGCAGGATCTGCGCACCAGCCTCGGCCTGCAACGCCGGCGGGCCATCGGCGGCCCAGATGTCCTCACAAACCGAGACCCCGGCAACGACGTCGCCAAAGCCCCACAACTTCTCGGCAACGCGGCCCGGTGCGAAATAGCGAGCCTCGTCAAAGACCCCGTAGTTGGGGAGAAGCACCTTGTGGTAGATCCCTCGAATAGCACCATCGCCAACAATCGCAGCGGCGTTGGCAAGACCACGCTCAACCGAGTCGTCCTTGTGACGATCACCGTCGACACGATCAGCAAATCCGACGACAACCGCTGTCATCTCGGATGCCTGGGCGATTTGATGCAGCGCCTCCATGTTCTGATCGATGAACGACCGGCGCAGCAATAAGTCCTCGGGGGGATACCCGGTAATGGCGAGCTCAGGCAGAAGCAGCACATCGGCTTCCGCTTCCTCAGCGCGCTCCATCGCCTCGAGAATGATCTTGAGATTGCCGTCGATATCACCAACGACAAGATTGACCTGGGCCCCAGCTATCCGCAGATAAGACATGACGGCAGGTTACCCGGGTAGGGATTCGCCAGGAACTCGCATGGTTCCGCTCGACGGGAGCCTCAGACCCCAGCGACGGTCTCCGCGACAAGCCAGTCGACGACCTTCTCCAACGCTTCATGCTCGCCGGCGCCTGCGGCAAGTGCCTTGTGATAGACGTCGAGCTGGGAATCAGCGCTGGTGCCACGCTTGACGATGGTTCGGGCGTGAAGAAGCTCGTCCTCGCAATCAAGCCGCTTGGCGTCCTTCTTGACCAGATTGATGATCTCGTCAACTAGCTGCGGGTACCCGACCAGCTCGCCTCGACCGAAGTCGATGAGCGATTCGGAAATCCCGTACCGCTGCGCCCGCCACACGTTCTCCTCAATCAGCATCCGGCTGTAGACCCGCCAGCGCTGATTCTTGACGCGACGCCGATGCAACATCGACAGCAGGGAGACGTACATGGCAGCGATAGAGAGAGTGTCCTCGATGTTGGTGCAGATGTCGTTGCTGCGCAGCTCCAGCGTCGGGTAACGGGCACTGGGGCGGAGATCCCACCACAGCTTGGTGGCATCCTCGATAACCCCGGCATTGACCAGTACTTCGACATGACGTTGGTACTCGCCCCATGTGTCGAACTCGTCCGGCATTCCCGTCCGAGGGACAGCCCGAAAAACAGAAGTGCGATAGCTCTTCAGCCCAGTCTCGGCGCCATTCCAAAACGGAGACGACGTGGACAGAGCCAGCATGTGAGGCACGAAATAGAGCACCTGGTTCATGAGGTCGACCCGCGTGTCAGGGTCCCCAATGCCTACGTGGACATGCATACCGCAGATCAACAGGCGACGGATCACGCCACCAAGGGCATTGGCAAGGATGTTGTACCGAGGCTTGTCCGTATGACGTTGCTCGTACCAGTCGGCAGAAGGATGTGTCGAAGCCGCAATCGGCGCCAGGCCATATTCGTTGCAGACATCAGCAACCGCACGTCGCAGTCGTTTTAGATCATCGCGCGCCTCGTGGATGCTGGAGCAAACCTTGGTGCCGATCTCGATCTGAGACCGCAGGAACTCAGGGCTCACCTGGGCCTCGAGAATCTCCTCGCATGCGGCCATCAAGCCGTCGGGAAGGTCTTGCACGAGCTCCCGGCTCTCGATGTCGACAATCAGGTATTCCTCTTCGATACCGATCGTGAATGCAGGTCGTTCAACCACTGGTACTCACCTCCCGAAGGGCCAACATAGTTGAGCAATCCGCACGATGGCGAACGATCGCCCGTGCCAGACATACATCTGCTCGCAGTTGCCTTCGCTGAGATCAACGCGCACTCACTACACTCCCGGCATGCCCGATCGAATCTCTGACCTAGCGCGCCTTGCCGCGGAAATCACGCCGCGAATAATCGACGTCCGACGCGATCTCCATCAGAACCCCGAAGTTGGGTGGCAAGAACACCGCACCACCCGCAAGGTTGCAGACACCCTGATCGAGTGGGGTATCGAGCCCCAGATGCGTCCTGAGGGAACCGGCCTCATCGCCGACATCGGCGAGGGACCACCAACCGTCGGATTTCGCGCCGACCTCGACGCTCTGCCAATCGCCGAGGAAGCGACCCCGCCGTACGCTTCAATCGTTCCCGGCGTTATGCATGCCTGCGGCCACGATGCCCACACCGCAATCGGGCTTGGGACCGCTTGGGTACTCAAGCAACTCGACCAGCTCCCCGGCACTGCCCGTCTCTTGTTCCAACCTGCCGAGGAAACCATCCCCGGTGGTGCGCAAGCGCTACGGACCGATGGCGTCCATCGTGACCTTTCGGCTATAACCGCTTTCCACGTCGACCCATCGCTGGAGGCGGGCAAGGTAGGCATCAGAACCGGTGGCATCACCGGGGCCTCAGACCGGTTCATCATCCGCATCTCCGGACCCGGTGGTCATACTTCCCGCCCTCACCAGACGGTGAACCTGCTCTATGTGGCAGCTCGAGTAATCACCGACCTGCCCCAGCTCATCCGCCACACAATTGACCCTCGGGAAACAGTTCTCGTCGTCTTTGGCACAGTTCACGGCGGGTCCGCAGCCAACGTCATCCCGACACACATCGAACTGCAAGGGACCGTCCGACTGTTCGATATGGACCTGTGGCGCGAGATGCCAAAGCGGGTCGAAACGTTGGTCGCCGACATGGTCGGTCCTCTCGGTGCCACAGCCGAGGTTGACTACATCGCCGGTTCGCCGCCCGTTGTCAACGATGCCAACGTCATTCGTTTGGTCGAAGCGGCCGCCAGCGACGCCCTCGGCGCCGACAAAGTCGTCCACACGCACCAGAGCCTCGGCGCCGAAGACTTCGCCTGGTTCCTCGAGGACATCCCCGGCGCCCTCATCCGTCTCGGAGCTGCCCTTCCCAATCGTCGCGTCGATCTCCACTCCGCCAGCTTCGACATCGACGAGTCCGCCATCGAAACCGGCATCCTCGTAGCCACCGCCACCATCCTCCGCCTGCTAGCCGAGGCGTAGAAACTCCTCTGTGGTCGTACGAGGGGGGTGAAGACGCTATCCGCTTCCCGCCGCGAACGCGAGGACTCCTCAACCGCAAATCCCCCCTTGATGGGGGGATCGGACGACCACAGGTCGTACGAGGGGGGTGAAGACGCTATCCGCTTCCCGCCGCGAACGCGAGGACTCCTCAACCGCAACCCGTGGAGGACTGCTAGTCGTGCGCCGCCCGCCATACTCCGGCGGCTTCGTCGACGACTGTGTCGAATTTGAGACCAGTGAGGATCACACCGGCAAAGCCCGCATCCTTGGCCGCGGAGGCAACCTCGAGAGACAGATCCCATGCGCGCTCGCGATCGATGCCATCGGCAAGTTCACCACGCAGCTTATCTCCGACTGCCACCGTTCCGATGGACTCCATACGTTCAACCCACTTGAGGCTGAACGGCGGAATCACCATGAGGAACACCGGAGGATCGGCGGGGTCGCGCTTCAGCTTCTCCATGCTGGGTGCGATAGTCGTGGGATCCATGATCGGACCGGTCACAAAGAACTGGCCACCGGCATCAACCCGTCTGCGGAACTGCCAATCACGGAAACGTGTTGTCATGCCGGCCTCGAATACGGGGAGCTGAGTCTGCAGGTCGCGCAGATGCTCGATGATCTCGTAGTGATGAGACATATGCTCGACCTGGGGCCGGGTGTCGCCCACGACAATTAGAAACGATCGCACCCCGTTACCGAGCGCCCCCCGCACCTCACTCTCGATGGCGAGGATATTGCGATCGCGCGTCGACGCAACCACGGTCGGCGCTACCGATGGCACATCATGAGTGATGCGAGCCGCAAATGCGTAGGGAGAAACGCGGATCTTGCCGAATGTATTGTCGGTTATCAGAACGCGTTCCCACGCCCGATCAAGCATGAGATGACGGGCACTCGGGAGAACCGGAGGGTTCACCTCGGCGACATCCATCCACCCGTCTGCGGCTGACAACATTATGACCTCGTCCTTGCGATGAAGTACTTCGCCCGCGGATGATGACTGATCAGCGCCGATGTCGTCTGTTCCGGGTGGAACTGAAAGCCGGTCTCGGGGCCGACGGTCAACCCAATGCGGGACGCCCCGAGCAATTGAGCAACTTTCTCGTTGTCTGCCAAATCGGGACACGCCGGATAGCCCCACGAATAGCGACCACCCCGGTACTGCTGGCGGAACAAACCGTGCAGCGACGGACCGTCTTCGTCGGCGAATCCCCACTCGGTGCGGATGCGCTTGTGCCAGTACTCGGCGAGGGCCTCGGCCATTTCCACCCCGATGCCGTGAAGGAACAGATAGTCCTGGTAGGCATTGGTCTCAAAGAGTCGGGCGGTCTCCTCAGATATGCGCTCCCCTATCGTGACAATGTGGAAAGCGGCATAGTCAATGTCCTCGGATGCAACCGGGCGGAAGAAATCGGCGATGCAGAGCCACGGGTCATCGGTCTGTCGGGGGAACGAGAAGCGCATCCTCTCCTCCGTGCGCTCCGCATCAGACCAAATGACCAAGTCATCACCGTCGGCGTTGGCAGGGAAGTATCCGTAGACCAACTGTGGGGTCAGCAGATCCTGCTGACGTACCGAAGCAAGCTGCTCCCGAAACACACCCCGGATCCGACCCTTGAAATCGGCGTCGGTCTCGCCGTTCGCCGGTCGGAACTGCCACTGGTTTCGGAATAGTGCCGTCTCGTTGACGTATTCGGCGATCTCGTCGATAGGGACGCCCTTCACGACTCGCGACCCCAGGAACGGTGGTGTGAAGACAGGGTTGTCGGTGACAACCTCGGGGCTCCGTTCGGGACCCGCGGGTGAAGACACCGCAGTCTCAGGCTGCCGCTTCGGCAGTTTCCGTATCTCGACTCTGCCGAACTCGACATCGATATCGCCACCACGGCGACGCTCAATCTGTTCCATTACGTCGAGCCCTGCAAACGCATCCTTCCCGTAGAACAACGGTCCCGGGTAGACGCCACGCAGATCCTGTTCGACATACGCCCTGGTCAGGGCAGCCCCGCCAAGCACCACGGGAACATGCGTCATGTCGCGACGGTTCAGCTGCTCCAGGTTGTCCCGCATGATCAGTGTGCTTTTCACCAACAAGCCGCTCATGCCAATGGCGTCGGCCTCGTGTTCAGCAAGCGCCTCGAGTATCTCAGCCATCCCGACCTTGATCCCGAGGTTGTGCACATCGAAACCGTTGTTGGTGAGGATGATGTCGACCAGATTCTTGCCGATGTCGTGGACATCGCCACGCACCGTGGCGAGGACGATCGAGCCCCGATGACTTGCGTCACCTTTCTCCATCTGCCGCTCCAAATGAGCAACCGCTCGCTTCATGGTTTCGGCGCTGCGGAGCACAAACGGCAATTGCATCTCTCCGCTGGCAAAGAGTTCCCCGACGACCTTCATGCCACTCAGCAAGACATCATTGATGATGTCGAGCGGTGACGTCCCCGCGGCAACTGCCTCGTCGAGGTCGTCCTTCAAACCGGTCATGTTGCCGTCGATGATGCGTTGCCGGAGCCGATCGTCAACCGGCCAGTCGCTGTGGTCAATGACGGCAGCTGAGGCAACAGTCACATCTGCGAACTCCTCGATCAGTTCGGTGAGAGGGTCGTAACCATCGTGGCCACGGTCATGGATCAGGTCGAGACATAGCTCTCTATGCCGGTCCTCAATCTTGTTGAGAGGTTTGATTCGTCCGGCGTGCACAATGGCTGCGTCCAAACCAGCCGCAACACACTCATGGAGGAACATCGAATTCAGGACGTGTCGCGTCGCTGGACGCAGGCCAAAAGAGACGTTCGAGACACCAAGGATTGTGAAGACACCAGGCAGCTCACTCTTGATCCGTTTGATAGCAGCCAATGTGGCGAGACCGTCACGCCGCAGGTCCGGGTCGCCCGTCGTCAGCGGAAACGTCAACGGGTCAAAGATCAGCGACGACGGCTCCAATCCGTAGCGGTTGACGGCGAGGTCATAGAGGCGGTGAGCGACACGCATCTTCCAGTCGACGTCACGTGCTTGCCCGTCCTCATCGATGAGTAGAGAAATGACGGCCGCTCCGTGTTCCCTGGCGAGCTCGAACACCGCATCGGCACGGGACCCCCGCTCATCGCCGTCCTCGAGATTTGCCGAGTTGAGAACGGATCGGCCACCGATGCGCTCGAGTCCCGCCCGCAGCACCTCCGGTTCGGTGCTGTCCAGAACAAGTGGTGCAGGGACCTGGGTGGCGAAGCGGCTAGCCAGCTCGTCCATGTCGGCCACCCCGTCGCGGCCTACATAGTCAACACACACGTCGATCAGATGCGCCGACTCGGCGACCTGGCTCCGCGCCACTTCAAGACAGGAGTCCCAGTCCTGTTCGAGCATCGCATCGCGGAACAACTTCGAGCCGTTGGCGTTCGTGCGTTCGCCGACAAGGAGAAACGACGTGTCTTGGGCAAAGGGGACAAAACTGTACGTAGAGGAGGCCCCGGCTTGGGTTTCCGGCTGGCGGGCGGCAGGTGTGAGGTCACGACATCGATCGACGACAGCCTTGAGGTGTTCTGGAGTGGTGCCGCAGCAGCCGCCCACAACACTGACGCCAAAGTCGGTGATGAAGCGAGCGTGCTGCTCGGCAAGGTTCTCCGCTGACAACCCGTAGTGCATCTCGCCATCGACAACCTCCGGCAAACCGGCGTTGGGGATCGCCGAGATCGGAACCCGCGAATGACGCGCCAGATAGCGGATGTGCTCGCTCATCTCCTCAGGGCCTGTCGCGCAGTTGAGCCCAATGACGTCGACGCGCAACGGTTCGATAGCTGCCAGGGCCGCCCCGATTTCGGTCCCAGGCAACATGCGCCCAGTCGTTTCGATGGTGACCTGTGCCTGTATTGGCACATAGTGTCCCCGAGCCTTCATTGCGCGCCGACTTCCCGCAACGGCAGCCTTCAGTGTCAACAAGTCGTACATGGTCTCGACGATCAGAAGATCGCTACCACCGTCGATCAGACCCCCTGCCTGAATCTCATAGGCATCGGCCAGCTCCGCATAGGAGATCTGACCCAGTGACGCGAGCTTGGTGCCGGGGCCGATCGAACCTGCAACCCAACGCGAGCGCTCTGCGGTGGCGTGATCGGCGGCAACCGACCGTGCGATCTCCGCTGCCGCCTTGTTGAGCTCATAGGAACGGTCGGCAATGCCGTACTCGGCGAGCGGCACGGCAAACGCACCAAAAGTGTTTGTCTCGATGACATCGACGCCAGCCGTCAGGAACTCGTCGTGCATCGCGGCCACAACATCCGGCCGGGTTACGTTGAGAAGCTCGTTGCAACCTTCGAGACTGGGGCCCCCAAAATCGTCGTCGTTGAGACCTGCTCGCTGCAGAGTGGTGCCCGCCGCCCCGTCAAAGATGATCACACGCTCGTTGAGGGAATGAAGGAATTCACTCATCTCAAGCCTCACGTCGCAATGGATCTTTGGTTGGCACCGGTTTCTCCTTGCAGCTCGCACCGCCGCATACACCGTTCGGCAATCTCGATGATGTCTCGGGTACCGCGTCCACACCGGCCACCGCGCGCCAACCATAGCCCCTTACCCGTCCCGATAGGTCCGTTCCAGAACCGCTTCTAGCGGGGTAACGTCTGTCCAATGGCACAGTTGATATTCGACCTCGCAGATCCCGAGTTCATCCAGGACCCCTATCCAGTCCTCAGCAAGATCCGCGAGTCATCCGCGATCGTCCAAGATGAACGATCCGGATTGTGGATGGTGTCTCGCCACGAGACCGTGCGAACCTGCTTGCGCGATCGGCGGCTTGGTCGGGTCTACGACCACATCGCAACGGACGAGGAAATCGGGGCAACCCCTCGCGATCCCCGCTGGGCTCCCTTTTGGAGGGTCGAAAAGCACTCTCTACTCGAGCTCGAGCCACCCGATCACACAAGGCTGCGCCGGCTGGTATCGAAAGCCTTCACCATCCGTGCGGTCGAAGCCATGCGCAATCCTGCAAAGGAGCTCGCCGGCTCGCTCCTCGCAGCCGCCATGGAGATAAACGAGATCGACCTGCTCGCAGACTTCAGCATGCCGTACTCGATTGGCATCATCACCACCTTGCTCGGGGTGCCTGCAGAGGATCACCAGCATCTGCTCGATTGGTCACACCTCATGGTCAAAATGTACGAGCTGAACACAACCGACAGCCAGGCCCAGGATGCGGCCGATGCCGCAGCCGAGTTCGACAGCTATGTGCGCGGCATGATTCATTTCCATCGCTCGGAACCGCGCGGCGGATTGATCGGCGAACTCGTACACGCGGAGGTCGACGGCGAACGCCTTGCCGAAGAAGAGATCGTCTCGACCATCATTGTGCTCCTCAACGCCGGGCACGAAGCGACAGTGAACACAATGGGCAACGGCATCACGGGATTCATGAGGAACCGAGACGAATGGCACCGTGTTGTCGACGGATGGGTAGCGCCGTCAGTTGCTGTCGAAGAGATGTTGCGCTGGGACGCACCGTTGCAGCTGTTTGAGCGGTGGGTGCTCGCCGACGATGTCGAGGTCGCCGGAAAGCAGTTCAGCTTCGGCGACAAGATTGGGATGCTGTTCGGGGCAGCGAACCGAGACCCGAGGGCATTTGATGATCCGGACCGATTCGTTGCCGATCGTCACGCCGTCCATCACATCGGCTTCGGGGGCGGAACCCATCACTGTCTCGGGGCTGCGTTGGCTCGTCTCGAACTGGATGTCGCACTCGCAACACTTGTCGAGTCAGCTCCCGACCTCGAGCTAACAGCACAACCGATCAGACAGAATGCGTTCACCATTCACGGTTATGAGACCGTGCCCGTTCGCCTCCACCGCTGACCAAATCAGATGTCAAGGACGAGAAGACCCTCGTCACGCAACGCTGTGCCCAAGGTCTCAACCTCGCCGGGGCGCACGGATATGGTGAGAACACCACCTCCGCCGTGAGGAGCGTGGCGGAGCTGGAGATCGCGCACGTCGACCGATGACGAACCGAGGGCCCGACCGACCCGTGCCAGCTCGCCCGGCTCGTCCGCCAGCGCAACACGCACCGACGCCGACCCAGGGGCAAGCGTGCGCCGAATCTCCTGTCCTCTGGTGAGGAACCGCCGGATCACCTCGGCATCGCCTCTCTCAAGTGCATCGACGATTCGAGCCAGGCGACCCCTGAAGTCTTCGATTGCACCCACCACGTCTTGGCTGTTTATTGCCAACAGTTCGACCCAAATCGCCGGGTCGGAAGCAGCCACGCGCGTCAGGTCACGGAAACTGCCTGCTGCCAAGTCCAGCGCGTTGATACGATCCGCGGCCTCGTTGACCAGGGCTGTCGCCAGCACCTGCGGCAAGTGGCTAATCATTGCGACTGCCGCGTCGTGTTCGGCGGCCGTCATCCTCACGGGACGCGCCCC
This sequence comes from bacterium, assembly GCA_024228555.1. GTDB lineage: Bacteria > Actinomycetota > Acidimicrobiia > Spongiisociales > UBA5794 > JAAETI01. The sequence goes on along the minus strand of JAAETI010000519.1, from coordinate 54,347 downwards.
TAACTCTCCGAGCGTCTCCTCAACTGTGGTTAGGTCGGCCTCCGTCGCCCCATCGGTAGCTACGACCCATGTCGCACCCCGGAACAAGGATGGTGACGCCCCTTGCGGCCCGGTCATCTCGCGGCCGGCCATCGGATGCGTGCCGACAAACCGAGCAGGTCGAGCCGCCCCTAGAACCGCCGACTTCACGCCGGCGACGTCGATGATGAGCGCGTCCGTTTCGGCAATCGACGCTTGCTCTATAACGGCCAAGGGCGGCCCTGCCATCACAACCAACTCAACCTCAGTTGCCAGCAACGCATCGAACGAATCGGCGGCTTGATGTATCGCCCCAACGTCTTGGGCAGCCTTCAGAACGCTGCGATCAGGATCCCATCCGGTGACTTCCCAACCAGCGCGGGCCAACCCGAGACCGATCGAAGCGCCGATTAGCCCGGTGCCGGAGATGGCTACTGCGGGCATCTAGGTGAACGAGTCCATCACGATGAGCAATGCCCGCACCTCGTCCATCAGATCGGTGAACTCGGCCGGCAGGATGGCCTGCGGTCCGTCGACCAACGCCGTCTCCGGCGCCGGATGAACATCGATCATGAAGCCATCGGCTCCCGCCGCAACCGCTATCCGGGTGAGCGGGGCGACAAGGCTTCGCTTACCCCCGGAATGGGAAGGATCAACAATCACGGGAAGGTGCGACAGTTCCTTCAGAACAGGCACCGCAGAGATATCGAGGGTGTTCCGCGTAGCGGTCTCGAACGTGCGGATGCCACGTTCACACATGATGACGTCGTGGTTGCCCTCTTTGTAGATGTACTCAGCCGCGTTGAGCCACTCTTCGATGGTGGCGGTGAGACCCCGCTTGAGCATCACGGGTTTGCTCTGTCGACCGAGTTCGGAGAGGAGGGTGAAATTGGCCATGTTGCGAGTGCCAACACGGATTAGATCTGCGTAGCTGCTCACCAGCTCCACATCCCTCGGATCCACGGCCTCGGCAACGAATGGCAGACCGAACTCGTCACGAGCCTCGGCAAGAAGCTCGAGCCCCTTTTCGGCGAGGCCTTGAAAGGAATACGGTGAGGTCCGTGGCTTGAAGGCGTCCCCACGAAGGATGGTGGCACCGGCCTTGGCAACCGCTGCTGCGGAGGCGAAGAGCTGGTCGCGTGTTTCGACGGCGCATGGTCCTGCGATAGCGGCGAAGTTGCCGCCACCTACAGGAACACCGCCGACATCAACGACCGTGTCTTCGACCTGGAAGTCTCTGCTGACGAACTTGAACGGTTTGAGTACGGGTACCGCTCGCTCGACACCGGGGAAGGCCTCCCACGGCAGCTGCTGGATAGCGTTTCTGTCACCAACGGCACCAATAACCGTGCGTTGCTTTCCTTCAGATACATGCGCCTCGGCGCCGATTGAGGTGAGCCGGTTGATCACGTTGGCGACGTCCTCGGGTGAAGACCCCTTTGTCATGACGATGATCAAGGACTCGTCCCCTTTTGTGGATTTCATGTGAATACTCCGGCGATGGCCCGCCATGGTAGGTCTGTGGCTGGCCTCCGGCCAGCCACAGATGGCGAGCATGAAGGGTGGGGCGTCGTGGCTCGGTAGGCTGACGGCTATGCGGCGAATCCTTGTGACCGGGGCAGCCACCTGGACGGGTGGTCATCTAATCAAAGAACTCGAACGACGTTCCGACGTCCATGTCATCGCGGTCGATGAGGTTCCCGCCAGAGTGGAACTCGAGTCAGAGGTTCATCTGTTCGAGCTGGACAACCCCGAGTTCGCCCACTTCGTGATCGACACCAAGCCGGATGCCGTGATCCACCTGCAAACCGTTGATCGGTCGGCGCTGCTCGGTGGGCGGCGCTCCCATGACGAGGCAGTGGTCGGCGCCCAAGCGCTGTTTGGCGCGATCCACCGCTGTGCCGAGCTCACCCAGGTCATCGTCAAATCGGATATCTGTGTGTACGGGATGGGGCCACGAAATCCGTCGGTTGTCAGCGAGGAGGCCCGGCTCGATGGGCGACGTAGCCGATTCGCCAAGGATCTGACGATCATGGAGGATTACATCACCGACACCGCCAAATCTCGGAAAGACATTGTCTTCACAGTGCTGCGGTTGGCCCCGATCTTTGGCCCGAACGTAACCAATCCGATGAGCCGATACCTCCGCCTCCCGCTGGTGCCGACCCGCCTCGGTTATGACCCCCGGATTCAGCTGATCTCGGGAGAAGATGCCACCGGCGCCATCCAACACACGCTGAGCAACCCGGTGCAGGGCACATTCAACATCGCCGCCCCTGGACAGCTCTACCTGTCCAGGATCCTGCGTCTGGGCAAGCGGGTAGGCCAACCTCTCCCCCGCCGGGCTTACAACGTTGCGGTCAAAGGCATGGGGCGGGCAGATCTCCATTTGCCGGATCACATCAAGCACCTGGTTCACTACGGGTTGATCGCCGACACACGACGGATGAGAAACGTGCTCGGTTTCGAGCCGAGCCAGAACCTGCGCCAGGCCGTCCTGTGTGGCTACGGTGCCCTCCCCAGCCGATCGACTACCCCATGAGTGTCCCCCTCGACGAACTGACCAAGAGACAGCTGATGGACATGGCGCGCCACCAGCAGATCGTCGGCCGGTCACGGATGACAAAGGCACAACTCATTGTGGCGCTGGAGGCCAATGGGAATGACTCAGCAGCTACCGAGCCTCCCGGAGACCGAAGCTACGATGCCAAGGGTCGCCGCGCTGCTCTTGACGAACGCCTCAATGCGTATATCGACCACACCAAAACCTGTAACTGGCGCAGCATCGAAGGGCACCCCTGCGGGTTGCCTGTCGTGATTGAGAAGGACCGATGTGTCCTCCATGGGGGCGTCACCAACACGGACGTGGCGATCCCGGCCCTGGGGCGGCTTGGCTTTGATACGTGGCCAACGCTGCTCAGACACGTTTGGCTCGCCTCGTACGAGATAGACCCAATCGGCCTCGACCCGATAGTTGCCGAAATGGTCTGGCACCTGATCAACTACTTGTACTACGAGTACTTCCGCGTCGAAGTCGAGGGTGTCGAAAACCTGCCGACCGAAGGTGGCGTGCTGCTGGCCGCCAATCATGGTGGGGCGGCGTTGCCCTACGACGCCATGATGCTCAGCCTGGCCGTCACCAACGAGATGGCCGTGCCGCGCCGCCCGCGCATGATGGCCACAGAAGTGTTCAACGCCACACCAACGCTGTCTCACCTCTACCGCAAGGTCGGTGGGGTCTATGCAGCCCGAGCCGATGCGGCCTACCTTCTCGAGGAAGGCCATATGGTCGGAGTGTTTCCCGAAGGGGTTCGCGCCTTCCAGAAGCCGTTCTCCGAGGCATATCACGTACAGCGATTTGGGCGCGGAGGATTCCTCACGATGGCGGAACGCCACGGCGTGCCGGTAGTGCCGGTTGCCATCGTTGGGTCCGACGAGGTCCATCCGGCGTTGTTCTCATCACAGGCGTTGGCCCGCATCGTCCGCATGGTCTGGCCATCGCAGCGGGTTGAGGAAATGGCGGTCTATCTGAATCTGGTGCCGCTTCCGATTCGATGGCGAGTGCGATTCCTCGAGCCGATTCAACCGAGCCACGCAGGCATCGATCCTGACCCTCTGGAGATGCTGGAGAGGACCGAAGAAATCAGGTCACTCATCCAGGCGAACCTCGACGAGATGTTGGTGCAACGAGGCTCAGCGATCTGATTCTGGGCTTGGTTTAGTGCTTGCAATAGTTAGCACTATGCGATATTATGCTAACCGTGAAGCAGATTGGTGACCTCGGTGAGTACATCCGCCAGCAGCGGGAGCGCAGTGCAATGTCGCTCCGCAAGCTTGCGGAAACAGCCGGAATCTCCAATCCCTACCTAAGCCAGATTGAGCGAGGGTTGCGCAAACCATCGGCTGAGATTCTCAAGTCGCTGGCAAGAGCGCTCTCGATATCGGCCGAAACGCTCTACGAGCGTGCGGGACTGCTTGACGAAGTCTCGATGCGACGGGATGTGCCTGAGGCGATCGCAGTAGACGAGACACTCACAAAGACCCAGAAGATCGCGCTGCTTGAGGTTTACAACAGCTTCATCAGCCAAGAGAACGAGGAGTAGCAATGGACTTCGAGAACCAGAAGAAGATGGCGCAGAAGACCGCTTTCGTGGCTGTCGGCGCCCCCGTGGTGGTCGCCCGCAAGGTGAAGGACTACAGCACCAAGATGGTGTCGGGAGCCCAGGACCATATCGATTCTTACGCCAAAGAAGGCAAGAAGGTCACCAAGCAGATCAAGGACCGCAACGTCGTTGAAGAGCTCGAGCACCGCATGAACATCGACAAAGTCCAAGACCGTGTCGAGCAGTTGCGTGATCAGCTCGAGAACACGCTGAACAACTGGCGTGAGTCCTTCATCCCGGCCTCAGAAGAAGCCGCCAAGAAGGCCCCCGCCAAGAAGACTGCAGCAGCCAAGAAGACTCCCGCCAAGAAGACTGCAGCAGCCAAGAAGACTCCCGCCACCAAGGCAACGGCCAAGAAGGCCCCCGCCAAGAAGGCCCCGGCCAAGGCGACTGCTAGCAAGTAGCTACGAGCATTGGCCGAGGAAGACACCAGTCTTCTTTGAAGGCTGACGAAGCTCTCCCTCCCTTCCTGCTTCGCTTCTCCGGCCACAAAGAAACCCCCCGGCATCGCCGGGGGGTTTCGCTTGTTCTCTAGTACTTGACGACGGGGTCGAGCTCGCCAGCGTGCTCTACCCAGCGCTGCACCATCGCCTCGGTCGGCAACCGGCGCACCAGGAGTTTTTTCGCATTCACTTCCATCACCGAAGCAAGCAGGTTGCCCGGATTGCGGCGGCGCAGCTCCTTGACAGTGTCGACACCTGCCGCTTCGAGGAGATCCGAATACTCCTCACCAACGCCGCGGACTCGCATGAGGTCAGCGCGGTTCACCCACTCGAGGAGCAACTTCTCGCTGACTCCGGTTGCTGCGGCGACATCGCCCCTTCCCTTTTTCGTGGAGCCCTTCTTGAGGAGCGCCTCCACAGTTCGGATCTTCGCCTTGCGAAGACTCGTTGCCTGCTTGTGGCTGATCCCCTCGATCGTATCGATCGAAGCCATACACGTCCTTCCCAATCAACTGCTCGGCAGTGCGCCGGGCCCCTCAACCACAGGACAGCACCCAGCGGGAGAATACCGAATCTCGACCACTGATTGCCAGACGGGATAGCCAAAACCACGATGACGGATCTTGAGTCAGCGCCCTGGCTAGCGAATCGACTCGATGTCGATCAGGTCATCTGGGGTCTTCACCCGCTTCGCAGGCAGCCTGTCGAACCAAACCTCTTCCACCCAGTCGGGATGAGTTGCCAGAATCTGATCAAACGCTGTAGCGCCCTCCATGCTGATGAGACGGGGCCACAACAACTCCCCTATGACCGCCGGGTAGCCGACGGCATACCGATACTTCGGAACGACCGCGGCCTTGTGCCCCTCGGCATGCTGCTCAATCAGACGAGCGACTTCATCGGCCCTCGTACCTGGATAATCAGCATGGGTCAGGACAACGGCGTCGAACTCATCAAGCCGGTAGAGGGTGTCGATGCCAACACGGACTGCGGCGGCCTCGCCTTCCTTCCATTCGAGATCGATGACGATGATCACATCACCAAGGTCGGCGCGGTCGACTATCTCCTCGGCATGCGGCCCCAACACAACGATGACTGCGTCGACAGGCCACTCTCGGACTTCCGCGACGACCTGTTCGATGAGAGTGGAGCCACGTAACGGCGCGAGATGCTTTGGACCAGCAAAACCTGATCCAACATCAGCGGCGAGCACCATTGCTGCGACCTTCACGGGGAGCCTCCTTAGAACGGAGACTTAACCTAGTCGGCGCAGCAAAGACCTCTGCTACTCGGTGATGTCCTTGCCACTCAAGACCTTGCGACCGCTGAGCCGAGCCCACCACAGATATACCGCGCCTGCTGTCATCAGGATCGAAGCGAGGGCCTGGTACCACATGTCCCAGTGGTACTCATCGATCGACCACGAGTACAGAAAGCCAAGCGCTCCCAAGGTGAGCTGGGTGGCACCCGCGGTTACAAACACTCCACGACCTTCGGGCCGGGCCAAAACCGCAATCCCCGTGATCGACCAAGCGAGTAGGACTGCGCCGACCCAACGCAACCCTGCGAGTTGGCTGGCAACTGTCTGATGAAACCCGATCAAGTCGAAGTAGGTGGCTGGGAAGATCACGAGCGGCAAGGCGAAGAAGAGGTTGACGAATACGTAGACAACCAGTGCCGACGTCAAGGTGCTTGCGGGGTTCTTGGGCTTGCGTACTTCCTTACCCGGTGTCAGATCCTCGGGCGGAACGGACTCCATCGGGTCGGGTTGGTCGCTCACTTGTTGTCCTCCATGGTCGCCAGCATCTGCCCGACAAGCTCCTCCTGCAGCACACCAATGAACATCACCAGTGCCACCTCAGGATCCTGTGGGCGACCCTCCGGCAAGCCACTGTCAAAGAGGCCTTTGCGGGCCGCGAGCACAATCCGGGACTCGCCAAGAACTCGTGCCCAGGCCGCGGTGTCCTCGGTACTCAGAGTGAAGACTCCCGCCTCGGCCTTCTTCAGGCCATCGACGAACTTCTCCCTGTCGGCGGACCGTACCTCAACTCGTTCCTTCGCACCGAGTCGATCAAACTCCCGGGAAGCCTTCGTATCGTCGGAATAGATCACTGGACGAAGCCGCTCCGTCGCCGGGTCGTCCTTCTCAACCCCGGCTCCCTGCACCACGGCACTCAATCGCACGAGAATGGCGATTTCTGTGTCGAGGAGTTGCACCTCAACACCGTCTGCCGTCGCCCTGAATCTGCTCATCGTTTCTCCAACGTTGCCCACAGCCCATGGTGGTGGAGCCGGAACGCACTCATCTCGGCATGCTCGCGGGGGCCACTGTCCACGACCGCACGACCATCGTTGTGAACTTGCAGCATGAGCTTCGTCGCCTTGGTGGCGTCGTACCCAAAGAGGCTGCGAAAAACCCAAACGACGTAGCTCATGAGGTTTACCGGATCGTCCCACACCACTACATCCCAGACCGGGATGTAGTCCGTCTTGTCCTTCGCATCCGGGAGATCGAGTTCAACGGGCGCAGTGGTCATCCGGACGGCTCCTGCTCCGCAATCATCCGTTGAGCGTTGATCCAGTCCTCAAAATCTTGACGAGCCACCCGCCACTCTCGCCCGAACTTCACAGCAGGCAGTCCTCCCGTGCGAAGTTGGCCGGTGACCACAAACGGCGAGACATCCATGTACTCGCAGATGTCGGAGACCGATAGCCAGCTCTTGTCGATGTCAACGATGATCCTGTCCATTGCGGCCACAGGCTATGAGAGACGGAGCCACTCAGCAAGCAGAGCCGGTGATACCACCACCGCAGGGACCTCCGAACGCGATGAGACCCGCCTCGAAAGGCGGGTCTCATCGAGGATTGGAAACGACCGGTGGATCACCCGGTACCAGGTTGCTAGTAACGGCCGACCGTTTCAAACCTCAAGCGGGGGTGGAACGCACCTCCGCTGAAATCCTCGACAGGTTCTCCTGCAGAGCACTGTCCAGCACCCGTACACAACGTATCGGCAAGGTCTGGAAGAACTTGCGCAACATTCCAACCGTCATCAACAGGACTAGTCACCAGCAAGCACCGTGGCACCTCGACATAGGCGGCAGCGGGAAAGACCGCACTTGCGCGCCTTTTCGCGCCCTGTGATACTCGACTCAGCGGCCGCCCGCGCCGGGTTGCACCGGCGGACACCCGGTCGCCGACGACAACAACACAGGGAGGCATGAACGATGATCCACTCATCATCTATAGAGGGTCACCACTTCCTGGTCGCACGCCGTCGTGGATACGACCAAGCCGAGGTCGACGCCGTGATCAAACGCCTCGTTTCCACGCTGCGCAAGTACGAGGAGCAAGATGCTGAGCTTGCCGAATCGACGCACGACCTGACCTCCCAGATCACCGACCTCGATGAAGTGCGCATCGCTCGCACCAAGGCCCTCGACGATGCCGAGGCAGCCAGCGAACAGCTCCATGCAGCTGCCGTCGCTCAACTCGAGCAGGCCCGGATCCAAGCCACCGCCGAGATCGCCGCCGCCGAAGCGGACGCCACCACAATCAAGACCTCGGCTCAGACTGATGCGGCCGAGTTGCTGTCGCGACGCAATGCCCGCACGGAAGCGCTGATCACTGCTGCTTTGGCAGAAGTCAAGGCACTGCGTGCCAGGGTCTTGCGCGAGACAAACGAATTCCGGGCCGGCAAACGAACAGAAGGGGCAGCATTGGTCCAGTCCGCCGAACTCGACGCACGCAGGATCGTCGAAGATGCGCGCCACGAGGCCGGAGCGATCCTCGGCCGGGCCCGCCGCGAGCACGCCAGCCTCGAACAACGCATCGGACAGTTGCGGTCCGCGATTGCCGGCATCGAAGGGCAGTTCCGCCATCTCGCCGAATCCACACTCGAGCAGACAGAAATCGTGTCTTCGATGATCTCCCTCGAGACGACGGGCTTGGATGACATCCTCGAGGAGTCACCTGCAGAACCCGAGGTCGTCCGCTTGACCCAGCAAGGGCTGACCGTTGACCTGACCGACACCACCGCTGAGCCGAATCACACCCTTCCCAACGAACATTTCGTAGTCGCCCCCGGCAACACCATCTACCAACGCCGCGGCAGCGGTCTCCGCCGGCGCCTAGAAGAAGACCACCCCGAGGACACCGAGTAGGCCTGCTTGCGCAGCTCGTACGAGGGGGATCAAGACGCAAGTACCGAAACCGTCGTTCAGTCCTGGGAACTCGCCAGGACGGTTTCGGTGGTGGGGCGGGTGAGGATGAATGTGGAGACTGCCACACCGATCGCGACCAGCAGCAGCCGGATCGCGACTGTATCGGTCGCAACGGCAATCGAGACACCCATGCTGACCACGATGAGGGCGATCGCGTATGCCTTGATGCGACGGGGAATGCCGTAGCCAGCGCGATAGGCACGAATGACGTGGCCGAACTGACGGTTGTTGAGCACCCAGTTGTACATGCGCTCACTCGACTTGAAGAAGAAATACGTCGCGAGCAGCAGGAACACGGTGCCGGGAAGCAGAGGGACGATGTATCCGGCGATACCCAGCCCAAGACACACAAAGCCAAGGACAACGTAGACCGCACGCCCGACTGGGTTCGACATGATCTGGGCCGGCTCAGCGTCGATGACAGCGTGGAGCGAAGCTGCATCAGTGTTGGTTGACATCGATCGGGCCGCAGACATTGGGATTCCCGGGAAGCTAGCTTGCAGCAGATTGCCGCCAGGCGTGACCGACATCAAGTCGGATGTCTACTGGTCAACTGCACCTGTATCGAGCGGGGCAACACACTCCGGATAATTGTTGCTCACCTTGTTCACCAAAGTGGCGACCGGGTGCTCAGCCATCGCCGCCGCCGGCAAGACGGTCATCATCTTCTGGAGAGCTCCTCGGTCATCGTTGCTTCGGTCGAGCCAGTCGGACCAATACTCCTTGGGAAGGACCACGGGCATCCGATCGTGGATGTCCGCCACGAGGTCATTTGGCTCGCCGGTAAGGATGGTGCAGGTCCTAAGTCGATCTCCCGTTTCAGGATCCTTCCAGCTTGACCACAGACCGGCCAAGGCCAGCGGTTGCTTGTCGGCCCTATAAATGTAGTGCGGCAACTTGCCCTTCGGCAGCCGCTGCCACTCATAAAAACCATCCGCAGGAATGAGACAACGTCGCTTCACAAAGGAGTCGCGAAATGCGGGCTTCTCCGCTGCTGTCTCAGACCTCGCGTTGATGTTGCGCGCCGCAATCTTGCGATCCTTCGCCCACCATGGAATCAACCCCCACCGAAATGAGCCGAGCAATCGTGTTCCCTCATGCTCGGCAACGGCGTACACCGAGTCGGTAGGGGCGACGTTGTACGAAGCCGGCAGAGTGTCGGCTCTGATCGTCTCGACTTGGAAGGCATCTGCATAAAAACTGGCGTCATGGGATTGAACAAATCTTCCACACATCAGCTCATTCTCCCAGACCCCACCTTTTCTGACGACGCATTACCGGCAATAATCACCCTGTCCCGGTCGATCTCAAGAGAAGTACGCCATCGAATCATCAATTCATAGCCTTGCAGCGTCGGCAGGAGTCCTCACAGAGTGGGTCGACGTTTGGGGCAATCCTCAGCACGTAACGGTCGACAATCTGTTGGCGACCCTCGAAGCATTGACCGGTCGACGCTTGACCTCGGTAGCCGAGGTCGACGCGGCTCGGGCTGACCTGGCCAATGAGCAGCCCATCATCGAACCGGTCTTCGTTGCCTGGGATGGGCATCTCCCCGAGATCCCAATCGCCCGCCATCCTCGGTCGGCGTACCTGGTCACCGAAGCGGGTAACGAGTTGCCGATCACCATCGGCGATCGCTGGCTGCTCATCACGACGACTCTGCCCTTCGGCTACCACGAGCTCCACATCGAAGGCGTTGATCAGAAGACCCTGATCATTTCCGCTCCAAGCGAGGCATATCCCTGGGGGGAACGCAGGCTGGGCGTCCTCGCTCCTGTCTACTCGATGCGGTCGAGTAGCTTCGACACCGGTATCGGCAACTACGGCCACCTCGGACAGCTTGCAGATGCGGCACTCATCGCCGGGGTGGACGTCGTTGGCACTCTGCCGCTTGTCGCCACCTTCCCTGACCAACCATCTCCGTACTCACCCGCGTCACGCCGTGCCTGGAACGAGCTGCTCATCGATATCACGGCTGCTCCAGGGTGGTCGGGGGATGTCCCCACCTCCGGCGATAATCCTCTGTGGGTCAACTACGAAGCCGTAGGACAATCAATCCGCGGGGCTCTTGCCGAGTACGCCACCGCTGCACAGCAAATGCCCCATATCAAGAACCAGATTGAAATCTTCGCAGTGACCCAGCCCGAAGTCACCAGGTACGCGACATTCCGTGCGACCGGCGATCGCTACGGGCGTAACTGGCGAATTTGGCCGGACGACGCCCGACCCCTCCCCGATCGGGTCAACTACCACCTGACGACACAATGGCTGGCCACCGAACAACTCGCCGGCTTGGGCAACCGTCTCCGTGACCGCGGCCAATACCTCTATCTGGATCTACCCATTGGTTGTCATCCCGATGGCTTCGACATCTGGGAGCAGCCCGATCTCTACGCACCTGCCAGCGTTGGTGCTCCTCCCGATTCGCTGTTCCTTGGCGGTCAGGACTGGGGGCTCCCCGCAACAATTCCGGCACAGTCGCGCCGCGACGGACACCGGGCTTTCGTCAAAGCGGTTCGTCATCAACTGTCGGTCGCCGGTCTCCTCCGGATCGACCATGTTATGGGACTCCACCGCACCTGGTGGGTGCCCCACGGACTCACATCGACTGATGGTGCCTACGTCATGCAGCCCACCGAAGAGATGTTCGCAATCATCTGTCTCGAGTCGGTCCGGGCTGGAGCGGCCGTCGTTGGAGAAAACATGGGTACGGTCCCACCAGCGATCAGCGAGGCTCTCGACCGGCACAAACTCATGGGAATGAAGGTCGCCCAGGATGGTCTGAACCCGCCGGCGAGCGACGAACTCATCGCCCTCAGTACCCACGACACGCCCCCGTTTGCGGCATGGTGGTCAGAGATCGACATTGATGATGGCGAGGATCTCGGCGTCTACACCGACGGTCGGGGCGATGTGGCTCGCCAGCATCGTCGTGACACCATTGCCTACCTCGAGGAGGTTCTGGGCAGCTCCGGACGCGCCGACACACGCGATGCCATCATGGGCTGGATGGCCACCTCGGATGCGGCGATTGCGATCATCAACATCGACGACCTCTGGGAGGAACCGCGCCGCCAGAACGTGCCGGGAACCGACGCCGAGCGGCCCAATTGGCGGGCGCGGCACCGCCATACGATGGAGGAAATCGCAGCCGACTCGCATCTGCTCGCCCAGCTAGAAAGGCTGAGCGAACTGCGCAACCCGACCGACCATGGGTCGACTCAAATTGAAGACGACCACCACTAACCTCCAACGCTATAACATCCGCCTCTACGCAATTTTTCTGAGGGAATGACGTGCAAGAGAAAACATCCCGTTACGAGCTCGAGAGCACACTGCTCCAAGTCGCCGGCAACTACTCGTGGACCTGGGATCTCCAGGCTCGAGAGCTGTTCAACCGAATCCCGTCGCTCAACGGGGAAGGTGCCCTGCACCCTGCAGAGCGCATCAAGCTTCTCAGCGAGGAGGACTGGGAACGTCTGACGAACGACGCTGAGTTTTCCGCCCTGGCCAGAGACGCCCACAGCAACCTCCCAAAACCACTCCAGATCAACGACGGGACCACCGTTGCGTACTTCAGTCCGGAGTTCGGCGTTTCAGAAATGCTGCCTCAGTACTCGGGTGGCCTCGGAGTGTTGGCGGGAGACCACCTGAAAGCAGCCAGCGATCTGCGAATGCCCCTGCTGGCGGTCGGGCTGTTCTATCGCGACGGCTTCTTCCGGCAGGCACTCGAGGACGGACAGCAGCGCGAGCGATATGTGACCAACAACCCGCGCTTCCTCGCCCTCACCGCCACCCCCGCCCGCGTCGAGCTCCAGCTTGCCGACCGCCAAGTCACCGCCAGAGTGTGGCGCACCAACGTCGGAACAACCCGGCTATTCCTGCTCGACACAGACCTGGATGTCAACGACGAGTTCGGGCGTCGCGTTTCGGATCGTCTCTACAGCGGCGACCGGGAGCACCGCATGCGCCAGGAGCTGCTGATGGGCGTCGGCGGGGTGCGCGCCATTCGCCAACTCGGCTACGAGCCGGCGAAGTTCCATCTCAACGAGGGTCATGCCGGATTCCTTGCTTTGGAGCTCCTGGCTGAAGAGGTGGCAAAGGGCCTCACCCTCGACGAGGCGGTGACCGCCATCCGGACACGGATTGTTTTTACCACCCACACGCCGGTGCCCGCCGGCATCGACCGGTTTGCTCCGGACCTCATGCGCAAGTATCTCGGGGTGTGGGCCGATCGCTACGGCGTGGACCTCGACGAGCTGCTGAAACTCGGTATCCTCCCTGGCGGGGACGATCACTTCAACATGGCGGCGTTCTGCGTGCGCATCGCGGGTCGCTGCAACGGTGTTTCCCGCCTTCACGGCGAGGTGAGCCGGGCCATGTTCTCTGAGGTACCCGGCGGTTCAGAGATCACGTCGGTGACCAATGGCATCCACGCCCGCACCTGGGTCGATCCTGAAATGCAGATGGTCTTCGATGACAAGCTCGGCCCGGACTGGCATCTGCCTGCGGCCGATGCGTGGAACAAGGTCGATGAAATCAGCGACGACGAGATTCGCACCGTTTTCGCCAGTGGTCGCCAACGCATGATCAGCATGGCCAACAGCCAGCTTGGCCACGAAACCAACCTCGACCCCGACATTCTGACGATCGGTTTTGCTCGTCGCTTCGCCACCTACAAGCGTGCCGATCTGCTGCTCGCCGATATCGAGCGACTCACATCCCTGATCAATGATGGGGACCGGCCGGTGCAATTTGTCTTTGCGGGGAAGGCCCACCCCGCCGACGAGCCCGGCAAGGACTTGCTGCGCAACATCGTCAGGTTTGCCGGCGACCCAGCATCAAATGGCCGGTTCATCTTCATACCCGGGTACAACATGGCTGTCGCCAGAGCCATGTATGCCGGCTGCGACGTCTGGCTCAACAACCCGGTGCGGCCCCGCGAAGCATGTGGCACCAGCGGCGAGAAGTCTGCCCTGAACGGCGGCCTCAACTTCTCCATCTTGGATGGCTGGTGGGACGAGTGCTTTGACGGCGAGAACGGCTGGGCAATCCCGTCATCGGTTGCGGACGATCCTCAGCAACGGGATCGGGAGGAAGCCAGCCTTCTCTATGACATCCTCGGCGACGAGATTGCGCCTCTGTTCTACGGGCCCGGAGGCATTGCCCCAACGGCGGATTGGCTCAACAAGGTTCGACACAATTGGAGGACCCTCGGACCCTTTGTCACTGCTTCACGCATGGTCAAGGAGTACGGCGAGCGGATCTACCAGGTAGCCGCAGGCAGTTGAAGTCTCGCGTCTGGCCCGGGGAACCGTATCCACTTGGGGCCACCTATGACGGGGCCGGAACCAACTTTGCGATATACGCAGAGAACGCCGACCGTGTCGAGCTGTGCCTGTTCGACAACGACAACAATGAAATCAGTATCCGTCTCGAGGAGATAACCGCCTTCACCCACCACGCCTACGTCGTTGGGGTGGAACCGGGACAGCGCTACGGCTACCGCGTCCACGGGCCATGGTCGCCCGCTGACGGACTCACCTTCAATTCAGCGAAGCTTCTGCTCGACCCATACAGCAAAGCTATCGAGGGTGAGGTGAACTGGTCCGAGGATGTGTTCGCCCATCAACTCGCCCACCCCAACCGGATCAGCGAAACCGACAGCGCACAGCATGTTCCGCGATCGATCGTGGTGGATACATCATTTGACTGGGGTGACGACACCGCTCCCGGCACGCCTCTGTACAAGTCTGTCATCTACGAGACGCACGTCCGTGGCATATCGATGACACATCCCGATGTCCCCACGGATCTACGGGGTACATTCGCCGGGATTGCGTGCGAGCCTGTTATCCAGCACCTGCAGCGTCTCGGCATCTCAGCTGTGGAACTGATGCCCGTCCATCACTTTGTCTCGGAGCACTCGCTAATGGACAAGGGCCTCACGAATTATTGGGGCTATGCCACAGTCGGGTTTCTCGCCCCTCATGGCGAATACTCCGCATCAGGCGATCGCGGTGAGCAAGTCGTCGAGTTCAAGCAGATGGTCAAGGCACTCCATGCAGCCGGGATCGAAGTGATCCTGGATGTCGTCTACAACCACACCGGTGAAAGCGGCATGCTCGGTCCCGCTCTGTCGTTCCGCGGCATTGACAACCACACCTACTATCGAATCGATCCCAACAACCGGTGGCGTTACGTCGACTACACCGGCACCGGCAACAGCCTCAATGTGCGGCATCCAGCTGTTCTCAAACTCATTATGGATAGCCTGCGCTACTGGGTTACGGAGATGCATGTCGACGGATTTCGCTTCGATCTCGCTTCCGCGTTGGCGAGGGAACTCCACGATGTCGACAAGCTCTCGTCGTTCTTTGACCTCATCCAGCAAGACCCGGTGGTCAGCCGAGTCAAGCTGATCGCAGAACCCTGGGACGTCGGCGACGGCGGGTACCAGGTAGGCAACTTTCCCCCGTTGTGGTCGGAGTGGAACGCCAAGTACCGCGACGGCGTCCGCGACTATTGGAGGGGCACCGATTGGTCACTTGCCAACTTTGCCTCTCGTTTCACCGGGTCCTCCGACCTGTACGGCTTCTCGGGGAGACGCCCCCACGCCAGCATCAATTTCGTCACAGCCCACGACGGGTTCACGCTGAGCGACCTGGTTTCGTACAACCACAAGCACAACACAGCCAACGCCGAAGACAACCGCGACGGGGAATCCCACAACCGCTCGTGGAACTCTGGACAGGAGGGCCCGACCAACGACCCCGACGTCTTGACGGTGCGAAAACGCAGGCAACGATCAATACTGGCCACCCTGCTCTTGTCGCAAGGCGTGCCTATGTTGCTCGGCGGTGACGAGCTGGGACGGACTCAGGCCGGCAACAACAACGCCTACTGCCAAGACAACGAAATCTCTTGGTACGACTGGGAAAACGCCGACCGATTCCTTCTGGGGTTCACCAAACGCCTCATCGCACTTCGCAACCGTCATCCGGTGTTCACGAGAAGGCGATGGTTTGAGGGCAGAAAGGTCCACGGCGAGGATGTGCGCGATATCGGCTGGTACAACACCGACGGCAGCCCGATGTCCGACCACGATTGGAATCTCGGCTACGCCCGCTCCCTTGCGGTGTTCCTCAACGGCGAAGCAATCCCCACACCCGGTCCGCAAGGCGAGAGAGTCACAGACGACAGCTTCATCGTTTTGTTCAACGCACACACCGAACCGGTAACCTTTACGGTGCCAGAGGATCTCGAAGGCTTCGAATGGCAGGTTGTGCTCGACACATCGCGTGAAATGACATGCGCCGACCTGATCGGAGCGGGCGATGCTTGGCTAGTCGAAGGATGGTCAGTGGTTCTACTGCAACAGATTCACAGCCGATGAAGGTCCTCTTTGCGACCGCCGAACTGACTCCCATGGCCAGAGTTGGTGGCCTAGCTGAGGCAGCTGCCGGCCTCGTGGTCGCACTCAGGGCGGCAGGGATCACGGTCGATCTCATCCTCCCCGATTACAGCGAAACAGAACTCACAGACGAACGGCCACGTGACGTTACGGTTCCAAAATGGGCCCGGCCGGCGACCGCCAGACGCGGTGTGGCCGCAGGAGTTGGCGACGTTACCTTGGTCAAGGTCCCAGGGATCGTCCGCTCCCACCCGTACATTGACGAAACAGGCATCGGCTGGCCGGATAACGATGCACGGTTCTTCGCCTTTTCCGCTGCAGTCGCCAACCTCACCCAAACCAGCCGACCTGACGTGGTTCATCTAAACGATTGGCACACCGCTGCCACCCTTGCCTTTCTGCGCAAACGCCCACCGGTCGTCTTCACCATTCACACCCTTGGCTATCAGGGATGGGCTGGCTCCGAATGGCTGCCCCGCATCCCCTACAACTTCTCAGCATTCGAGAGCTTCGGGGACGTCAATCCGCTTGCCGGGGCTATCCAAGTCGCCGATCGTGTTATCGCAGTCAGCCCCAACTACGCCGACGAGATCCGACGCCCGGAATCGGGGATGGGTCTCGACCACATACTCTCGGGTCTCGGTGATCACCTCGTCGGCATTCGCAACGGGATCGACACCGCTATCTGGGATCCGGCAACGGACCAGAGACTGTCCGCCAACTACAGCCTCGCCGACCTCAGTGGCAAGGAGTCATCGCGGGCGGCTCTACACAAGGAGGCTGGGTGGACCGACGACGGCACGCCGCTGGTGGGCATGGTCACTCGGCTTGTAGAGCAAAAAGGTATCGACCTCGCGCTTGAGTCGGTGCGCTACGCCGCCGGGGTCCCATATCGGCTGGTCATGCTCGGTTCGGGCGAGCAACGACTGTCCGAGTGGGCCCACTGGGCAAGCGGGAACTGGCCCGACAACATGTTCTTCGCCGATGGATACAACCAGCAGCTAGCACACACAATCTTTGCCGGGTCCGATCTGCTTCTGATGCCAAGCCGGTTCGAGCCGTGTGGGCTGGCGCAGATGCAGGCCATGGCGTACGGGACCATCCCGGTGGTCACCGATGTCGGAGGCCTTCACGACACGGTCATCGACGCCGACGCCGACCGCAAGAACGGAACCGGGTTCCTGGCGACGACCGCCGAGGTGCCAGGGATAGTCGACGTACTCCATCGCGCCGGACGAGCGTGGCGACACAAGCAGCGACGAGGTGCCATCCAGCGGCGGGGCATGGCCAGAGATTGGTCGTGGCAACGTCCCGCCCAGCGCCATATCGATCTCTACGAGGAACTCCTCGCACTCTGAGCTAGGCGTACTTGACCTTGTGGCCCTTGCCGATGGCGATGATTCCGTTGGGCGAGATCACAAACTCCTCGGCATCCCGATCCGGAGTGGTACCAATCTCACGGTTGCGGGGAATCACCACGTGCTTATCGACGATGGCGTTGCGAACGGTGGCATTGGCACCAATGTGCACATCATCGAACAAGATGGAGCCTTCGACAACTGCCCCTGGTTCGATCCGAACATTTGGCGAAAGCACCGAATCGTGCACGGTCGCCCCGGTGACGATGCAGCCCTGAGAAAGCACAGAATTGGCGATGTCACCTGAACCGTACTCGCCGTGGGCGACCACTTTGGCCGGAGGCAACGTACGGAACGAGGTGAACACGGGCCAGTCGTTGTTGTACAGATTGAACACGGGGTGCGGAGCGACGAGATCCATATTGGCTTCGTAATACGAGTCGAGCGTCCCGACGTCCCTCCAGTAGTGGCGGTCCCGCGGAGTCTCACCGGGGACCACGTTGGTAGTGAAGTCATAGACATGGGCTTGGCCAGACGACACCAGCGCCGGAATAATGTCACCACCAAGATCGCGCCCCGACTGCTTGTCTTCGGCGTCGGCATTGAGGACATCGACAAGCACATCGCTGCTGAAGAAGTAGTTGCCCATCGAGGCGAGCACCTCATCCGGGCTGTCGGCGAGGCCAGGAGGGTCGGCTGGCTTCTCCAGAAACGCATCGATCATGGACGAATGTGGGTTGCGCTGGATGACGCCAAATGCGCTTGCCTCGTCGCGCGGCACCCGAATCCCTGCAACAGTGACCCCTGCGCCGCTATCGATGTGATGCTGCAGCATCTGGGTCGGATCCATGCGATAGATATGGTCGGCGCCGAAGACGAATATGTAGTCGGGATGTTCGTCATCGATGAGGTTCATGTTCTGGAAGATGGCATCGGCAGAGCCGGCAAACCACTGCGGACCCCGCCGCATCTGCGCCGGCACCGAGACAACGTAGTTGCCAAGGAACGTCGACATCCGCCACGTGGTCGACAAGTGAACATCGAGGCTGTGGCTCTTGTATTGGGTGAGCACGACGATCTTGCGGTAACCGGCATTTGCAAGATTGGAGAGCGCAAAGTCGATCAGGCGGTACTGGCCACCGTAGGGCACAGCAGGTTTCGCTCGGACCGAGGTGAGGGGGAGTAGTCGGGTCCCTTGCCCACCGGCAAGAACCATGGATATGACCTTCGGCGATGATGAGCGTGTATGCATGTGCACATATTGGCACACTCGAATGCGACCTCCATAACTGTCTTCATCGCTCCCGAGTTATGCAGCGGGCCTCGGATCGCGTTATTTTGCAGCCATGACGCAAACTCCCCGCATCCTGACGGACGACGATCGCTGGTCATTCAACGGCGGTACCCACACCTCCCTGTACGAGATACTCGGTGCGCACTCCGACAAGAGTGGCACCACCTTTCGAGTTTGGGCACCCTCGGCCACCAGGGTCGAAGTGATCGGCGACTTCAACTCTTGGGAAGATGGCTGGGCGCTCAACCCTGACCGCTCCGGTATCTGGAGCGGTCACATCCCCGGAATCGAAGAAGGCGAGATCTACAAGTACCGAATCACACCTGCAGAAGGTCCTGCATTCGACAAAGCGGACCCGTTTGCGTTCCGAGCCCAGGAGCCTCCACGCACCGCATCTGTGGTCTGGGATCTCGATTACGAATGGGCCGACGAAGCCTGGATGAAGACAAGGGGCGATAAGAACGCCTACGACTCACCGATCTCGATCTACGAAGTACATCTCGGCTCGTGGCGATATGAGCCCGGCGGCTACCGGGCGATCGCCCATCAGCTTGCCGACTACGTACTGGAGACCGGCTTTACCCACGTCGAATTGCTCCCGGTTATGGAGCATCCTTTCTACGGATCGTGGGGCTACCAGTCGACCGGCTACTTTGCGGCAACGTCGCGGTACGGCACGCCGCAAGACCTGATGTACTTCGTGGACTACCTGCACCAGAAGGGAATCGGGGTCATTCTCGATTGGGTCCCGTCGCACTTCCCTTCGGACGCCCACGGTTTGGCCGCGTTTGACGGAACCCACCTCTACGAACACAGCGACCCCCAACTCGGTTACCACCCGGACTGGGACAGCCTCATCTTCAACTACGACAGGTTCGAAGTGCGGAGCTTCCTCCTGTCAAGCGCACTGTTCTGGCTCGACAAATACCACGCCGACGGTATCCGCGTTGATGCTGTGGCCTCGATGCTCTACCGGGACTACTCCCGCAAAGAGGGCGAATGGATTCCAAATGAGTTCGGGGGGAGAGAGAACCTCGGCGCCATTTCGCTGCTGCAGCTCATCAACACGAACGCATACGCCCGCTACCCCGATATCCAGATGTACGCCGAAGAGTCGACCGCCTTCCCGATGGTCACCCACCCCACCGACTACGGCGGGCTCGGGTTCGGCCAGAAGTGGGACATGGGCTGGATGAACGATACGTTGCGATACGTGTCGAAGGACCCGGTCCACCGACGCCATCACCACGACGTTCTCAGCTTCCGCATGGTTTACGCATTCAACGAGAACTTCACGCTTCCGCTGTCACACGATGAGGTTGTACACGGCAAGGGGTCGCTGCTGAACAAGCAGCCGGGTGATCGCTGGCAGCAATTCGCAGGCCTTCGCTTGCTCTATGCGTACCAGTGGGCCCAACCCGGTAAGAAACTCCTGTTTATGGGCAGCGAGTTCGGCGTGGCCGACGAGTGGAACCACGAGCAAGAGCTTGACTGGGCCGTGGCGGCCGCTGATGAGAACGTGGGGGTGACACGGTGGGTTTCTGACC
Organism: bacterium; assembly: GCA_024228555.1. Classification (GTDB taxonomy): domain Bacteria; phylum Actinomycetota; class Acidimicrobiia; order Spongiisociales; family UBA5794; genus JAAETI01. The sequence continues at coordinate 33,887 of JAAETI010000519.1, read as the reverse complement.
TCAATAGCCTGATGAGGGAGAACCCGGCGCTCCACGAGAGAGATTCAGATCCGAGCGGGTTTCAGTGGGTGGTCGGCAACGACGACGCCAACAGCGTCTATGCGTTCTTGCGGCTCGACAGCAGCGGCAATCCGCTGCTCTTTGTAGCCAATTTCACCCCGGTAGTACGCCACGACTATCGGCTTGGTGTGCCCGGCGACGCTGACTGGAAAGAGGTCCTCAACGGCGACGATCTTCGCTACGGCGGCAGCGGGATCATCAATCCAGGAACCCTCAGCGCTGGGCTGGTGCCCAGCCACGGCTTTGAGCGTTCGATCACGGTCACAGTACCGCCACTCACTGGGGTCTTTTTGACCCCGGCATAGCCCAATTCGATCGTTCAGGTCGGTCATCGTCGTACCGATACGACTCTATGCCAACAGCACTAGCGTTCTCCCACGTCACCAGAACATTTGGTGACATCACGGCAGTCGACGACCTGAGCCTTGAAGTCCCCGAGGGTTCGATAACGGTTCTGCTCGGCCCGAACGGGGCCGGGAAGACAACAACCGTACGGCTCGCCACCGGAGCTTTGGGCTCCGACGAAGGTTCCATCGAGGTCTTAGGGCTCGACCCGCTGATCGCAGGCAATGAGGTGCGGTCACGCTGCGCCGTCGTTCCCCCAAAACCTGCGCTATACGACAACCTGACGGGATGGGAAAACCTCACCTTCACCGCCGATATCTTTAGTGCGGACCACAAAGGCATCAAGCCAGCTGCCGAACGCTTTGGCATAGATCACGCTCTGGATCTCAACGTTGGCGGCTACTCGACAGGCATGAGAACCCGATTGGCATTGGCTCGGGCTGTCCTCCATGACCCCGATGTCCTTCTCCTGGATGAACCGACGGCAGGACTCGACCCAGAGTCCGCCCGCGCCGTCCTAAACCTCATCAGGGAACTGGCCGGCAGAGGTAGGACAATCGTTCTGTGCACCCACCTTCTCCACGAGGCTGAAGGTGTTGCCGATCAGGTCGTGCTCATGGGAGCCGGCCAGGCGCAGATTGTGGGCAGTCAGCTCGATCTCGCCGACCGATACGTCACCAATCCTGCCGTCATTATCGATGCAGAGGACCGCGACTCCCTGTCCGCCCTCAGTCGTCACGACGATGTTGTCTCAGCCGAGTGGAACGGCGCTCTTCACGTTCGGTTGACCCACATTGATCGTCTCCCCGGCCTCGTCGCCGACCTGGTTGGCGCCGGGGCACGAATCACCAGGGTCGAACCCGACAACCCGACGCTTGAAACGCTCTACTTCGAGATGCAGCGATCACTGCGGGGGCAATCATGAGGTGGGATCGCATGCTGACCGTGGCTCGGATCGATCTGCGCCGACTCTTCAAGAGCAAGGATTATTGGATACCGATGGGCTTCCTGGCGTCGGTGTTCTTCATCGGTCTGCCGTTTCTCCTGCTCACGATTGTGACCTCAACGACGAGCAGCGACCTGGTCAATAAGATCGGTGAAGTGCTGCAGACGCTACCCGGACCGGTCCAGGAGAATGTTGTGGGAACGACACCAGCAGCCCGAGGCGCCTACATGCTTTCGGTGTACCTATTGGCCCCGGTCGCGATCGTGGTGCCGCTGACCATCTCCTCGGCGGTCGGTGCCCACGCCATCGTCGGAGAGAGGGAGCGAGGCACCGGCGAGTTTTTGGCCCACTCCCCATTGACAGAGCGTGAGATATTCATGGGCAAGATGCTGGCGAGCCTTGTTCCCGGCTTCCTGGCCACCGGCGTCGGATTCGCTATCTACTCATTGCTAGTCAACATGAAGGTCGGCCCCCTGGTCGGTGGATGGTTCTTCCCAACGGCTGGCTGGTGGATCCTTATCGTGTGGGTGGTCCCCCCATTTATCGCCCTCGCCCTTTCCGTCATCCTGTGGGTCTCGTCGAAAGTACGCAGCACCGCAGCCGCCCAGCAAGCAGCCACATTGGTCTCGCTACCCGTTATATTCGCCGCCTACGGGGTTTCGAGCGGTCTGCTCATCAACCCGGTTATTGCAGCTTTCGGAATCGGGATCGTGGCATGGATTCTGGCCATTATTGGACTCATGACCGGGTCACGATCGCTCAGTAGGGAAAGCCTGCTCGGATTTGGAGGCGATGGTTGAGCAAGGTGTCACTAATGATCGACAAGGCAAACAGGCCGGTGCACCCGTCATGAGCCTCAAACCCGACCCTCATGCGACTCCCGACGACCCGCCGGTGGAGTCAGATGTCCACTTGGTCCTTTGGGTTGTGCCGCTCATTGCAGTGATCCTGATCCCGGGCCTGGTCTGGATGATCGCAGAGCGACCTATGGCGGCACGAGTCGAGCTCGCTCTAGCGATGACTGGGGTCGTCGCGTTGACTGGATTGCTGCTTCTCGCGGCAGTCTCGAATGGCTTCAGGCGGCGTATTAGGTGGTCAACCTCGGTTGCAACGATGGCGGTACTGGTCGCTTTTCAGTGGCCAACGCTGACCTACGTGGGCAGGGTATTCGAGGCCGCGGTGCCTTTGCCGTTCCTCGCCGATGCCTTCCCGGTGATTCTTGCGGTCGCTTTCCTGTGGGTTGCCACCAGAATCGGCGGAGAATGGCCGTTCGCAGCCATCACTGGATTTGGTACATGGCTCATCGTTGTCGTCCTTCTGGTCAACACGCTTCCATACGTCGATCGCTCGACACCAACCGCACAGGAAATGTCTGCTCGCGATGGATCGCCCGATGTCGTACTGATCGTCATGGACGGCTATACCCGAGCTGACATACTGGAAACACAGTTTGGCTTCGACACCACCCCCTGGTTGAGCGAACTCGAGCAACTTGGATTCCAGATAGCTACCGAAGCTCGGCCGAACTACAGCTTCACCTACGCTTCCATCGCAAGCATGCTTGATCTCGACTACGCCTACCCGATCGGTCCGGTGACCGATCGACACCACGAGACCATGCGGAACTCCCTCGCAGGCAACGGAGCACTACCAGAGCAATTCCGTGAGCGTGGCTACGAGTTCGCATACGTCGAGAATGCGTGGCAGGGATCACATTGCGGTGCGGCCGTCGACATCTGCATTCGAGATGGCCTAGTCGAACGTGTGCTTTGGAACCTCGGCCAGGTCACGATCATGGCACCGATATTGACTGCGACACGACCACATCCGTTCAATACCGTGTCGCTGGAACAGCTGGAATCACTACCCACCTACGTCTCCGCAGACCGAACACCGGGAGTCCCTCGTCTCACGTTTGCTCACCTGATCTTGCCTCATCCCCCGTTTCTGCTCAACGCTGAGTGCGAACGGCAGAACACCGCGGTACGTCGTGCGTTCACAACGGCAAGTCCTGAGCTGATCGAAAACCGTCGCGACTTCTATGTGGCTCAGGCAACCTGCACCAACCACAAGCTCCTCGAATCTCTCCAGCAGATCATTGCCGATCGACCCGACACGGTGATCATGATCACCGGCGACCATGGATCAGGGTCCACTCGGCTGGCCAACGAGCCTGTCGAGGAGTGGAGCGATGCTGGAATCGCCGAACGTATGAGCATCCTGAGCGCATACCGAATGCCGGGTTGCGAGAGCTTCACATATCCGTCGATCACACCAGTCAACGGAGCGCGAGCCATGACCAACTGTGTTCTCGACGTGGAACTCGATTTCTTGGACGACGCCGTACTGTGGTCCCCCAACGATGGCAAGGGCTCAGTGACAGATATCGCCCCGCGCTTGAGCGACTGAGCGAGTGCTGAACTCATGAACCACCCGCCCGAGCCCATCTCCGAGAATTCCAGGTCCGGCACTCCGATGATCCTGTGGGCCGTTCCGCTGGTGCTGGCAGCAATCATGCCAGGGCTCGAGTGGGTGGCGGGCGAACGCCCGATGGCCCCTCGCTATGGTCTCGTCCTCGCGATGGCGACAATCGTTGGCGTCGTCGCTGTGTTCCTGTTGGCGATCCTCTCTCGAGGGTTCAAGCACCGAGTTCGATGGTCAATGGGCGTGACGGCGATGACCGTGCTTGTGCTCTTCCACTGGCCACAACTCACGAATGTCGGAAATGTCGTGGCCGATGCGGTTCGTATCCCGTTTACCAGCAACGTCCTTCCGCTGGTCCTGGCGGTTGGCTTCCTCTGGGTGGCCAACCGGATAGGTGGCGAGTGGCCATTTGCCTCCATCCTCAGCGTCGCGCTGCTGATTGTCTGCGGCGCACTCTTCATCAATGCCCAAAGCCGGGTATCGAACGAGCCAAACAGCACCCGAGCCGCGGTCGCGGCTGAGGGGTCACCCGACGTCCTACTGATGATCCTCGACGGCTACTCCGGGGCCGACGTGCTTGATAGCCGCTTCGGATACGACAACTCACCGTTCACTACGGAGTTAGAGACGCTGGGGTTTAACGTCGCCAGCGAAGCCCGTTCCAACTACGGATACACGTACGCCTCGATCTCCTCCATGTTCGAACTCGACTACGTGTTCGAACTCGGCGAAATCGGCCCGGTTGAGTACGAAGCTATGCGCAATGCGCTCACGGGAGACCCCGAGTTGTTCCGCCGCTTCCACGAGCAGGGCTACGAGATTGCCTACATCCAGAACCCCTGGTCCGGCTCCGCATGCGGAAGCTCTACCGATGTGTGCTGGCGAAAGGGACTATTCGAGTCCGCGTTGTGGGCAACGGGCAGAATGACGATTCTTGCGCCACTTGTTGCCCCCGTACTCCCCCACCCGTTCAATTCCGTGTCTCTTGACCACCTGGAAGCTTTCCCAGAATTGGTTGAGAGCCAACGCACCGAGGGCGTCCCCCGGCTAACGGTGGCCCACATCTTGCTGCCGCATCAACCACTCTTGCTCGACGCCGACTGCAACCGTCACAAGGGGGCTGATCGCGAGGATCTGCGGGTATCCGATCCCGATGACATCGAGCCACGGCTTGGCTACTACGTCGAGCAGATGAAGTGCACCAACGATTTGGTCGTCGAATCATTGACCGAGATCTTCGAAAGCAGAGCCGACACCCTCGTCATGATCACCGGCGACCACGGTTCAGACTCGACCCGGGTTGCTGGAGTATCCACCGAATGGACCGATCCTGAAATCGTCGAGCGTATGAGCATTCTCAGCGCCTACCGTCTCCCCGGGTGCACCGACGTCTACGAGACCATCACACCGGTAAACGGAGCCCGCGCCCTCGCCAACTGTGCGTTGGATGCGGGCCTGACTCAGATGCCAGACCGTCACTTCTGGGCACCGGGTTCGTTGCAGGGGACAGTGATCAACATCGAACACCTAATGAGCGAGTAACAGCCTTATGAATCAAGAATCGACAGCACCCCCACCCGAGCACTCGGAGTCCGACCTGCCCGTGATCCTTTGGGTGATTCCGTTTGTGTTGACGGCGATGACACCCGGAATGCAATGGGTTGTCGGGGAGAGCCCAATGTCGATCCGGATCGCGCTCGGCGTTGCTATGTCGCTGTTCGTTCTCATCTTCAGCGTGATTCTGCTCGTGATCCTCTCGCGAGGTCTGCAGTCGCGGATCCGCTGGGCTCTCGGCGTGGCAACAGCCACGACCCTCGCCTTCTTCCAGTGGCCGGCCTTGACCAGAACTGGGGACCGGATCGCGGATGCGCTCAACATAGGCATCATCTCAGACGTCCTCCCTGTACTTCTGGCGGTCGCGCTGCTGTGGTTGGCGATTCGACTAGCCGGGGACAGAGTGTTCGCTGTCCTTCTCATGGTCAGCACAGTTGCCATCGTTGCCGTGTCGGCGGTCACAGCCGCACCCCGGGTGAACGGCTCGCCTGAGCCGGTGGCGACCGTGACGGCGGCACCAGGATCACCCGATGTCCTATTGCTGGTGTTGGACGGATACGCAGGTGATCGAATCCTGATGGAGAACTTCGATTACGACAACAGTGCCTTCTATTCCTCACTAAAGGAGCGCGGCTTCGAAATAGCCATGGACGCCAAAGCCAACTACGCATTCACCTACGCTGCTCTCTCCAGCATGCTCAATCTCGACTACGTCTTTGACGTCGGCGAGATTTCCGAAGCTGAACTCTCTCTGATGCGTAAGTCCCTTTCGGGCGATCCGGAGCTGTACCGACTCTTCCACGAGCGCGGGTACGACGTTGCCTTCGCAGAGAACGCTTGGACGGGCTCCTATTGCGGTGGTGCTGTCGATGCTTGCTGGCGCGACGGCATCGCCGAACGAGCGCTGTGGAATCTCAGCCGGCTGACGATTCTTGCTCCGCTACTGAGCGACATCCGCCCCCACACCTTCAACACGATTTCGTACGACAACTTGAAGCACCTGCCAGAAGTCGTCGAGATCGATCGGAAGGACGGTGTTCCCCGCTTGACGGTGGCACACGTCATCCTGCCGCACCCTCCCCTTCTTCTTGACTCGGCGTGCAATCGGCAGTCAGACACAAATCGGCGACCGCTCCGAGTTACCGATCCTGATGTGCTGGACGAACGCCGTCCCTACTACGTCGATCAGCTCATCTGCACCAACGCGACCGTGCTTGATGCCCTCGACGAGATCCTCGCGGCACGCAGCGATACAGTGATCATGATCACGGGGGACCACGGCACCGAACTCACCCGCAGTGAAGAAACGCCCATCTCTGAGTGGACCGATGACGAAATCGCACCACGAATGGAGATTTTCTCCGCATATCGGCTCCCCGGGTGCGACGAGGCGATTTACCCAGAGCTGACGCCTGTAAACGGGATGCGGGTGGCCACCAACTGCGCCATCGATGCCGGACTGGATGCAGTGACCGACGAAATGTACTGGGCGCCAACCGATATCGCCGGCGTGGTGGTCGACGTAGGGCCGCGCCTCACCAAGTAGTCGCTCAATATCGGCCTAATCGGCCGATTCGAGATACTATCGCGGCAGACTAGTCACCACTGTGGCGGAATAATCTTGCTCAACTCTCCGGCATCTGTGCCGAAGACACTGATGACGAAAGGACATCGATGCTCGACCCTGTACTCCTATACCTCGACCCCGGGACCGGGGCGACCCTCGTTCAACTCGCCCTGGCCGGCACTGCCGGAATCGCGGGTCTGACCAAGCTCAGAATGAACAAACTGCGCCGCAAGACAAGGACGCAAACCGAGCCCTCAGAAGAGATCCTCAATGCCGAGGAGATGGCAGAAGAGGCCTCTTCCTCCGAATGATCGAATCTGGATCCTTCCGCGACCCCACCGCACGGGTCTTCTATCAGGACGACCGTGTGTTGCGCGGCCTCGCCGGCGAAGCAGCCGAGATCGATGCTGCTGCGCGCAGCACCGGGTTGATGGACCAGTTGGTCGAAAAAGGTCTCTTCGTCAAGAACTGGGTCGTCGACGACGTCAAGCCGCCAGCCGGCATTCCCGATCAAGCCGTGATCGAATCGACACGTCTGGCGGTCATGAGCTACCCGTCCGAGTGGTCGTTCTCGATGCTGCGCGACGCTGCCTTGCTCACCCTGGACGCCAACCTGCTCTGCCTCGAAAAAGGATTCATCCTCAAGGACGCGTCTGCCTTCAATATCGTCTTTGACGGCGTCGCTCCGACAATCATCGACATCGCATCGATCGACAAGTTTGGTGAGCGTGGGATCTGGACCGCCTACGGGCAGTTCTGCGACCACTTTCTCGCCCCCATCATGCTCGAGGCGTACGCAGGCATCCCTTTCCAAAGGATGCTTCATGGCAAGACCGACGGGGTGCCCATCGGCGACCTCAACCGCTTGCTACGAGGCCGCGCCGGCATCCACAAAGGAATCCTGACCCACGTTCGGCTGCGCAGCATGCTGGAGCGCCGGGCAGCTGGCATGGCCACCGCGGAGCGTCGCGATGTTGGAAAAGCGTCCCTCCCAGCGTCGGCTGTGGCCGGAACCATGAAGAAACTCCGCGACCTCATCGCCGATCTCGAGTCCGCAGCCCCCAGCACCTGGGGAGACTACGAGGAAGCTTTGCCCTACGAGATCGAGGCAACCGATGCCAAGGCTGAGTTCGTCCGTGAGGCGGCTGCCGCGGCCTCATCGCACGACCTGGCTGTCGATGTGGGTGCCAACGCCGGCCTGTTCACGAGAATTCTCAGCGAACAGTTCACACGCGTCATCGGCATCGACAACGACCAAGGTGCAATCGACGCACTGTATGACTCAACCAAAGAGGCAAAGCTCGACAACCTAACCCCGCTTGTCGTTGACATCACAAATCCGACGCCGGCTTTCGGTTGGCGTGGCAAGGAGCGGGCCGCATTCACCGATCGCGTCCACCCCACCTTCTCTGCGTGGCTTGCCGTCTTGCATCACCTATGTCTTGGAATAGGCATTCCGCTCACCGAGGTTGTCGCCCAGATATTCGAGTTCAGCGAAGAAGCCGTCGTTGAGTTCGTTGACCTCGCCGACCCCATGGCGCAGCGTATCTCGGCGAGCCGGACATCGGATCTTGCCCCGTACACACGTGACCTCTTCGAAGAGACTGCGATGGCACACGGCGAGATTCTCACCAAGGTCGAGGTAAGCGACACCCGCACGATGTATCACGTCCGCAGTCGCTGACTCAGGACTCGATAGAGTGGCCGAATCCTGAGTGGAGGTCACCATCTTCAACGAAGACCATGAGTTGTATCGCGGTGCTGTGCGCGAGTTCATCGCCAGGGAAATCACGCCACACCATGAGCAATGGGAAGAAGACGGCGTCGCAAGTCGAGAGTCCTGGCTGGCCGCAGGTGCGGGCGGTCACCTCTGCCACTCGGTTGCCGAGGACTACGGCGGAGCCGGAGTCGACGACTTCCGCTTCCCGGCTGTTCTCATCGAAGAGCTTGCCAAAGGTCTCGTCAGCGCACCCGGGTTCTACATCCATTCCGAAATGGTCGTCCCCTACATCCAAGACCAGGGCACTCCCGAGCAGAAGCAACGCTGGTTGCCCGGCTGTGTCGACGGTTCGATCATCTCTGCGGTAGCCATGTCCGAGCCTGGCACCGGCAGCGATCTGTCCGGCATCGCAACCAAGGCAGTCCATGATGGCGACTTCTACGTGCTCAACGGGGCCAAAACCTTCATCTCCAATGGGCAGCTGGCCGACATCGTCGTTGTCGTGGCCCGGACGTCGGATGACCCCCATCGCGGTCTGACGCTGCTGGTCGTCGAGAGCGATATGGATGGCTTCGCACGGGGTCGCAACCTCGACAAGGTCGGCCTCAAGGGACAGGACACGTCGGAGTTGTTTTTTGACGACGTTCGGGTCCCTGTTGCGAATCGGCTCGGCGAGGAAGGCGCCGGTTTCTTCTATCTCATGTCCGGCTTGGAGCGGGAGCGGATGGCGATCGCAATCGGGGCGGTGGCCGCAGCCGAGAAGGCCTTTGAGTTGACGATGGACTACGTCAAGGAGCGAACCGCATTCGGGCGCCCCATCGGCAAGTTCCAGAACACACGGTTCACCATGGCTGAGATGGCAACCGAGTTGCACATCGCCAGGGTCTTTATCGACCATTGCATTGCCGAACTGGTTGAGGGACGGCTCACCCCCGACCGGGCGGCAATGGCCAAGTGGTGGTGCACTGAACTCCAGGTTCGTGTCGTGGATCGTGGCGTTCAGCTACACGGTGGCTACGGATACATGATGGAGTATCCGATCGCACGGATGTTCGTGGACAGCCGGCCCCAGACCATCTACGGCGGCACCACTGAGATCATGAAGGAACTCATTGGGCGGGGTCTCGGCTTGTGAGTCGTCGCTAGTAGGCGCCGTGACCTTGGTCATGAACCACGGTGACCGTTGTTGAGTACAGACCGGTGCCGCCACATGGGGCTGCCACCTCATAAGTGATCGTGTATACCCGACCGTCTTCCCACCCGTTGCGCTCGGCACGTAGCTCGAAGTTGAAGTCATCAATGATGACGATGTCGGGATGCCGTTTCCCCTTGCCCGGGTCAGCCTCGTCGGAGACAACATCGACGAGCCGGATCACGGTCCCCGGCTCTTCGTCCTGTACAGACACCTCCGTGGTGACGTGATGCATACGACCGTTCGGCGGCCACAACGTATTGGGGGTAGCGGTGACGGTCACCGTCAACCCGTCGACATCGCAAGCCGGGCCGCACTCATTGGCCGCACCGGGGGTGCCCTTTTCGGCGGGACCATATCTGCTGCCAGAAATGCACCAATTGGAGCCGACGGCATTGTCCAACGCAGGATCGGTGAGGCTCATTGAAGCTCCCAACGGATCAGGGAAGGTCACACCATCGTCCCACTCCACCCGATCCACCTCGACGTAGTTCGAATCGATGAGGATGAGTTCATCGTCAGCGTTGTAGAGCACCATGCCGGTGCCATACCGGTAGTCGAGTTGAACCCCGCCATTGGAATAGACGGAACTGTTGCGACCCAAGACCAGGTAGCCGCCTGGGTCGATCAGCAGCGACCCACCATTGTCGATGACGTGGTGGTTGAAATCGTCGTCGCGGATGATCCAACCGTCAATGTCCACAGTATTCGAGGTTGGGTTGAAGATCTCGAACCATTCCCCGACTGAGTCGGGAACGCTCGCCGGATTCAGCATGATCTCATTGATCACCAGTGGGGCCAGAGGTACGCCGGGCCCGCAGGAGTTCGGTGCACCTGGCGTTCCGCCATCTCCATCACCGTAGGGGGTGTTCGCTGCACACCAGTGGTCGCCGACGTCGTTACGCAGGGCCAGACTCTTGAGAGCCAGGGCCGAGCCGTCAGGATCCGGGAAAGTCCTGCCGTCGTCGTAGGCAACCTGATCGACGATCGTCCCGTTGGGGTCGACAATCACGACCTCATCGGCGGCGTTGTAGAGGACCATGTCGGTGCCATAGGAGTAATCCACAGCGACACCACCGTTTGTTGCCTGGTCAGCATTCCGACCAAGCACCGCATAGCCGTACGCCGGAATCACCAAAGAACTGTCAATCACGTGGACGTTGGTGTCGAAGTCGCGAATCGTCCATCCGTCGATATCGACCGGAGTTGCTTCGCGGTTGTAGATCTCAAACCACTCGCCGTCGTTGTCGACAACAGCACTCGGATTGGTCATGATCTCGGTGATTTCGAGCCGCGCCATCGCCGGGGAGCCAGTCGGTTCGGCACAGGTGTTGGCGGTACCGGGCGTCCCCAGGTCGCCCTGCCCAAATGGGGTGGTCGACTTGCACCAGTTCCCGCCGATGCCGTTGTTCAATCCGAGACCGCGCAGCGACATCGAAGCACCAGTCGGGTCGGGGAAGGTGCGACCGTCATCCCATACGACACGATCCACCCGGATGCCGTTTGGATCGAGCAGAATCAACTCATCGAAGTTGTTGTGCAGCAATATCTCTGACCCTGTCGTGTAGTCGGCAGTGAATCCACCATTGATGGTGGAATCACCGCTGCGAGCGACCACCACATAGCCACCTGCAGGCACGGCCAGCGGACCGGTGAAGACATGCGAGTCAACGTCATCGTCCTTGATCGTCCACCCGGCCAAATCAACGGCGGAGCCGGTCGGGTTGTGGATCTCGAACCAATCGCCCCGCACATCCGAAACTGCGTTTGGGTTTTGCATGATCTCGGTGACTTGCAGTGGCGGTGCCGTCGCACACGAGTTCGTGCGGCCCGGGGTGCCGAGGTCGCCGTCGCCAAAGACGGTGGTTGCGGTGCACCAGTTGCTCCCGATGGCATTGTCTGCGTCTATGTTGGACAGCGACATCGAGGCACCGTTTGGGTCGGGGAATGTGGCGCCGTTGTCCCAGACGACACGGTCGATCTCGCGGTCTCGGTCGTTGCGCAGTACAAGCCGGTCCGAGCTGTTGAACAGGAAGATGTCACTACCGGTCGAGTAGCCGACGTCGACTCCACCGTTGGTGGCAGCGTTGCTGTTGCTCCCAAGAATCAGGTACTCGCCTCGCCCAATCACCAGTGAACCCGCAATCACATGATGATTATCGAGTTCGTCGGTGATGGTCCACCCGGCCAGATCGACAGGCTTTGATCCTGCGTTGTAGATCTCGAACCACTCCCCGAGCGAGTCCCACACCATCGACGGGTTTTGCATGATCTCGGTGATGACGATCTTGCTTGCTGCAGATTGATGGCACTCGATGTTGTCGTCGCCGGTGTGACAGTCGGGGTCTGCGACCTCGACCACGGCCGGTGGTGCTGTCCCGTCGTCACTGCCAAACGCGGCAGAAGGAACCAGGACGAGGAGCAGTGAGGTCGCGACTACAAGACGCGCCCCTCGATAGTGAGGAACGAGATGGATCATGGCCGAATTATCGGCGCTTGGACCCAAAACCTTGAGTTCGGGGCTCCGCTACGCGGAGCTTACGAGTGGCAGGCACCACGCCGAATTTGCGATCAGTCCTGCCAGAGGTGGGGGCGGTCACGGAGTCGGTCGAATCCCAGCTCATCGCACAGTTCCTCGAATGGCTGACGATGTGCGCCCTTCCATTCCAGATCCTCGAGTTCCTCCTCAAGGGGGACATCGAGCCGCAGCTGCGCCAGGAATCGATACAGCAGGGCATCACCCATATTGACCTTCAGCGTCTCGGCAAGCCGATCGGCGCTGCGTACCTTCACATCCCACCGGGCGGCATCGAGCGGTATCGACTCGAGGTGCTCGTATCGTTCCAGCAGGACTGAACTGGACTTCGCTCCCCAACCTTGGAGACCGGGTAGTCCATCTGCGGCATCGCCGACCAGAGCCAGGTAGTCGGGTATCGACTCGGGACGGATCCCGAATTTCTCCATGACACCGTCAGCGTTCATAAACGTTTGGCGGCGGCGGTCGTACCCGACGATCTTCGGGTGGCCGTAGCACTGCGCCAGGTCCTTGTCGGGGGTAAGCACGACTACCTGTTCCACATCGTCGGCCCACCGCACTGCGGCGGCGGCAAGAGCGTCGTCCGCCTCGAACTCGACCATTGACCAGACCGCTACACCGAGGGCCCGCAACGCCCGCTCGGCGAGAGCGAACTGATCGAGCAGAACTCCGTCGATCCCCTCCCCTGACTTGTACTCGGGGTAAACCTCGTTGCGATACGAGACAACGACGCTGTCAAAAGCAGCCGCCAGATGAGTCACACCCGGATCGGCAAGCAGCGACAGCGTCGAGGCGACGATCCCGTGGGTGGCTCCGACCTCCTGGCCGCTCGGGCTGGTTCTCGGTGGTGCGCCAAAGTGGGAGCGGAACAGCTCATAGGTGCCGTCCATCAGATGCAACTTCATGACATGCGACGATACTCGTTGGCGCGGAAACGAGTGGGGGGACCTGACGGGTCCGAGACGTACTACCGTTTGCCCATGGCTGAGCGTGGTCTTTTTGGGACCGTATCCGGAATCGCACATCTTGACAGTCCATTCATGTCGAGCCGCTGGCGGCTCGTCGATAGCAGTGGCGAGGTCGCCCAACTGCGCCGTCTCGGCAGACTTCACATAAGCAAGATCTTCCTCCCAAATGGTGAAGAAGCGGTGCTGACCCCACACGGTCAATCGGTGGTGCTTGCGCTCGACCCCGGAGGCAATGAGCTTGCTCGGATCACCCGCACCTCGTGGTTTGGCCGGAATTGGGACGTCACCTCAAAGCGCTGGGCCTACGTCCTCAAGAGCGACCCGCGACCCCGTCGCTGGCAGATCACTGTCGGCGGTACCTCGGTGGCCCAAATGACAGGCTCGCTGGTTTCGTACAACAAGGTCAACATCGAAGCGCCGCTCGGAGCACCGATCCTGGTGATAGCCCTTGCTTGGCACGCCATTGCCCGCCCCTGGGAGGCCGCGGCGGCTCCCGGCACGCTGGTGGCAGCCCCGGCCTCTGAGGATCCCCTATGAGTCCGGCAGAGCTATCGCCAAGGAACCCGCTAACGGGAGAAGTCGCGGGGACGGTCTTGGTTACAGAACCGACTGACGTTGCGGACGTTGTGGGGCGATCACATCGGGTGTTTGCGAGTTGGGGAAGTATGACCCGAGCCGAGCGCAAGCCCTATCTGCGTGCGTTCGCCAAGCATGTCCTCCATTCGATGGACAGGATCACAGACGTGGTGCGATCCGAGACCGGCAAGGATCGCGGCGACGTGCTCGCCGAAGTCAACGCCACTCTCACCGCTCTCGACTTCTTCACCAGGAAGGCTGAAGACCTGCTCAGCCCGAAACGGGGAACCTCTTGGCCCTACGTCATCACCAAGGGCTGGACCGAGTATCACCCGCTCGGTGTCGCTGGAGTCATTTCCCCGTGGAACTACCCGTTCTACTTGCCAACTCTCTCGGCCATCCAAGCCCTGAGCGCCGGCTGCACGGTCGTAATCAAGCCTTCAGAACTGACTCCTCTTTCTGGTCAACTGATCGAGGACCTCGCCCTGGAATCAGGAATACCCAAAGGGGTGGTTCAGGTCATCCACGGTGACGGTGCCACCGGCGCCGCACTGGTTGAAGCCGATACAGACATCATCGCGTTCACCGGGTCACCTGCCGTTGGTAGGAAGATCGCAACTGTTGCCGCGCCGATGCTGAAGCCGACCCTCCTCGAGCTAGGGGGTAAGGATGCCCAGATCGTCTTGGAAGACGCCAAGATCAAGGATGCCGCAAGGGCCGCTATCAACTTCGGGGTCTTCAACGCCGGGCAGATGTGTGTTGGCATCGAGCGGGTCTATGTGGTCGCAGAGGTCTACGCCGATTTCATGGCAGAAGTAACCAAGGCAGCCGGCAAGGTCACTGCTGCAACCGGGGACAAGCGGGACATTGGCCCCCTGATCTCACCACCCCAGATCGACATCATCGAGGACCACCTCAAGGACGCTATCAGCAAGGGTGCCACCGTGGTTGCCGGCGGATCGAGGATCGAGACCGAGCATGGTATCTACTTTGAACCAACGCTTCTGGAGAATGTCGATCACACCATGAAGGTCATGTGCGAAGAGACATTTGGTCCGCTCGTTCCCGTCATGAGGGTTGCGGATGAAGCCGAAGCTCTCACACTCGCCAACGATTCGACCTACGGGCTACACGGGTCGGTATGGACCAAGGACCGCAAACGCGGCGCCAGGGTTGCAAGCAAGATGAAGACCGGCTCGATCGCGGTCAATGACCACGTCGTCAACTTCGTGTACCCGAGCATCAAACTCGGCGGTATCGGTGACTCGGGTCTCAACGGACAGCTCGGCGAAGAAGGGATCAAGGCCTTCACAATCCATCGCTCAATCACGTCGGCACGATTCTCTCCGACCACCAAGGTCCTGGGCGCCTGGTTGCCAAGGAAGCGCTCGCCCCGGTACTGGAAACGGCTTGCCTACCTCCTCTTTGGATGGCGCCGCTGAACCCCCTTGTCACCACCGAATGGCTCGGCGAACGGCTCCACTGCGAGAACCTGCGCATCGCCGACTGCCGCTTCTACCTCGCCGAACCGGCTCGGGGACAGCTCGAGTACTCCAGGAGCCATATCCCTGGTGCGACGTACTTCTCGCTCGACGATGACCTCACAGGGGCCAGCGGACCCGGCCGGCACCCGTTGCCGGAACCAAGTTGGTTCGTTGGTCGGCTCGGGCGAGCTGGCTTTGGTGGCCGCCACACAATCGTCGTGTATGACGACGGCAGCAGCACCGGTGCCGCCCGGATGTGGTGGATGCTGCGCTCGTTGGGCCATGAGAGTGTGTTCGTCCTCGACGGCGGCTGGTCCGCTTGGTCATCGGAACCACGCTCGATGACTTCGGAGATTCCCAATCGGGAGCCTGCGGAACTCGCCCTTGCCGAAAGCTGGTCGGGAACCATCAGCGGCGACGAAGTGGAAACCGCCACCGACCTGCTTCTGATCGATTCGAGAGCCGCCGCCCGCTATCGGGGTGATGCTGAGCCGATTGACCCGATTGCGGGACACATTCCTGGTGCAATCAACCTGCCCTACCAATCCAACAACGGACCGCTTGGGGTGTTCCAAAGTGATGGGAATCTCGGCGAACGATTCGATTTGGTAGTCGAGCCGCGGCGAACCGTGTTCTATTGCGGCAGCGGGGTCACCGCATGCAACAACATCCTGGCCGCGGCGATTGCCGGCCATACCGATGTACTTCTCTATCCGGGGTCATGGAGCGATTGGTGCGACCGAGGCGGTGAGGTAGCAACTCGAAAAAGAATGTAAGGCGACGGTTCTCCCCCTACCGGGACCCGTCGCCCTACATTGCGTCTCAAATGGAACACGACCCCCCGGTACCACCGCGCTCCCGACCTCTCGGTCGCATCGACTATCTGTCGACTGGGGACCAGAGTAGTGGTCGAGCGAGCACTTTGGGTGACTGGGGTCAAGAAAAGATTTCGCGGTCTCGCAAATAGGCACCGCAAACCCACCCTCTTCCGCCGGCGCGATGCCAAACTGCGATCTGCCGCAGGGACCGGGGTATGAACTACTGCGTTGAGGTTGTCACCAAGCAGGGATGTCGGGACACAAGGACCGACGATCTCAAAGGCCAAATCGAACTGCTGGGTATCCCGGGAGTCGATTCGGTCGACATTGCTGACCGCTACTACCTGACGGGATCCATCTCCGCCGAGGATCTGGGACGTCTCACCGACTCCCTCCTCGCCGACAACATCGTCGAAACAGCCACCAGCTTCCCGCTTGGCGAGGACACCGGAGCGGACGGTGCTCACAGCTACACCGTCGATGTTGTACTCCATCCGGGTGTTACCGATTCTCCTGCCGAAAGCCTGCTCGCAGGGATCACAGAGATCGGGCTTGCCGGGGTCAAGCAAGTCGCCACCGGACATCGCTACACGCTATCTGGGCAGGGCCTGACTCGCACCGACACTGCACGGATCGCAAGCGAACTCCTCGCCAACGAGGTCATCCAGTCATTTCACATCAACGAGCCGGGACGCTCTCCGTTTGCGGCTCCGGAAGCCGCAGCAACCGGCGCTGAGAGCATCAGCCTCACCGGGCTCGGGCGCACGCAGTTGGCCGCTCTGAGCAACGAACGGCGGCTGAGCCTCGATGGCGACGAGATGGAGGCCATCCAGGCCTACTTCGATGGCAAGGGCAGAGCGGCAACAGACGTTGAGCTCGAAACCCTCGCCCAGACCTGGTCTGAGCATTGTGTGCACAAAACGTTCCGTGCGCTCATCACCTATACAGGTCCCCCGCCCGGAGCGCACGAACCGATCGAGACAACAACCGTCGATTCGATTCTCGACGAGCACATCCGTGCCGCCACAGAAACCGTTGCCAAACCATGGGTGAAATCCGCGTTCGTTGACGATGCGGGGATCGTCGCTCTCGACGACACAACCGACCTTGCCTTCAAGGTGGAGACCCACAACCACCCTTCTGCCTTGGAACCATTCGGCGGCGCCAACACCGGCGTTGGCGGTGTTGTCCGCGACGTGATCGGGGTCAGCGCCCGGCCCATCGCCAACACCGACATCCTATGTTTCGGACCGGTGGACACGACGTTCGAAGAACTCCCCGAAGGGGTGCATCATCCGAAGCGTATCGCCAGCGGGGTCATCGCAGGCATCGAGGACTACGGAAACAAAATGGGGATACCGACGGTGAACGGTGCCGTCATCTACGATCCCGGCTACACCGCAAATCCTCTTGTATTCTGCGGTTGCCTGGGAGCCCTCCCGGCAGGATCGCATCCCACTGAACCCCAAACCGGCGACCGCATCGTCGTCCTCGGCGGAAGGACCGGCCGTGATGGACTGCGCGGGGCCACTTTCTCGTCGATGGAGTCGGACCACACAACCAGCGAACTGTCGGGAAGTGCCGTCCAGATCGGGCATCCGATACATGAGAAGCAGACGCTCGAGGCAATCATCGCAGCCCGTGACGAGCGCCTCTACAACGCAATAACGGACTGTGGAGCCGGTGGACTCTCCTCAAGTGTCGGTGAAATGGCTGAGGATCTGGGGGCGATCGTCCACCTCGAGCGGGTCCCGCTCAAGTATCCGGGACTAGCTCCGTGGGAGATTTGGCTGAGCGAGGCCCAGGAGCGGATGGTCATCGCGGTCCCTGAAGACAACGTTGCCCGCGTTGGGGAAATAGCGGCAGCCCTTGATGTGGAGATGACCGTTCTCGGCACGTTTACCGGTGATGGTGTCCTGCGTATCGAGCACAACGAAGCAACCGTCGGTGAGATTGAGTGTGACTTCCTTCACAACGGCCTGCCCCGTCAGCGCTTGACGGCAAAGTGGGAGCCCCCTCCACGCCAGGAGACTGACCTCGAGCCTCCACCGGATGCAACAGAGACACTCCTCGGGTTGTTGACCGATCCAAATATCCGGTCCAAGGAAGAAATCGTGCGCCGCTACGACCATGAGGTCCAGGGCGGAACCGTCGTCAAGCCGTTTGCCGGGGCCGCCCAAATCGGCCCATCGGACGCTGCGGTCGTCACGCCGATTCGGCGCCACGAGGGCACTACCCCCGGCGCTGCGCTGGCGGTCGGCGTCAACCCGGCCTACGGAGCCATCGACCCCTACCGGATGGCATGGGCCGCGGTGGACGAGGCAATCCGCAACGTCGTTGCGGTCGGTGCCGATCCCGACCGGATCTCGATCTTGGACAACTTCTCATGGGGCAACCCAAGACTCCCCGACCGGCTGGGTTCGCTGGTGCGGTGCACCCAGGGCTGCCACGACGCCGCGGTGGCCTATGGGACGCCTTTCATCTCCGGCAAGGACAGCCTCAACAACGAGTACACCGGTGTCGACGGTCGCAAACACACCATCCCGGGGACTCTGGTCATCTCATCGCTTGGCATCGTGCCCGACATCTCAAGAACGGTTACCAGCGACCTCAAGAACGCCGGAAATCACCTGTTCCTGATCGGAACGACCGGACCCCATCTCGGCGGATCGGCATTAGCCGAACATCTTGGGTTTGATGGTGGCGATGCTCCCGAACCGGTGCAGGCGCTGCATGGCTACCGGGCCTTGCACCACGCCATCGCTTCGGGACTCGTTGTGGCGTGTCACGATGTGTCCGAAGGAGGGATTGCGGTTGCGGTTGCCGAAATGGCAATCGGCGGCGCCCGCGGACTCGCGATAGACCTGCCGGATCCGGATCTCGATGCTTTGTCCGCATGCTTCAGCGAGTCCCTGGGACGTCTGCTAGTCGAGGTGAGTCCACAGCACGCCGCGGAGTTCGCAGCGGCGATGGGCAAGTATCCGACGACTCGTCTTGGGGTGACAACGGATGACCAGCACATCAGGATCAACGGCAGCAACGGCAGCGCCTTCATCGATACCACCGTGGCTGCGGTGACAACAGCCTGGCGCGGGGACGGTACAGCGTGAAGCCGCAGGCCATCATCCTCCACGCCTCGGGCACGAATCGAGACCAGGATGTCGCCTGGGCGCTTGAACTCGCCGGCGCCAAGCCCGCGATAGTGCACATGAACGCCATCAACGACGGGACACATAGTCTTCTCGACTATCAAATGCTGGTCCTCCCGGGAGGCTTCTCGTACGGCGACGACCTCGGCGCAGGCAAGCTTTGGGCAATCGCCTTGCGGAACCGACTCGGCGCTGATCTCGAAGCATTCGTCGACAGGGGTAGCCCGGTTTTGGGTATCTGCAACGGATTCCAAGCGCTGGTGAAGTCAGGGCTTCTCCCCGCCTACGGTGGCTCATCGGACCAGCAAGCAACTCTCACCCGCAATGAGTCGGGCAAGTTCGAATGCCGCTGGGTTGCGCTCGACCCCGCCGGGAACAGTTTCTGGACCAACGCACTCGATCCGATCTACTGCCCTGTTGCGCACGGCGAGGGGCGGTTCGTCGCCGAAGCTGCCACATTGGATGAAATCGAATCCCAGGGAATGGTCGCCTTCCGGTACCGGGTGGGATCGGTGGCGTATCCCGCAGACCCCAATGGGTCCGCCAATCACATCGCCGGCATTACCAACCCCGCTGGCAACGTATTGGGCATGATGCCGCACCCGGAGAATCACATCGTGGCTGCCCAGCATCCGCAAAGCCGTACCGGCCCCACCACCGGGTCAGGTCTGCCCTTGTTCAAGAACGGAGTCGCCCATGCGGCTCTCTCCTAGCCCCACAGAGAGGTACCAAACGTGACTGCTCGAGAAGACATTCTTGCTGCGATCCCGAACGCATTGCTCAGAACCAACCTGCCGGAACTCGGCGAACGGATCGAAGGCAAAGTCCGCGATATCTATCTGCAGGACGGCAAACGTGTTCTGATCACGACAGACCGCGTCTCCGCCTTCGATCAGGTGCTCGGTGCCATTCCCTTCAAAGGACAGGTCCTCAACCAACTGAGTGCGTGGTGGTTCAAAGCAGTCGAAGACATCGTGGCCAACCATGTTGTCTCGGTACCCGACCCCAACGTGACCATTGGGGCCGAGGCAGAGGCGTTGCCCGTCGAGGTAATCGTCCGTGGCTTCATCACCGGAGTGACATCGACATCGTTGTGGACCCTCTACGAACAGGGTGTGGATCGGCCCTACGGGCTAGATCTCCCCAAGGGTCTCTCCAAGAATGACTCACTCCCGGAACCGGTGATCACGCCGACCACAAAAGCCACAGGGGGCGCCCACGATGAGCGGCTCACCAGCGCCGAGGTTGTCGCCAACGGACTCGTCGAGCCCGATCTCTGGGCCGAGGTGCAGAAAGCTGCCCTGGCAGTGTTCGCTCGTGGACAGGAAGTCGCCGCGGCCGCAGGACTCATCCTGGTTGATACCAAGTACGAGTTTGGCCTCATCGACGGCCGGCTGGCGCTCATCGACGAAATCCACACTCCAGACTCGAGCCGCTATTGGATCTCCGCCACGTACCAGGCAGGCGATCCGCAGAACTACGACAAGGAGTACCTCCGACTCTGGTTCATTGACCGCGGATACCGTGGCGATGGTGCGGCCCCAACCATGCCGGACGAGTTCGTCGCCAGCGTGGCGGCCCGCTATATCGACGCATACGAGAGACTCACCGGAACTGGCTTCGTGCCGGGGGAACAGCCCGTCGAAGACCGCATCAGGAAGGCGCTGTCATGAAACCACTTGTTCCGATCATCATGGGCTCGAAATCGGACCTCAGCCACGGGAAGGCGATCGCCAACACCCTCGGTGGCTATGGCATCGCCAGCGAGATCAGGGTCGCTTCTGCGCACAAGGCGCCGGTGTTCCTCTTGGGGATCTTGGCCGAATACGAGACCGATCCACGACCCAAGGTGTACGTGACCGTCGCCGGCCGCTCCAATGCGTTGAGCGGCCTCGTCGACGGCAACGTCACATCGCCTGTGATCGCTTGTCCTCCGTACTCGGATCGTTTCGGTGGAGCAGACGTATTCTCATCGCTCCGCATGCCATCAGGGATCGCCCCGCTGGTGGTGCTCGATCCGGGTGGTGCTGGACTTGCCGCCGCCAAGATCCTTGGCATCAATGACCCTGCGATTCACCAGGCGGTTGCTGACGCCCAGGCGGCAGCAACCCAGACCATCATCGACGATGATCAGGCAACCCAAGCGGAGTAGCCTGCCCACGAAGCGGGAGCATAAACGAGTGGACACAATCTTCGGAGACGACATTCTCGATCGCCCCCGCGAAGCCTGCGGAGTGTTCGGTATCTATGCCCCCAACACCGATGTGGCTCGGGTTTCGTTCTTTGCGCTCTACGCACTGCAGCACCGTGGCCAAGAAAGTGCGGGCATAGCAACCAGCGACGGTGTCTCTGCAGCAGTCCACAAGGACATGGGTCTCGTCGCCCAGGTCTTCACAGAGGAAAGCCTGGCTCGACTCAACGGGCATCTGGCGATCGGGCAGACCCGCTACTCCACGACCGGGTCGTCCCACCTACGCAATGCGCAGCCCTATCTGATCGAGACGATGCACGGACCTCTCGGAGTTGGGCACAACGGCAACCTCACCAACTCCCCCGACCTGCGCAACAGACTGCTCGAACGTGGCGTTGGCCTCACCTCGTCAACCGACAGCGAAGTGATCACCCAGATGCTGGCCGCACCGGCACAGGGGACTACAGAGGCAAACCCCGATTGGGAGGCCAGGATCCAGCACTTCATGGCGGCGGCGGAGGGAGCATATTCACTGGTCATCCTCACCAGCGATGCCGTGTTTGGCGTGCGCGACCCAAAGGGCTTCCGCCCGCTGTGTATCGGCAAGCTTGCCGACGGCGGCTACGTGCTCGCCTCGGAATCCTGTGCTTTGGGTACTGTTTCGGCCAGCTATGTGCGTGAGGTTGAGCCTGGGGAGATCATCAGACTCGACAAGGATGGGTACCACAGCATTTCCCCGCAACGGAGCAGCCCGCCCTCTCTTTGTGTGTTCGAATACGTGTACTTCTCCCGGCCCGATTCGGTCCTGGAGAACCAGACAATCCATCGGGTACGACAGCGCCTCGGAGAGGTTCTCGCCGCCGAAGCCCCCGCCACCGCCGATGTTGTCGTTGGTGTCCCTGACTCGGCAACCCCCGCCGCCATTGGATATGCAGCGGCATCCGGCATTCCTTATACGGAAGGGCTTACGAAGAACCGCTACATCGGCCGCACATTCATTGAGCCGAGCGACCAGCTCCGCAAATCGGGGGTTCATCTCAAGTACAACCCGCTAGAGGCCAACCTCAGAGGCAAGCGGGTCGTACTCATCGACGACTCGATCGTGCGGGGAACAACCGCCGGTCCCCTCGTTACGCTGCTCCGTGAAGGCGGGGCATCTGAAGTCCATGTGCGGGTGTCCTCTCCTCCGGTTCGTCATCCGTGCTTTATGGGGATCGATATGGCCGACAGCGAGGATCTGATCGGCTACATCAAGACACCGGAAGAGATCCGAGTCCATATCGGCGCCGATAGTCTGGCCTATCTTTCTCAGGAGGGGATGATGAACGCGGTCACTCAGGAAGCCGATGCCGGCTCTGGTCATTGCAACGCCTGCTTCTCTGGTGAATACCCCATCAAGCTCGACAAGTTCTGGCGTGACCGTGACAAGCTGGCGTTCCAGGGCGCCTGGTCCGAAAATGGAGAAGAGCAATGACGAGCAACGTTCTCATCGTCGGCCGTGGTGGCCGCGAGCACGCCCTGGCCTGGAAACTCGCCGAATCGCCGCATGTCGGGAAGGTATACGTCGCACCGGGCAACGGGGGAACGGCCGCGGCAGGGGGCAAGATCGAAAACGTTGCGCTCACTGAGTCAGACATCGACGATCTCATCGAATTCGCTGGAGCCAACCAAGTTGATCTGACAGTCATCGGACCCGAAGCGCCGCTCGTTGCCGGGATCGTGGACTGCTTCGAGGGAGTCGGTCTCCGCTGCTTTGGACCAGTTGCCGGTGCCGCCCAACTCGAAGGCTCAAAACGATTCTCCAAAGAGATCATGGACCGGGTGCGTGTGGCGACCGCCAGCTACGAGGCGTTCACAGACCACGCTGAAGCAGTTGCCCACCTCCGTGCCGTCACTACACCCGTTGTGATCAAGGCCAGCGGGCTAGCTGCGGGCAAAGGCGTCATCGTGACCAACTCAATGGCCGAGGCCGAGCAGGCTCTGAATCGGATCATGGTCGAGAACGAGTTCGGCGAAGCAGGATCAGAAGTGATCATCGAGGAGCGCTTGATCGGCCAGGAGGCCTCGGTGCTCGCCTTCTGCGACGGCACCACCATCATCCCGATGCCGGCAGCACAGGACCACAAACCATTGCTGGATGGCGACCTGGGACCCAACACCGGTGGCATGGGCGCATATGCGCCCGCCCCGCTTGTGAACGGTCAGCTGATGGAGGAAGTGGTCACCGGGGTCATGGAGCCCGTCGTCAGGACCATGGCGCTTGAAGGGTTCCCGTACGTTGGTGTCCTATATGCCGGTCTCATGCTCACAGATGACGGTCCGAAGGTACTCGAGTTCAACTGCCGTTTCGGCGACCCTGAAACCCAAGTGGTTCTCCCACTGCTCGAGACCGACTTGTACGAGATCCTCACCGCCTGTGTCGACGGGACTCTCGACCAGGTCCCTGTGCGTTGGAACGACGGGGTCGCTGCCACAGTCGTCGCCGCGGCGGAGGGCTACCCGGGGGCATCTCCAAGCGGCCGCACCATCACCGGCATCGGCGACGCCAACAGCGTGCCCGGTGTAACCGTCTTCCACGCAGGAACAGCACTCGGCGACGATGTAGTCACCGCCGGAGGACGCGTGCTGGCAGTGACCGGTGTGCAGCCGAACCTTCCCATGGCCCTTGCCTGCGCCTATCACGGGATCGAACACATCGAGTTCGAAGGGATGCAGTATCGCAACGACATCGGAGCCCATGTCACGGAGCTCTCCGCCGCCGACGGCGGTGAGAGCCTCCTCCCCCGACCAACCACGTATGCGGATGCGGGTGTCAACATCGAAGCCGGTTCACGTGCGGTGGCGATGATGGAGCGCGAAGTGCTCTCTACGTACGGACCAGAGGTCATGGCAGGCATTGGCTCGTTTGGTGGCATGTTTGATGCTTCGGCGCTTGGTGAAGACGCGGTCCTCGTTGCCTCAACCGATGGCGTGGGCACCAAGACCAAGATTGCCACCGCCCTGCAGCGCTACGACACAATCGGGCAGGACATCGTCAACCACTGTGTCAACGACATCCTGGTTCAAGGGGCACGCCCTCTTTTCTTTCTTGACTATGTCGCAACGAGCCAGCTCGACCCGAGAGTCACAGCAACCGTGGTTGGTGGGATGGCCATGGCTTGCCGGGAAGCGGGATGCGCCTTGCTCGGTGGAGAAACCGCAGAGATGCCGGGGGTATACGAGAAGGATGAACTCGATGTCGTTGGCACCATGGTGGGTGTGGTGAAGCGCGGCGACATCGTCGACCACAGTCGCGTTACGGTCGGCAATCAGGTCGTCGGAATCCGCTCCTCGGGGCTTCACACCAACGGATATTCGTTGGCACGCAAGGTATTTGAGCTTTGGAACCTGAACGACAGGGTCGCCGCTCTGGGCACATCGCTCGGCAATGCGCTGCTCGAACCCCACCGCAGCTATCTGCCCCACGTCACGACGCTGCGCAACGCAGGCGTCGATATCCGGGCCCTGGTCCATATCACCGGCGGTGGTCTGATCGAGAACCCCGCACGGGTGCTGCCGGAGGAGACCGCATTGCGTGTCGACCGTTCGTCATGGACGGTTCCGCCACTGTTTTCGCTCATCTGTTCCCAGGGCAACATCTTGGAGCGAGAGATGTTCACGGCCTTCAACATGGGAGTTGGCATGATGGTGATCGTTCCGGCCGATGGACTACAGGAAGCGCTCTCGAAGCTGGGCAGCGATGCTTGGCGACTCGGAGAAATCGTCCCCCGCGACACCGAACCGGTGGAGCTGGCATGAGCAGGATCGCGGTACTGATATCGGGCAACGGATCGAACCTGCAGGCTCTGATCGACAGCGTCGAAGCCGGAGATCTCGCAACCGAGATCGCCGTGGTTGTATCCAGCCAAGCCGATGCCTTCGGGGTGCAAAGAGCGCAGCGAGCAGGCATCCCCGTGAAAGTCATGCCACTGCCCGACGGGGACGACCGTGATCGCTTCGACAGGGAGCTCGCTGATGTAGTGGCTTCCTATCAACCGGACCTGGTGGTCCTTGCCGGCTGGATGCTGATTCTGGGGGCTGAGTTCTTGGACCGCTTCCCTGACGATGTCATCAATCTGCACCCGGCGATGCCGGGCGCATTCCCAGGTACCGATGCGATCAAGCGTGCTCACGCCGCCTTCCATCGTGGCGAGATCAAGCGCACCGGGGTCATGGTGCACCGGGTTGTCGCCGAGGTCGATGCGGGACCGGCCGTGGTGGCAGAGCCCGTTCCCATCTTTCAGGATGAGTCGGTTGCCGACCTCGAAGAACGAGTCCACTTAGTCGAGCACAACCTCATCGTCGCTGCCGTCGATCTGCTCCTCGGCGATTCCTAGTGCAGCTTCAGCCGCTTGCAACCTCTGCCCACCCCGCAGGACAGGGGCAAATAGGTCTCCGTACTGACGGAGCCGGGGCCAGATGTTGGCGATAGTGAAATCGCCGGGCCGCACTTCGGCAAGTTCGTCCCACAGGATGGGCGTCGATACCGGGGCACCCGGGTGAGGGCGGACTGAGTAGACCGAGGCGATCGTTTTGCCGCCAACGTTCTGGTTGTGATCGATGAACACCTTTGGCCCGCGTCGCGCGATGTCCCATATCATCGTGACTGTCTCAGGGTCGGCGGCGACGATGAGCTGGCCGACCGTTTCGACAAAGCGGCGCACCCTCGAGTACTCGTAGATCGGGTCGATCGGGACATAGATGTGAATACCGGTCGCACCGCTGGTCTTTGCGTACGAGTCCAGGTTGAGCTTGTCGAGAATGACTTTGATCAGCCCCGCGGTGTAGGTGACCTGCTCCCAGGTTGCACCTTCTTGCGGGTCGAGATCAAAGATCGCAAAGTCGGGGTACTCAAACCGCTCTGCCCTGCTCAGCCAAGGATGCATTTCGATACACGCCATATTGGCGACCCACACAAGCGACTCAATATCAGAAACCGTGCAAAACTCGATGGGTTCCCCGCGATGGTTCGAGTGAATCGGCGCCCGCACCAACCATTCCGGCGCATGCGACGGACATTGCTTCTCATAGAAGTACTCCCCATCGGCCCCATCCGGGTAGCGGGCCATCGACAGGGCACGACCTTCGAGATGCGGGATGAGCATTGGGGCAATCGATGCGTAGTACTGGACGAGGTCACCCTTGACGTACTGCTCGCCGAAGAAGGGCTTATTCGGGTTCGAGATCCGCACCGGTCGATCCAAGCCCGTGGTCCGGAAGCCGTCGCGATCGGCCTCTATCGTGACCGGGTCGGGGAATTCGATATCGGAGCCAGCCAGGTTCACCCCAACTCCAGTTGGCTTCGGCTGTACGGCTACCGCCCCCTCCCGCAGATCGGCTTGGATCAGATCGTGGCTCTCTTGCTCCCTGGCCTCAGAGATGACGACTATCCCCAGACCGGCCGCGGCCACCGCTTCTCCAAGCAGGCCGGCTCGCAGTGATCCCTCGCCATAGGGGAGGTGACGGATCTCGCCGTGGGAGCTGAACTCGTTGTCGGTGAATTGGGTGTGCAGCGGATCTATCGCCCAGCCGGGAAACTCCTGGCGGAGGAAGGCAATAACCGACTGGAAGGCTTCACGGCTGGTCAAGCCGCCCCCAGATTGGGCGTGCACATGCGCCCAGTCGATCACGGGACGAACAAACGAGAACTTGCGCGCGACTATGGCGATGTCACCGAGGGATCCGAATGAGCGATCGTTGCCTGCAGTCTCGAGACCAAGCGCGACACCGAGGTGACGTACCTTTGGTTCGATTCTGTGTAGACCCTCGGCAACCAGTTCGTGCAGTTCGTCGGGCTGACGATCCTTGATGTGGCCGGTGTGGGCGACAATCGTGTGCGCCCCAAGAGCCTTGCCCAGCTTCATGGTGTGCTCGACCGCCGACAGTGTCTTGGCTCGTTTCTCGGGATCGGCAACGGTCAGCACGGCGAAATACGGTGCATGGACCGAGACGGCCATGCCACGCTCGGCGGCAAGTTCACCAAACGCCGCACAGCGCTTCTCTTTCCAAGGGAACCCACTGACAAACGGCAGCTCAACGGCATCGTGGCCACGTTCCACGAGCGAGTCGAGCCAGGCGGCATCGTCGACGTCTTCCGGTGGCATGCTGGAGATTCCAAAGCGGATCATGCCGCAAGAGTACCGAGTGCGTCTACGGTGCCACCACGTTGGGCGATGCCAAGGCGGTCACGGTTATCCGTAGCGGATCCTCCCCCGGCAGCAGCGGGCCCAGCAGCGTGAAATCGACATCCTTTTCGAGGACAACGGTGATGGTCGCCAAGTCCGCAGCGACCGCGATGTTGGGAACGATCTCGTCGGACCAGCCGTCCTGATTGGTGAGATACACGGCGGCGCGTTCCTCGGCTGTGGCCTCGTCAAGACGCACTTCGCCCGTTTCGTTGAGGTGGCCAATGTCGATCGCCGTGACCGCGGCAATCGCAGCCGAGTCCGCCATGCCCGACAGATCCTGCCGTTCGGCAAACACCCGCCATGTATCGATGACCACACCCGCAAACGCCGCGATAAGCAGCGTCAACCCAATCCCCCAGATAGTCACCGACCCCCGCTGCCGTCGGACTTTGCGTACGGCCGGAGGCAATCCCCCCATCGTCAGCGGATCGAGCAACGCATTCGTACGAGTCTGCAGCAATCCCCCCCTTGTGGGGGGATCGGACGGCGGAGCCGTACGAAGGGGGGTGAAGACCCGCAGTTGTCGCACCCACCCACCGTAAAACACCGCTACACAACACACAAGAGACCCATAACCTGCCATCGGTCGGTCTATCAAACCAAGCTGATAGACAGACAGAAAGACTGAGAGGCCACACCCGACATACTCAGTCTTGGCGACTCAGGATGAACTCGCCGAAACGAGGGACCGTGAAGCTGACCAACCCGCGGCCCGGGCTGTATATAAGCCCCTTCTTGAGCAGCTGGTCGCGGGCGACCGACAAGTTGCCTGCCGGTTTGCCAAGGTGGGCGGCCACCGCAGCTGACCGTGTCGGCTGCTCCCCCAACTCGGCCATGGCCTGCAGATACTCCCGCTCCTTCGGTGTTGCCCGATCCCAGCGTGTGCCGAAGAATCCGACGTCGAGCTCGCGACGCGCTTCGTTTGCGCCTAGTTGCACGTCCTCGAGATCGATCGGTGAGCGGTCGGCAACATCCCAGATGTGCTTGCCATATGCCTGGATGAAGTACGGATAGCCACCGGACGCATCAAGGACAGCTTCGATCGCCGGCTCGGTGAACTCAACTCCAAGCCGTTGCGCCGGAACTACGAGAGCCTCGGTTGCGGCTGCCATCGACAAGCTGTCGACGTTGCGATAACGAAAGAGCCGCTCGGCGTAGGTCTTCGATTCTGATAGCTCCTGAGGTAGATGCGGCAGGCCGGCGCCGGCGAGTAGCACGGGGAGTTGCTGCTGGCTGATCTCGTGGAAAGCACCGACGATGGCGGCAAGGTCCTCGCTGCGAAGGTCTTGCAGCTCGTCAATGAAGATGGCGACACCGGTATGCACCGAGGCCGCAGCTTTGCCGACTTCTATGAGCAACTCTGTCAGGTCAACCTCATCGTCACCGCTGTCGGCGCGACCGGGCTCCGGATCTGCTTCCAGCTTGAGCGAGAACTCGCCGCCGGGCGATGCGGTAATCACAAACGACTTGAGCACACCGAGCAGTTGCTCAAAACGGTGTTCGAGACGGTGCCGGCGGTTCAGCGAACGTAGGAGTAGGTGGACGGCCCGGCCTAGTGCCCCACGCAAGGACATCCCCTCGCGACCTTCCAGCTTTGCGGTGGACCATTCATATTGCTCGGCGAGCGACTGAAACTCGCGAAGCAACACAGTCTTGCCGACACCACGCAGACCCGAGATCATCAGCGATCGTTCGGGGAGGCCTCTGCCGACCCGTTCCAGCACCACGCGGAATGCATCGAGATCGGCGTCACGTCCGGCCAACTGCGGTGGCTTGACTCCCGCTCCTGGTGCGTAGGGGTTGCGTAGTGGATCCATCTATCGACCTCTATGTCACTCTCTAAGATGCAAATGATAACCCGATATATTTGTTCAGAAGTCAGAATATCAGCGCTGGGTGATATGACCAGACAAAACTTGATCTAGAAGGTGAGTGCCACAAGCAACGCAAGGCTAGGTAGCGCCCCCTGCACCACAGCCCCCCGCCACAGACGCCTGTTGCTAGCCACGAGGACTATGGCGGCGCCGATCATGAACAGGGCGCAAAACACGACCAAGTGGTCATCGTTGTCGAACAACCAGAGGGATCCGGTGACCCCCGACGAGCGCCCCCAAACCCAGGAACAGGTTGTAGAAGCCCTGGTTGAAGAGCGCAAAGGCCATCGTCTCGGCATCCTCTGCGTTTCGTACCCCGAAGATCCTGTAAATCTCGGGCCGTCGCCAGAGCAGGCTCTCAATGACGAAGAACCCAATATGGATGAGACCGGCAATGGCCATGAAGACAAGGCTGATGGTTGGCATCTGCGGACCCTACAGCAGCAAGGGGTTCAGACGCTGGTAACGTCCCTTCGGGGCCTGTAGCTCAATCGGCAGAGCAGCGGACTTTTAATCCGAAGGTCGTGGGTTCGATTCCCACCGGGCCCACCACGCAAAACCCCAGGTCAGCGTGCCAACACCCTCTACCTCACCAACCCCCAACAGCCCGGGGCGCTCGTCGGCTTTGCTAGCCAAGTTGGGCACCGGTCAGAGCTCGACCACTCAGACCGAGGAGGCTCGGGCACGTCCATGGGCCGTGTGCACTGTGCGGGCCGCCAACCAGGTTGTGATGGGCACTGCCGCAACGAGCCCGATGCTGCCGACAAGGGTGCGAATGACCTCAACGGCGATCACTTCACTGTTGACGATCGAGCCAAGGGACTGTTGGGAGAGGACGAGCAGGATCATCAGCGGCAGCGAGGCACCAGCGTAGGCGAGCAGCAGTGTATTGACAGTGGAAGCGATGTGATCTCTTCCGATCCGCGATCCCCGCATGAACAGCTCTTGTGACGTCATCGCCGGGTCGGCGTGATGCAGTTCCCACACCGCAGAAGCCTGGGTTACGGTGACATCATCAAGTGCGCCTGCTGCTCCGAGCACCATCCCGGCAAGGAGCAGACCTCGCACGTCGACGCCCTGGAATAGGGTTAGCAGACCGGACTCTTCGCTAGCTAGCCCCGTGAAATTCGCCAGTGAGACGACCAGCGTCGCCAGCAGTGCAGTGATCACCAGCGCGGCAAGGGTCCCCAGCAGTGCCGTCGTGGTCATCAGGTTGATCCCGTGAGCCAGATAGAGCGCGATGTACGCGATCGCAGCCGACCCCACCAAGGCAACGACGACGGGGCTCCTTCCGTCCAGGATGGCGGGAAGCACATAGAGCAACAACACGAGGACCGTCATACCCAGACCGGATAGGGCGGCGAGTCCGCGCCATCCACCAAGAGCGATCACTGCCACCGCAAAGACAACCGCAACCCAGATAAGGACCGACCGCCGCTGAAAGTCGGAGAACGAGTACTGCGTGTCGATTGCGACCGGTGACACGCTGCCCACAACGGTGCCTTCTCCTTCCCCTTGGAAGTTCACCTGCACCTGCTGACCAACCACATAATCGGCGAGATCCGCCGAGAGCTCCCACGTGACCACGGTGCCCGCGGTGTCTCCTGCGGTCATTCGAATCAGCAGGTTGACGCAATCGTCCGCTGGCTCGAACAAGCATGGAACCAGTGCCATCTCTTCGATCACTCCGGTCGCGGGTCGATACGCAAGCACGACCGATTGGCCGATCGCAAAGTCCGGGATGGCACCGCCCGGGAAGAAGTCCTGGGAGTAAGTCTCGCCACGGTCTGGGCCTTGCTCGATGCCAAAAGCAACCGTGATGCATTCGAGCTCCGGGTCGAAATCGCACGGATATCGACCGACAGAGATGACCTCAGCTGCATAGAAGATGCTGGGGACACCGAGGACCGACAATTCCCGCTCGGCACGTTCCTGCGCCACACCACTCGGGCGAAGCACCACCATCGCCGCCACGATGACGATTGCAATCACTGCTGCAACGATCAACAGCGGATGAACATCAAAGCGCTCCTTCGGATCTGGATCGGGTTCTGAGGTGTAGCCGATCCACTGATCCAAAGCGGCCGCCTCAGCCAGATGCTCTCTATCGGGTGGTTCACCAGAGGGTCCAGAAGCCATGGAGCGAGTATAAGGATACGACCCGCGTGCAAGTGCGCGGACTCAAGGCCTATCGACTGAATGATCGTCTGGATGGTGCACACCTCACGGCAGTTATGGGGCGAACTGGAAGGGCTTGTCGATACGGAGCGTTGCTGACATTCCCCGCCCCAGATCCACAATTCTGCAGCAACAACGTGCATTCCTCGAGGTATCTCCGAACGGCACTGCGGCGAGCGGGATGTCGAACAGCCACCGTGACGATCGTCGCCCTCGAGACCTGTCCCACTCGACGACTACAAGGGTATTTCATAACCATACCGCTGTCGGTATGGTTATGTCATGGATGTTTTGAGTGTTGTTGAAGCGGCTGAGTATCAGGAGGTGAGCCCTCGCCGGGTTCGCCAGATGCTGGCCGATGACCTCCTCGCTGGCCGTCAGATAGGTCGAGAGTGGGCAATTGAGCGCCGCGCTCTTGAGAGTCTGAGACGATACCGCGGACCACCGGGTAGGCCATGGCGTGCCTCGTCGGCGTGGGCGGTGCTGGCCGTCGCCGACGGTGATGGCTCTGATCTATCGCCTGTGGATCGTTCTCGAGCGCGTCGCCGCCTTGCTGAGAAGGGCCGAGCCGGCCTGGTGGCCCGGCTCGGTGCGAGGGCCGAGATGCGCCGATTCTATGGCCACCCGTCGGTATTGGAACATCTGGCTGCGGAGACCGGTGTGGTCCGTTCGGGGGTGAGTGCAGCGGTGAACTACAGCGCAGATATCTTGGCCGCTGACTTCTTGGAGGCATATGTGCCGGCGGCTCGGATCGCAGCGCTTATCGACCAGTACGGGCTAGACCCCGATGCGGAACGTCCCAATGTCGTTCTGCGGGTCGTTGATGAATCGGTGTGGCCCTTTGAGCCCGAGATGGATGTGGTGCCGCGACCTGTCGTCGCGGTTGATCTTCTGGAGGCTGACGACGAGCGGAGCCGCCGTGCTGGCGCAGAGTTGGCCCAACGCCGATGACCATGTGGCCCACCGTCGATCTCGACGTACTGGTCAACGCCCGCATCGTTACAGGAGGCGTCGCTGCGTTCGACACCGCGATTGAACTGCGCGGCTTCAACCTTGAAGCGACTTCATCCGAGGGGCTCGCCCACCGCTACAGGCGAGATGGTGTAAGTATCGATGTCCTGGCTATAGAAGGGCTCGGCCCTCGCACCAACCTCACGACGACGCCCCCGGGTCGCACACTCCAAGTCCCCGGCGGCACCCAAGCTCTCAGCAGAACCGAACTGCTCCCCATCCACACAACCACCTCCAGCGGTCATGTGCCCCGGCCGGCACTCCTTGGCGCCATCATTGCCAAGGCACTGGCGGTCGACATCGACGACACCCCCCGATGCGCAACGCCTCGATCTGGCCTTCCTACGGCCCCTTGTCGAGGAACCACTGGATCTAGCCACTCAGATGGCGCCAAGGACCGCCGACGCTTGCGCGCCCGCACCGAGCTGGCCGATCCTCAGCAACCCGCCTGGCAACTCCTCGCACCGAACGGACGCGATCGAGCACGAGCTGCTCTCGCAATTCTCCTCCGATGACAACGCTCGCCGACCTGCACGGGGCACGCCGGGTGGGGCATCGAGAACAACTTGATAGTCAATTGCGAGGGCTTGAAGACATACCCGTCCAGCGCCTGATGTCACGGCGGTTCGTTGGGACGCTGATTGGTGTCATACTCCTCACCGGATGCGGGGATAGCTCCCCGTGGGAGGACGACAATCTTTCCGATGCGATCGGGATCTGGGCGAACAGCGTGGGTCTGAACCAGATGAATGAGGATGTGTGGCGGTCCCGTCTCGACGATATCTGTGCGAGCGGTACCGACCTCCGAGAACTCGCAGACCTCTACATTCAAGAGGATGCACACCTATCTGTTCGAGCGGACGACTCGCTGCCCGACCGAGCCGATGGATCTGCGGTCTTGGCCCAGATCAGGCGTGCGCCATGGTGCAACGGATAGACGCATGCAACCAATGGACAAGTGGGTGCAAGCGCTGACCGCCCCCCGGTACCTGACGAGGACCCCTTGCCCAGGCCCTCTCCCGGTCTCCACCACGTGGAGCTCCAGGGAACGACCGGGACGGTAACCT
>JAAETI010000518.1 GCA_024228555.1 bacterium | reverse complement strand
GGGGCTGACCCTCACCACAGCAGATATCTACCCCGTTACTGCCCCACTCCCCAGGTGGCTGCAGCAGCGCCAGCGCCACTGGATTTACCACCGCGATGACCATGGCCTGGTTGGCATGGGCCCAGTCGGTGAGGACGTCCACCTCCTCCAACACCCCGAAGAAGTTGGGTTGCGGGATTACCAGCGCCGCAATGTCCTCGCCGACAAACTGCTCCAGGGCGGCAGGATCGGTGTGCCCCCCGCTGAGATCAAACGGCAGCTCCACCAGCTCGATGCCCTGGTTCCTGACGATGTTGTGTGTGACGCGACGATAGGCCGGATGCAGACTGCGCGGCATCAGCACCCGTTTTGACTTGGACTTGCGATTAGCCCGCACCGCCATCAGGACCGCCTCGGCCAGGGCCGATGCGCCATCGTAGAGGGATGCATTGGATACATCCATGGCAGTCAGCGCCGTCATCATGGACTGGTATTCGTACAACAACTGTAGGGTGCCCTGACTGGCCTCGGCCTGATACGGGGTGTAGGCGGTATAGAACTCACCCCGACCGGCGATCTCCCACACCGCGGCGGGTATGTGGTGATCATAGGCACCGGCGCCGATAAAGCAGAGCGGCTGTCCATCGGCCTGGGCGCGTTGCTGCATCAACTGCGCCACCTCCATCTCAGACATGGCATCGGGTGCATCCTTCAACCCGTCAAAACGCAGCTCCGCTGGTATCTCATCGAACAGCTGTTCGATACTGGAGACACCGATGACCTCCAGCATCTGCCGGACCTCATCTTCTGTATGT
>JAAETI010000517.1 GCA_024228555.1 bacterium | reverse complement strand
TATGTTGTGACCTATGACGTGGCCGACAGTTCGGGCAATCCGGCAAGCGGGTTCCGCACGGTGGATGTTGTTGATACGACGGTGCCGGTGATCACGTTGGTTGGTGCGAATCCGCAGACCATCGAGGTCGGCACGGTGTATACGGAGTTGGGGGCCACCGCCCTCGACAACTACGACGGTGACATCTCTGGCTCGATCGTGGTTGACTCGTCAGCCGTCAACACCGCCGTCGTTGGGTCGTATTCGGTCACCTATGACGTCACCGATTCCGAAGGCAACCCGGCGGTGCAGGTTTTGCGGACTGTTGATGTTGTCGATACCACTGTTCCTGTGATCACGTTGGTTGGTGCGAATCCGCAGACCATCGAGGTCGGCACGGCGTATTCCGAGTTGGGGGCCACCGCCCTCGACAACTACGACGGTGACATCACTGGGT
This sequence comes from bacterium, assembly GCA_024228555.1. GTDB lineage: Bacteria > Actinomycetota > Acidimicrobiia > Spongiisociales > UBA5794 > JAAETI01. Next base: position 9,691 of record JAAETI010000517.1, on the reverse strand, counting down.
CGATTGTGATTGACGCCTCGGCGGTGAATACGGCTGTGGTCGGATCGTACGGCGTGACGTATGACGTCACTGACTCGCAGGGTAACCCGGCGGTGCAGGTGACCCGCACGGTTGATGTGGTGGATACCACTGTTCCTGTGATCACGTTGGTGGGTGCGAACCCGCAGACCATCGAGGTCGGCACGGCGTATTCCGAGTTGGGGGCTACGGCCTCTGACAATTATGACGGTGACATCTCGGGCCTGATCGTGATTGACGCCTCGGCCGTCGACACCGGGGTCATCGGCGGGTATTCAGTGACGTACAACGTGACCGATAGTCAGGGCAATCCAGCTGCCGTGGCCACCAGGACTGTGAACGTAGTCGATACCACGCCACCCGTCATCACTCTGGTGGGGGCGAACCCACAGACCATCGAAGTTGGCAGTGGCTACGTCGAGCTGGGAGCGACAGCGTCGGACAATATCGATGGCGACATCTCCGGCTCGATCGTGATTGACACCGTTGGTGTCAACACCTCGACGGTTGGCGCCTACGCCGTCACGTACAACGTGACGGATTCACAGGGCAACGATGCCGTCGAGGTAACCCGGACGGTCAATGTTGTCGACACCGTCGCACCGGTCATCACCCTGGCGGGCGCGAACCCGCAAATCATCGAGGTGCACGACCCCTACGTTGAACTCGGGGCGATGGCGATCGATAGCTACGACGGAAACATCTCCGGCTCGATCGTGATCGATGCGATAAGCGTTGACACTTCCCTCATCGGTTCATACGCGGTCACCTATGACGTCACCGACGCCGCAGGTAACCCGGCGGTCCAGGTCACCCGCACCGTGAACATCGTCGACACGACAGCGCCTGTGATCACTCTCGTCGGAGCGAACCCGCAGTCAATCGAGGTCGGGGATGGCTACTCCGAGCTCGGCGCCACCGCTGTCGACAACCTCGATGGTGATATTTCCGGTCTGATTGTGATTGTCGCCTCCGCGGTGAATCCGGGCGCAGTCGGTAGCTACCCAGTCACCTACAACGTCACCGACGCCACCGGCAATGTGGCAACCGAGGTCATCCGCACAGTCAACGTCACTGATACCGGCTCGCCGGTGATCACGTTGGTCGGGCCCAACCCTCAGGTCGTTGAGGTGCTCGCACCGTACGTGGAGGCTGGGGCGACCGCCTTCGACATCGGCGATGGTGATATCTCCGGCTCAGTCGTCATCGATGCGACGGGGGTCGATACCAGCGTCGTCGGCAGCTACTCGGTGACCTACAACGTTGTCGACAGTTCGGGCAATCCGGCGATTGAGGTAACTCGAACGGTGGATGTTGTTGATACGACGGTTCCGGTGATTGCTCTCAACGGTGCGAATCCGCAGGTGATCGAGGTCGGGTCGGGGTACTCCGAGCTTGGGGCAACGGCTTCTGACAACTACGACGGCGACATCACTGGTCTGATCGTTGTTGACTCCAGCTCAGTGGTGCCCGGCGTGGTCGGAAGCTATTCGGTGACCTACAACGTATCGGACGCAGCCGGCAACGCGGCTGCACAGGTCACTCGAACCGTGGATGTCGTTGATACGACGGTTCCGGTGATCACCCTCCTAGGTGCGGATCCGCAGACCATTGAGGTCGGGGCGGCCTACACCGAGCTTGGGGCGGCGGCTCTCGACAGCTACGACGGCGACATTTCCGGTGCCATCGTCATCGACGCATCTGGTGTGGTCCCAGGGACGATTGGCAGCTACTCGGTTACTTACGACGTGACGGACTCCAGTGGCAATGCCGCAGTCCAGGTGACGCGGGTCGTCGATGTTGTTGACTCAACGGCACCTGTGCTCGCTCTCGTTGGAGCGAACCCTCAGGTGATCGAGGTCGGTGGGTCCTATGTCGAGGCCGGAGCAACCGCCATCGATGCCCACGACGGTGACATTTCCGGATCGATCGTGATCGATGCCTCGGCCGTCAACACGACCACCGTTGGCAGCTATGCGGTCACCTACGACGTGGTCGACAGCTCCGGGAACCCCGCATTCGGAGTGCGGACCGTCAATGTCGTGGACACCACAATTCCGATAATCACGCTGGTCGGCGCCAATCCACAATCTGTCGAGGCCGGAAGCGCATATGCGGAACTCGGAGCTACCGCTTTCGACGCCTACGACGGTGACATCTCCGGGTCCATCGTCATTGATGCATCCGCCGTCAACACCTCGACCGTCGGCACCTACCTTGTTACATACGACGTCAGCGACGCTGCGGGCAACCCGGCGGTCCAGGTGACTCGTACGGTCAATGTGGTTGATTCGGTGCCGCCGGTTATCGCTCTCATCGGAGCCGACCCACAGCTAGTCAACGTCGGTGATACGTACACGGAGTTGGGGGCGACCGCGTCAGACAACTATGACGGTGACATTTCTGGGTCGGTCGTAGTCGACGCATCTGCGGTAAACACCACCACAGCAGGAAGCTATCCGGTTACCTACGACGTGACAGACGCTGCCGGTAACCCGGCATCTCAGGTGGTGCGCACCGTAACGGTCATGAACGTTGCTCCGACAATCGGTGGGGTCACCGACCGAGCCGCGCCTGAGGGCACCTTCGTGACGTTCACTGCGACTGCAACGGATCCGGACCCGGCCGATGTGCTCGCGTTCTCCCTCACCGGCGCTCCCAGCGGCGCTGCGATTGATCCTGTCAGTGGGGTCTTCACCTGGACTCCGACCGAGACGCAAGGTCCTGGCTTGTTCACCTTTGACGTGGTGGTGACCGACTCCGGGACCCCAGCCATGACCGATCAACAGAGCATGACGGTGACGGTAAGCGAAGTGAACCTCGCTCCTTCGCTCGGCGCTATCGGCCCCCAGATCGTCGACGAACTCAGCGTGTTGACATTCAACGCAACAGGTTCCGATTCCGACGTGCCCGCAAACACCCTTACCTACAGTTTGGTAGGTGCCCCGGCAACGGCGACGGTCAACCCCACCACCGGACTCTTCTCCTGGACGCCAACGGAGATTGATGGACCCGGTGCATTTGCCTTCGACGTTGTCGTTGTCGACAACGGGAACCCCAGCCTCAACGCAACCCAGCCAGTGACGGTCACGGTTGCCGAAGCCAATTCGCCTCCCGTGGTGGCCAACCCTGGTAACCAGTCCGGTGCCGAGGCTGATGTTGTTGCTCTTGCGATCTCTGTGACCGACGTGGATTTGCCCGCCAACACCGTCGGCTACTCGGCAACCGGTCTACCAGATGGGCTCGCAATTGATGCCGTGACGGGATTGATTTCGGGAACAGTCGGCTACGACGCCGCGGCAGCATCACCGTTCACAACAGTCGTGACCGCAACAGACAGCGGGTCGCCGGCCATGATTGGCCAGACGACCTTCACCTGGACCGTCATGGACACCAACCGGGCCCCCTTCGCTAACGCGGATGCGATCACAATCCTCGAGGACGAAGGCCGAGTCGTCTTCGTCCTGACCAACGACAGCGACCCCGACGGCGACCCGCTGTCGATCGCGAGCATCGGGATACCCGCTCACGGAACGACCACAGGCAATGCTGGCGGGATCAGCTACGTCCCCGATCTCAACTACTTCGGGCCGGACTCCTTCACCTACACAATCAGCGATGGTCGCGGTGGAACCGATTCGGCCACCGTGACCGTGACAGTTACCTCAGTCAATGATGCTCCGATGCTCACGGCCCCGTCCTTGCTCGACGTCGACGAGGGGGACGCCGTCACATTCAAAGTGTCAACAACGGACGTCGAAGGCGATGCGGTCAGCTTCTCCCTCGCCGCCGCACCGGCCGGAGCCTCGATCGACCCTGCGAGCGGTACATTCCGCTGGACACCAACCGAGTTCCAAGGTCCCGGGTCCTACTTCTTTGACATCATCGCCACCGACAGCGGGTCGCCTGCCCGGTCGGCCGCCCAACGTATCCAGATCAACGTCGCAGAGGTGAACGTTGCGCCGATTGTCGTCAACCCCGGAAGCCAGGTCTCGTCCGAGAATCAAGCAGTCAACCTGCAGGTTTCTGCCAGCGATGCGGACATCCCCGCGGGCTCCCTCACCTACTCAGCGACTGGTTTGCCGCCCGGTCTGTCGATCGATCCCGATTCCGGGGCCATCACGGGTACCACTCCGTTCGACGCCTCGATTGGGTCGCCATATTCGGTGACTGTGACTGTGACTGACGATGGCAGTCCGCAGCAACGGGACAGCGTTACGTTCCCGTGGACGATTTCCAACACCAATCGGCCTCCCACGGCCGTAGATGTCGTGGTCTTTGCCGAGGCAGGAGTACCCACTTCGCTCATTGTCAATGGCGCAGATCCCGATGGGGATCCGCTCACCTTTGGCATCGCCACTGGTCCGCTGCAGGGCTCACTCACTGGTGGGCCACGCCTATATGACTACACCGCCGACCCTGCGGCGTCGGGCACTGATAGCTTCACCTTCACCGTATCCGATGGCCTGGCCGTGGCGACCGGTACCGTGACGGTGTCGATTACCCCGAATCTGGCTCCGATCGGCCGCTCGGACACGTACACCGCCAGGCGCGGGGGAGTGGTGTCAATTGATGCTCCCGGAGTTCTTGGCAACGACCAAGATCCTGAAGGTCGCTCAATTGCTGCGGTCATCGACAGCCCGCCGTCACATGGTTCACTCACGCTCAACCCAGACGGCTCGTTCATTTACAACAGCCGCGGTGAAGACGTTGATGTCGACAGATTTACCTATCGGGTCGACGATGGGATGCGACGTTCCGAGCCGGTCACGGTCGTGATAGTTATCGAGGAGAACCTCGCTCCGTTTGCGGCCACCGATTTTGTGACCGTTGATGAGGACGCCTCGATCGTGTTCCATCCGCTCGTCAATGACAGTGATCCCAACAACGAGTCGATCTATGTCGCGGGTGTTGTCGATCCGCAGCACGGCACGACGGAGTGGAGCCTCGACGGAGCCTTCATCTACATTCCGGATCCGAACTGGAACGGATCGGACACCATCACATACACCATCAGCGATGGTGATCTCCGAGCTACCAGTGTTATCGAGATAGTCGTGGTTCCAATCAACGATGCGCCTGTCGCCACCGACGTTGAAGTCACCGGCCATTCCGGGGAGACGCTCATCGTCGATCTGCGTCCCCATGTCAGTGACATCGATGACTCTGATCTCGAGTTCATTCTGGAAACGCCCATGCAAGGCACGGTCACCCAACCGGAGCCCGGTCTCTTCGAGATTGGCCTCGTCGGTGTCGTCCGAGACCTGCCGCCGCTTACATTTGTCGTCTCAGATCCGTCAGGTGCCAAGGACTCGTCGGCTCTGACTGTGTTTGTGAGGATTCCCGCGGAGCTCGTCGGCGTCCCATCGCTGGTCGGCGACGACCTCGGCAATGGCGGGTCGGACGGCGACGGCGGGTCACCTCCGGCACCACCCGAGGGGGCGCCAGTGCTAACCGGGCTCAAGCTAATGGTCGGTTCGATGTTCGATACGTTCCAGGCCATGCGCGTACCAATGTTTGTCGTGCTGGCGCTGGCGCTCGCCTCCCTCTATCTGGGTTTGAGCAACAAGTTTGCGTTCGTGAGCACACCGACGGTCTTGCCTCTTATCGGACGTCGCCAGGTCGACATCGTCATGGCCTTGTCGGGTGCAGGTGTCCCCGCCCGAACCGAACCAGGTAGCCACCAACCGGTGAAGTTCCGTTTTGCGCCCACTGAGCGGGGCGTCGTCACCACCGGGGCTCGGTCGATGGTGCGGAGCGAGGTATGGGTTGAGGTCGAAACACCAGAAGGTGATGGGTGGATCAACTCGGAGTTCCTCACCGAGCAGGTTGCGGACTCGGCCTTCTCGGACGATGAGCGCACACAGGAGCTGATCGGCACCCTCGTCGATCGGATCTACAGCAGTGGCGACTTGTTGGTTGCTACCGGTGGACACGATCTCCACGTCGCCTACTACGGTCCGCCAACCCGGTTTGCGGCGAGCTCGTTGCCACGGTTGCTCCGGGGTGCATCTGTCTACTGGTGGTGGCAGCCGGAAGGTGACACGCCGAAGCAGCAGGGAACGTTCGACGAGACGGTGGGGGAGTCGGTATCGGCTGCATATCGCAACAGGGATGCGCACCTGGCCGAGCCGGCGTTTGTGATCCCGCGTGAGTTCGTCAACATGCACAGCCTGGTGCTGGGCAACCATGAGTATGGCGAGGGGTGGCGGGTGTTCTTCCGTTATGAAAGTGACGAGCCTTCGATCGCTGGGTTGATGCGCGAGGCACAGCCGAACCGGATTGCAATGCACGGTGAGATGGACGTGCGCTCCGCCTAATCAGCGTTGCCCGGCTACGAAATCTCGGCACGACGCTCGGCGGTGCGTGCCATCCGGTAGACCATCAAGCGCCATATCGGTGCATGGAACGGCAGCAGAATCCACCAGTACAAACGGCCCAGCAGACCGCGGGGCACGAACCATGCGGTCTGTACCAAACGAGATCCGCCCTCAACCCACTCTGCAGACCACTCGAGCCAAGCCGTGCCCGGTACCTTCATCTCGGCTTGCAGCAGCAACCGCCCTTTGTCCGGCTCAATCTCGGCGACTCGGAAGAAGTCCAGTGACTCTCCCGGACGGAGCTCCACCGGATCGCGTCGTCCCCTGCGCAGCCCGACCCCACCGATCAATTGGTCGATCCATCCGCGAATTCGCCATGCCCAGTTCATGGCGTAGTAACCGACTTCACCGCCGATCCGGGTGACGGCCCAGAACAAGTCCTCCGTTGGTGCTTCTGAGTCTGCACTCCGGCGATCGGTTTGCATGAGCGCCCCCGCCCACACCGGGTCACCGGGTAGCGGTGCGCCCGGTGTCGTCAACGCATCGGACCAACGGCTCTCGACGTCGGACCGAGAGATGCTGTAGAGGGCTCGTTGCAGGGCTTCCCGATAGGGCAGAAGGCTGCCAGGGTCGACGTCAGGGGGAGAGGGGCGCTGCACCACAACGTCGTTGCGGACGCTCTCGATCAGCGGCCGGGCTACCTCGACGGGAAGCGGTGTCAGGAGTCCAACAAACGGAGCCGACAGTCGTGAGCTGAAGATGGGAAGAGGGATCACCAGCCGTTTCCGCAGGCCGGCAACCTCCGCATAGATCCTCATCATCTCCTCGTAGGTGAGAATCTCAGGGCCGCCGATGTCGTAGATACGGTCGGCGGGCTCGAGATCGTCAAGCTGGGAGACCAGGATCTCGAGCACGTTGCGGACTGCAATTGGTTGGCACTCAGTCTCGACCCAACGGGGCGTCATCATCACGGGGAGCACCTCGGTGAGGTGGCGGATCATCTCAAACGACATGGATCCGGACCCGATGATCACGGCGGCACGCAGCTCGATGACGGGTGTCTTGCCCTTGGCGAGGACCCGTCCGACCTCCTGACGGCTGGCGAGATGTTCGGACAGCTCATCGTCTTCCGAACCCAGCCCGCCGAGATAGATGATTTGGCGGAGGCCGGCTCGATCGGCAGCATCTCGGAAGTTGGCGGCAGCGAGACGGCCTTGTTCGGCGAACGCCTTTGGCGAGCCCTTCATGGCGTGGATCAGGAAGTACGCTGCCTCGCACCCATCCAGGGCTCGGTCGAGACTGTCCGGATCGAAGGCGTCAGCCGCAACTACCTCAACCCGATCTCGCCATGGGTCAAGGGTGAGTTGCTCCGGGTCGCGGCTCATGCAGCGAACCTCGTGACCGCTCTCGATGAGCCGAGGAACCAGTCGGCCACCTATGTATCCGGTGGCGCCGGTAACAAGGACCTTCATGCAGCAAACCTAGTTGGTCGCATGGGTTCCCGTCGTTGGCGCGGGGTGAGGTAGACGTTTCACCGGACGCGAATCGACCGGCGTCGAGGCAACGTAACGCCGGTCGATCGGGCTGGCTTGGGTCTTGTCAGCAGGGAGGTCCGGTACTGGTGGTGAGTTGAACCTCAGGGGGTGCGAGCCGTTGTCCCAGTGCAATGAGGGCATGACCCACTCGCTTCCGGGTGCCGTGGCCTGGCCTGGCAGCGCGTGGCGTTTTTGCGGGAGCGCGGTGACCATGATCTCGTAGGTGCTCATCGGAGAGTGTCTTGGCTAGATCGAGGTAATAAGGGCTTTGCATGTCAGCTCCTTGCTGGTTCTGGTGTCGTGGCTGAGGAGGCCTCGGCCGGTGTTGTGAGGTAGGCTTCGAGGAGGCGGGCCGCTTCGGGCACGCCATCGCGTCGTAGGCTGTACGACTTGTTCTCGCCGACCGTCACACGGACTAGGCCGGCGCTGCGCAGGATGCGGAGATGGTGGTGCGTCGTCGACTTTGCCAGGTCGACCCGTTCTGCGATATCCATCAAGCCGGCGTCACCTTCGCTCAGGATCGACAGCATGCGGAGGCGTCGCTCGTCGCCCAGTGCCTTGTACAGATCTACGAGGTAGGACGGGGGAGCGTCGGGATCGGCCAGCAAGTGTTCGTCGGCTACAGAGTAGGCGAAGATGCGCAAGCCTTCGTGCTCAATGATCACGGTCCAAGGGCGGATGATCTTGCTAGGTATCAGCACTACCCCGGTGATGTGTGGCTGCGGCTTGAAGGTCACGCCGTTGGTTGCCGTTTCGACCAGCTTTGGTGCGTCCTTCGATCGGGCCAATGCACGCTTCTCGTCGGCATCCCTGCGCAGGGCGGGGAGTGATTCGGAGATGGAGGCACCCAGGGCTTCATTCACAGCGGTCAACAAGGCAACGACCCGAGACCTGGTCTCCCTGGCCGGTACTCTGATCAAGCTCTCCAGGCCCGCCGAGACGTGCTTGAGGGCAACGACTCTCTCGATTGCGTCTGGATCACTTGCGGCTGCGGCATCTGCGTCCTCTTGCGACAGGTCATAGTGAGCACACGCTCCGCCGATCATGATCTGTCGAAGCGCAACAACATCCATGACCTCGAGGTGCTCGATGAAACGGGTCATCGACCCCATTTCGCCTGTGCTGTGCGCAAGACCGATCAAAGGAAGCCATATCTCGCCCGCACCCACCATTGCGGCTAGTTCATCGGCAGCAGATTCTTTGACGTCCGCTTCTAACTGTTCGAAGAACGTCGAACCCGACTCATACTCGCCAGACTCATCCTTGTTACCCCACACAAACAGACTGAGCAATGTCTCATATACCGACGATGCTTCGACGGCGACCGAGAGTGTCTGCTCCGCTGTCGTGAAGTCCTGTACTTTCGGTGCGTCCGCACTCATGCTACTTCCTTGATAGCGTTCGATACATTTCGAACAGTACGATATGTTGACCAGCTTGTCAAGGTATTTCGAAGGGTTGGCGGTGCGACTCCAAGCCGAATGGGTCTTGTCGCAGGGCTGGTGGTTGTCTTGTGGTGCGAGTGGCGGTTCGAAGCAATCTCCGAGCCGAACGCAGTCCGTTGCTCGTCCTGTTGTAGGATCACATTTCATCGCGGGCTCGTAGCTCAGTTGGTTAGAGCAGCGGACTCATAATCCGTAGGTCGCAGGTTCGAGTCCTGCCGGGCCCACGGGAACGCCGATGGCGTTCCTTGCGACTTTGCTTCGCAAACTCGAGATGGTCGGTTCGTGTTCTGTCCTGTTAGGCCCACGGGAACGCCGATGGCGTTCCTTGCGACTTTGCTTCGCAAACTCGAGATGGTCGGTTCGTGTTCTGTCC
>JAAETI010000516.1 GCA_024228555.1 bacterium | reverse complement strand
GCTAAGAGGACGCGGTGGGTTGGGTATGCCCCTGTGATGCTGATCGATCGGTCCGGCGAGTCGAATGAGTTTCTCCAACTCGTCATGGACCGTCGAGCCGAGCACCTGGTCGTGCGCCTTGTGGAACAGGATCCGAGGGCGGCGTTCCGACTCATCGAGGAGTGGAAGAACGGAAAGATCGTTTCTGAGGGCGAAGCGCAGCGCCTTCGGGAGTTCGCCGAGAGCAAGCAACGCGGTACTGACGGAGGTTGACGGGGCCCGATTCTGCACACCAGACGACCGGCCCAACGGGGTGAGCCTCAGTTGTGGGCTGAGGATCGAGCAGGCCGACAGCGGCGATTGGCTCTAGCTGGGCGCCGGGATCAGACGGCGATCCGCATCTCGTCACGCTCGTCTACCTCCATCGCGACAGCGAGATCGCGGCGCAGAACGCCGCGCTCGTACGCATGATCCTCGACGGTCGACCTACCGTGCGCAATGGTTGGACGAGCTCAGACCAGGAGAAATTGAACAGGACGGTCGTTTCGTCCCCGTGACCTTCGCGGCTGCGCTTGGTCCCGATCTGTACTCGGCCTTTCTGCTCTCCGACAATCTCTTCTGGACGAAGGGTCGCTGATGCGGACTCAACAGTCGATCGGCGGCGCCATAGCAGGCGGCCCCTGAGCTGTACCGACTACAAATCGCACCTGCAGCGACTCACGAAGTCGTCGTGCCCGTGACACCATCAACGATCTACCGACTGGGGTTCGAAAGAGCGACAAACGCCCCACCCCGACCGCACACCCCAAAACGGCAACTGACCAGGGGTGATACACCCCTGGTCAGATTTGGCGGAAGTCATGCGATGTCTTTCGAACTCCCCGCGTACGTGAGATCCTAGTGCGCGATTCAATGTCGGGTTAACCAGTCTACTGCGAGAGCGTCTCCCACTCGAACCGTACGAGTGTCATTGAGTCGCCAGACTCAGTCGACACCAGGTCAACCCTCCCGTCGTCATGCACTGACACGGTGAGCCGTTCGGCCATGAACGCGTTGACGATCGCCTCCTCGGCCGTGATCACCTCGCCACAATCGGCGGCCTCCCTGCTCACGCGCTGGTCGATGATTGCTGGTTGTTCGTTCGCACGGACGCTGTGGGCTTTGTTGCAGCCAAGTCCCCACTGCATCGAAAGACCGGAACGCATCTCGACTCTCAGTTCGCGTCCTCCCTCGGGTGACCACAGGGTGCCGTCCACGACAGCCTCACCGAGGACGTACTTGTGACCCCATGCCGTAGCAGCGGCGTCGCCGAGTGTCGACGTTGGTGAGGGCGCCTGGCTTGCGGTGCTCGCACTCGGATCGTCACCGTTCGACGTGCAGCCAGCGACGAGCACCACAAGTGCAACTAAGACACTGTTCACGAACATGGTCCCCATTCTTGGTTTCGACGGGAGATCACCCGCACATTGGTCTCGGACCCGTTCTTGAAGTAGTCAACGACCCAAGTCCATTCGGCCTCGCGGTCCGAGGCGTTATGGACACGGTTCGCCCAGTATGAGAGTCCTCCCGGATCGGCTGCTCGACCGAAGGCGGTCCAGTACAGGCGGCGAACTCGTCGCTGAGCCGCAGACAACGAGGTCAACGGCACACCATCGCGCAGTTCAGGCGATTTCATGAAGAACTCGATCTGAAACTTCGCATTCGAGCTACAGGAACCAGACGAGTACTGGCCAACCCACCCGTTGATCTCGCCCACATTCGCGCGCCGCTGGAGCGCGGTCTGGTAGAGCCCAGCAATGAAGCTCTCGCGAAGTGTGGTGGTGAAGTTGCCGGTGCGCACACTCCACCCTCCGTAGTGCAACGCAATCCGGTCAGCCCGAGGAAAGAATCCCCACCGCGAGCCGAAGGTAGCGAGCGGCGGATCGCCTATGTTTGCGACAGTCGCGACAGCTCTGCTGGAGTTGTTCCTCTCTGTGACTGAGCCGCCCGAGTCGCCATTGGTGGGGCCAATTTGGTTTCCGTTGTGGGCGAAGTCGATCTCGAGCCACCCGAACGTGTCGGCGTTACTGAAGGCGGCATCGGTAATGATGCCGCACCTCTGCTCAAGCCTCCTCCGTGCGGAAACACAGACCTCAAGGCCTTGTGGCGGGCTGATGCTCAGTCCCGTGACAGGGCGGTTCCCATAGTTTTGGTCCCGGAAGTAGGTCGGTACGAGTGAGTCGCTGTCAGCGTTCTCCGTCGCCCAAATGTCATGAAAGCCGTCATCTCGGGGGGGCCGAGCCGAAGTGTACGTCGGTGCGTGTGATTGGTTACCGGAAGTGACGGTGTCCGGACCGATCAATCCGAACTCGGCTTCGGCCTGCATATCCGCGCAATGGCCAGCAGTTGAGATTGCCCGATTGTTGCCATTACGAAGCACGAAACCCGACGAGCACGCGTCTGCCGAGTAGTCGCGCATACCACCCTGAACATTTGGGCAACGATTCCGGCTGAGACAATATGCCTCGACCACAGGCCGGTGATCGACAACGCTCAGCTCCACAGGAACACCACCAGTGCGGTCCGCTCGGCTGGGGGCTTGGCTCGCGGAACGTCGTGCCTCAGCGACAACCACCGCCCCGTCAAGGGCAGCCTGCCTCGCTGTATCGACGCCATCGGAGGACGACAACTCGACTCGGACACCGAAAGCACCGACCCGAATCGCGTCGATCACAGTCGCTGGCCCAAACGCTCGATCAGGAAGCTCCTGGAACGCTTCGACAAGCGGGTTCACATCACTGCGACTGAACGTTGTCGCGTGAATCTTGACACCATCGCCCACAACCCCTGACCAGTCATCGCGCATCCAGACCTCCAGCGAAAGGGCCTGCTCATCGATCCGTGCCGTCAGGTAAGCATCATTCTCAGCAAGTTCTGCGTGCTCCTCCAACAGCCGCTCGCGATCGTCCTGCCACCGCTCATACTCTGCGACCTCACCTTCAAGCAACGGCATGTCGAACCTCGCCTCACGCGCCAGAACACCAACAGCGTCCTCAAGACTCAAACCCTCGCTGCGCAGCGGCGGAAGACCGTGCTCAGCACGGCGCTCCGACCATGCCTTCCACGGAATATCCGCTACAAGTTCCTCGAAAACCTCTTCCTCAGACTGGAAAATGGGCTCTCCGCCCCAATCCGTGGGTCATGGGCGGCCTGGGAGGGGTGGGCAGTAGCCGCCCCGGTCGAGGAGGCATAGGGCGATGAGGTTGTCTGTGGATTTGAGTCCGTAGGCGATTCGGGTGAGCAACCGCAGTTTCGTGTTGACGCTCTCGGTGAGCCCGTTCGACAGACCATGTGTCACGGAGGCTTCGATCCCGGTCCGATGTTTGTTGATCCGGTGGTAGAGCTTGACGAACTCGGGGAT
>JAAETI010000515.1 GCA_024228555.1 bacterium | reverse complement strand
CCTGGGACACCTCGAACGTCACCAACATGGGTGGCATGTTCAGCAACGCCCCCGCGTTCAACCAGGATCTCGGCGGGTGGGAGGTATCGAATGTCACCACTATGGCAAGCATGCTTGACAACACCAGCCTCTCGATCGGCAACTATGATGCAGCCCTGGCGGGCTGGGCTGCACAAACCGTGCAAAGCGGCGTGACGCTGGGTGCGAACGGTCTGCAATACAGCCTGTCCGCTGCCGACCGCCAGTCCCTGATCGATGATGATGGGTGGACTATTACTGGTGACACGCGCATCTACGCCCCGACCATCACCAATCTTACCGGCGATGCGCTGGCCTATTCGGAAGGTGATCGCGCGGTAGTGATCGAACAGGGGTCGGATGTGGTCGTGGCCGATGCCGACTCCACAGACTTTGACACCGGCACGCTGACCGTCTCGTTTGCTGCTGGCAGTGACGTGGTGGAAGACATACTTGCCATTCGCAATCAGGGCTATGGCGCTGGCGAAATCAGTATTGCAGGTTGGGGGGTTGCCTATGGAGGCACCCTCATCGGCAGCTTTG
>JAAETI010000514.1 GCA_024228555.1 bacterium | reverse complement strand
GTGCGGGCTCCTTGCCGCAGTGCCTCGTCCACCAGCGCCAGTTGCTTGTCGTCCAGCTTCGGCTGCCGGCCGGCCCGGCCCGCACCAGGTATCCAGCCTGACTCCAGAACTCCTGACACAGGTGGCTGGTGAAATGTCCGGTCAGGGAGCCGGAGTGGAGGTATCGGGCTGGCGAGAAGCGGCCGGTCCGGGGAAGGCGAGGCCGATGCGGGGTGGTGGATGGACAGCGAACCGCAGCCGGAGTTTGGAACCAGGGAAAGTCGTGGCGGTGTCGTTAAGCAGTTCGCCCAGGGCTTCTGCGGCGAGGGTGCGATGGGGGGAGCTGAGAGGGGCCAGGGTTACGCGCAGCTCGTCGTCGGTGACCTGAATGTCGGCGGATGCGGCGAACAACTCGTGCAACAGCGTCCTGCCTTCCTGGCCGGCCCGGGCGTAGTGAGGGCGTAGCAGTGCGAGCAGGTCACTTTCCGCCTGGTAGGCCACCATCTTGATGAGGTTGGTCAGATGCTTCCGCTCGGTGGCGAGCTTGATGATGGCGTCGTTGCTGGTATCGCGAACTTCGACGCGCCGGGGCAAGGCTCGCCGCCGGGCGAGCAAGTCCGCCAGCCGCCGTCGGGCGGCGCGGAGCTGGTTGCCCAGCTTTCCGTGCGCGGTCTTGAACCCGCGCATGGTCGGGCGGCGCTGTTCGGGGTTGTCGATGGCGGCGGCGCCGTAAGCCTGCTCCAACTTGGCCAGTTCCGCTCTGGCCGAATGGATCTGCTTGTTCAGGACGCGGCGCTGTGGATTGGGGACCGTGCGGGTGGGATCATCCGGCTCGACCTGGTAGTCCGACAGGGCGTCGAGAAGGAACTCCTCGCGCATGTACTTGAAGAAGTTCTCCTGACGCCAGCGCTCGAACATCCGGTAGGCGACTTCGATGTCGCACAGGTCCCAGCGGCTGGTCAACACCTGCGTCTGGTGGCCGTTGTCGCTGAGCCGGGTGACCTGGCGCAAGCGCAGCTTGCCTTTCAGAAACCGCACGTTTTGATCGTGGAGCCGGTAGCTTACCCAGCGGCCGTCCAGCTTGGCGCGTCGCCGGACGAACCGCTTCTCGTTGATACCACGGCTCCTGCCCTTACGATAAGTGAGGCGGTCAAGCCGAAGACAATATCGAAGCCGTCCTTGATCAGCTCACGGAACAACGTCGGGCTCCAGCCGCCGCGATCGAAGACGATCGTCAGGCCTCTCTCACCGACGAGTTGGCGTAGCTGCCCGAGGATCTCCGGCAACATCTTCACCATGCCGGCGTTGGCTGGGGCCGTCATGACGAACAACGGGTCCCCTCGCTGATCGTTGACCCAGTAGTCGGTGGTGGCGGGCATCGACAACCGCATGCGGGCGACGTGGGCCTTGGGGATGGTGCGCTGGCCGTGATACACGCGCACGTGACCATCGATGTAGAGGAAGCCCATCATCCGGCCGCGTTCGGCGACCCGCAGACGCGCCAGTTCGGCGCCGAGACACTCGGCCTGGTGGTAGCTGGCCAGCCGGGTCAGCTTGCGTCGGACGGTCTTGACCTCCGGCGCCCGGTCGAGCCCCAGGATGCGTCCCAACGTCACCGGGTCGTGCTCCTTGAGCGACTCGGGACGCCGGATGCGCGACAGCGCCATCAGCAGCAGCGTCAACAGCGTGGTGCGCAGGCCGTAGAAGGCCGGGCCGATGTCGCCATAGACCTTCCTGGCGATGCGAAAGATGCCGCTTTGTACTAACAGTGGGATGGCGAACATCACGCCCGCTCCAGCCACGGCGGTCGCCTCGCTGAAAACCGGGGCGGCGTCATCGAGCAGTCCCATGCAGGCCAACAGGCGATCGAAGACGCGATTGCTCGGGTCGTGGTCGAGGCTCAGCGGCGCCGACTCCTCGTCCTCCTCCTCCTCGGCGGTCGATTCCTCGCCCCGCCCCGCTGGGGCGGCAGCAGTCTCAGCCGGAGGCTGCGGTGGAAGCGGCGCTTCCCCTTCTGGCCGCGTCACGCTGACCGGCGGGTCATCGGTCGTGGGAACCGGCCCGGCGGCGAGCGGTGCGGCTTCGTCCGCTGACAGCGGCAGCGTGCCTTGGCAGGGAACAGCGGCGGGGGCGACCAGCTTGCGAATCGCTTTCTCGGTCACCCCCAACCGCCGGGCGATCTCGCAGTTGTTCAGCCCATCAGCTTTCAGCCGTTGGATCCACTGCAAGCGCCTGACCGCGATTCGCCTCCGGCCCGGCCGCCAACCGGACCGCGTCGCCAGCGCCGCCATGCCCCCCTCTGCGTAGCGCTGCTGATGGCGACGCACGGAGCGGGTTGACACACCAAAGGCCCGGGCCACCTCGTTCTGCTGAGCAAACCCCGAGTCGACCAAGAACACCATCGCGTAGGCTGCGGCGACCAGATCGTCTCCGCTGTAATGATGGACCGGCAGGCCGGCGACCACGACCACTCGCTGGTCCCCCTCCTGGGCCAGCCGACAGCGTGAGTTGATGACGACGGTTTCCGATGATGACGGCGGCGCTGGCAACGCTAAAGCCAGTTGTGCGCTCATGAACTGGGTTTACCACACCAGCCTCAGCGGCCAGCAATGAGTCCGAACCTGCTTCGGCTACTACGCTGATCCTTCGGAGGTTATGCGCTCATCCCGCGAAAAAGCGGACAGGTATTGGTCCGAGAGCTCAGTCGACGCCACCCCGTAGTTTCAAGGTGTTGAGACCCCTACGTCAGGACATCTGGATTCCTAAAGAAACGCTCTCTCCACTCCTCGATCATCCTCAGAGGAGGGGGAATGGGGCCGGGCATGGGCTTAGGATTCTCAACCTCGAGTCCAGCCTCAATGCACTTCTGCTCTGCGTTCCACACTATCCACTGGAACTGCTTGTAAGTCAACATGTTTCCCGGATCGGTCATGAAGACCTCTTGCTCGAGCCGGCGGATCCTTCTTTCCAGGTTTCCTATTGCCATTTCCGGAATGCTTTGAGCACTTCATCTTCCTGCTGCTCGAGCTTCTCCACCCGCTGTTCGAGTTCCTCGGAATGGATGGTGTCCCGGTAGACCTGAATGATGGAGGCGAGCTTTTCCGCTTCCACGGGAGCGACGATCCCTTCGGCCACCGCAGCCAGAATATTCCGGAACGCTTCGGTCAGATCCCTCAAACCGTCGAGTTTTGGGAGGTCAAACTGAATGGTCCGCTCCCTTTGAATGGGGACGATCCGCTCCATGCAAAGCCGCAGGGCCACTGAATCCCCGTCCAAGGCCCGATCAATCGCCTTCTGCGTCAGCTTTTCCGCCTGGCCTTCGAGCAATGCCTGGGCCGCCAGAGTCGTCTTGTTTCGGCTGCCCTTCGGCCGGCCAGCCGGATTTCCACTCTTGCCCTGAGCGAAGCGGCCGTTGGCCGCCCTGCTTCGGTTCTGTTTCTTCGTTGCCACGAGATATGCCCCCTCCAAGACACCGTGCGCTTGACGGCGACGGTCAATCTGCAGGCTTGGCTGCACGTCCTGCAAATACTACATCGTTTCTTCGCGTATCCACACTGAGTGGAAATCGAAGAAAGATTGCGTGAAAGGCAAGAAAGTGCCATGGAAATGTTCGGTAGGGCGTTATTCTCGATTCTCAGTGCAGGAGATGCCATGGATCAGGCCGCATGGGAGATCCTTGAAGACGACAGCTACCGTTCCATTCCCGGGTTGGGTGGCACCTGGGCCGATGGCCGCACGCTCAAAGCTTGCCGGGAAGAGTTGCGGGGCATCAACGTAGTCAACTGCGACTTCAAACGACTGATTCTCAGCAAACTGGCCAGTCATTGCGTGCGCCTTGCCACGAACATGCACGAAAATGGACCCTCGCATCATACTCGAAGCAATCTGGCGTGTCTGGAAACTCCGTTTCAAACGCACATCGCGCCACCACCGAGTGGTATTCGGCCAACCAGGGAAGCTGGGTGACAAATGGTCGGTTTCCTCGGCTTCGCCATCCCGGCGATGCTGGAGGTGAACCAGCAGCGCGACCTGGGGCTCGGATCTCCCTACGGGCAGGCATCAACCTGGCCAGTTGGGACTTTAAACATCTCATTTTCAGCAAGTTAGCTGGGAAGCACATTCGCGCCGTCACTGGGACGGGCCGACCGAACAAAGAACTTCGCATCATCTGCAAGCTCTCTGGAGTGCCTGGAAGCTCCGCCTCAAGAGCATCCCGCAGCCATCCTCTCCAGCGATCGCCCCTCACCCGTGCAACCCGCTAAGCTAAATTCGATGGCTACGAGGTTTACCTTGGTTGCGGGAGCGCGTCCCAACTTCATGAAAATTGCTCCCATTCACGATGCGTTCGAAGCTCGCCGGCGCGATGGCCGGGATATCGATGTCCAACTGATCCACACGGGCCAGCATTACAGCAGGCAAATGTCGGCGGACTTTTTCCAAGACTTGGGCATCCCCGAACCGGACGTCAACCTAGAGGTGGGCTCGGGAAGTCACGCCGTACAGACCGCTCGCATCATGGAAGGCATTCGAGCAGATCTGTTTGGAGCAGCAGCCCGACTGCGTCATTGTGGTAGGTGATGTGAATTCGACCCTGGCCTGCGCCATCACGGCAAAGAAACTCGGCATCCGGGTTGCGCACGTCGAGGCCGGCCTCCGGTCGAGGGACATGTCCATGCCGGAAGAGATTAACCGGCTGTGCACGGACGCTGTGTCCGACCTGCTGTTCACCACCGATCGCCTCGCCGGCGAG
>JAAETI010000513.1 GCA_024228555.1 bacterium | reverse complement strand
GTGAACTCAGTAGCCCCCGAACCCGCCTCCGCCAAAACCTTCGTAATAGCAGCAGTCAACGTGGTCTTACCATGATCAATATGACCCATCGTCCCAATATTCACATGCGGCTTCGTCCGCTCAAACTTCGCCTTAGCCATCCCTGCTTCTCCTAGTTACTCGCCCCGGACCTTGGCCACGATTTCGCGTGCGGCCTCGGTCGGAACTTCCTGATACGAATGGAACTGCATGCTGTAATTCGCCCGGCCCTGGGTACGTGACCTCAGGTCCGTTGCGTATCCAAACATTTCCGCTAGAGGCACGAGTGCGGTAACGACGCGGGCGTTGCCGCGGCTGTCCATCGCTTCAACCTTGCCTCGTCGTGAGGAAAGGTCGCCGATGACGTCACCCATGTTCTCTTCTGGCGTGACGACCTCGAGTTCCATAACTGGTTCGAGGAGCTTCACTCCAGCTTGCTTGGCGGCATCCTTTAGAGCCATAGAGCCTGCGATACGGAAAGCCATCTCCGAGGAGTCCACCGCATGGGCATTGCCATCGGTGAGTGTGGCTTTCAGATCGACGAGGGGATATCCCGCCAATACACCACCGTCGAGAGCGTCACGAAGACCCTTCTCCACGGCGGGTATGTACTCACGTGGCACCTTGCCACCTTTGACCTTGTCAACAAACTCGAAGCCGACACCCGGCTTCTGCGGCTCCAGCGACACGACGATCTCGGCGAACATTCCTGATCCACCGGTCTGGCGCTTGAGACGGAGTTTGAAGTCCTTGATTTCCTTCTTGATGGTCTCGCGGTAGGCGACCTGAGGACGGCCGACATTGGCGTCCACCTTGAACTCGCGGAGGAGTCTGGAAACGATGATTTCGAGATGAAGCTCGCCCATTCCACTGATGATTGTCTGACCAGTCTCCTCGTCGGACTGCACCCGGAAAGTGGGGTCCTCCTCGGATAGCCTCGTAAGAGCATTGCCCAGCTTGTCCTGGTCGCCCTTCGTCTTTGGCTCGATGGCCACAGCGATAACCGGGGCGGGGAATGTCATCGACTCGAGCTGGATGGGAGCCGACGGATCGGTCAGCGTGTCACCAGTTCTGGTGTGCTTGAGCCCGACCGCGGCGACGATGTCACCAGTGTGAATCTCGGTGATGTCCTCTTGCGATGCAGCGTGCATGCGCAACAAACGCCCGAAACGTTCCTTCTTGCGGTCCGTGGTGTTGACAACGGCGTCGCCCTTGGCGGCAGTGCCGGAGTAGACCCGGAAATAAGTCAGCTTGCCGACATACGGGTCAGACATGATCTTGAAAGCAAGGGCGCTGAATGGCTCAGTGTCATCTGCTTTGCGGAACAGTGGCTCGTCTTCCTTACCCGGCTTGAAGCCCTCCATCGGAGGTGTGTCAAGCGGGCTGGGGAGATAGGCAACAACTGCGTCGAGCAGCGGCTGCACACCCTTATTCTTGAACGCAGACCCACACATCACAGGGACGAAGTCACGGTTCACGGTGCCCTTACGGATGACCTGGCGAATCTCTTCGGGATCAAGATCGGCTTCCTCGAGATACTTGTCGAGAAGCACTTCGTCCTCAGACGCAACGATGTCGAGCATCTTGTGATGCCACTCGTCGGCAATCTCTGCGTATGCCTCGGGGATGGAGACGATCTCTCGTTCCTTGCCCTCGTCATCGTGCCAAACGATTGCATTCATCTCAACGAGATCGATGACACCGTGGAAGTCGGCTTCGGCACCCATCGGGACCTGGATCACGACGGGGTTGCCACCGAGACGTTCCACGATCGAGTCGACGGCGGCATAGAAGTCGGCACCGATCCGGTCCATCTTGTTGATGAAGCAGATGCGGGGAACGCCGTACTTGTCGGCCTGACGCCACACGGTTTCGGATTGTGGCTCGACACCGGATACAGCATCGAATACGGCAACCGCTCCATCGAGAACACGCAGCGAACGCTCGACCTCGACAGTGAAGTCGACGTGGCCGGGGGTGTCGATGATATTGACAACATGACCGTCCCAGGAGGCGGTCGTCGCGGCAGAGGTGATGGTGATCCCACGCTCTTGCTCTTGCTCCATCCAATCCATGACGGCCGCGCCTTCATGGACCTCACCCATCTTGTAGGTGCGGCCTGTGTAATAGAGGATTCGCTCGGTCGTCGTGGTCTTCCCAGCATCAATGTGGGCCATGATCCCGATGTTGCGGATCTTCTCTAGGGAGATGGTGCGTGCCATGATTTCTTTACCAGCGGTAGTGGGCGAAAGCCTTGTTGGATTCCGCCATCTTGTGGACATCTTCCCGGCGCTTCACAGCTGAGCCGGTGCGGTTGGAGGCGTCGAGGATCTCGTTGGCGAGACGCGCCGACATTGTGTTTTCTTTGCGCTTGCGGGCAAACTCGACAAGCCAGCGGACGGCCAGGGTCTGGGCACGACGGGGCCGTACCTCTACGGGGACCTGATAGGACGAACCGCCAACGCGGCGGGAACGAACCTCGACCGAAGGCCGGATGTTGTCGACCGCACGCTTCAGCACCTTGACCGGATCATCTCCGGTGCGCTTCTGCACGGTCTCGAGGGCGCCATAGACGATGCGGCGGGCCGCACCCTTCTTGCCACGCCAGAGGACCTTGTTGATCACCTGGCTGACGAGAACGCTCCGGTAAACCGGATCTGGCTCGATCTTACGAACTTCAGCTGGGGCTCTGCGCATTAGTGCACTCCCTCGGAACTCTGGTGGACGGATCGCCGAGTCATCGGCGTCCCTGACAAGGACGCACGACGAGGGCGCATTGAACGAAATGCGTCGAGGAGGAGGACGCCGGCAGGGGCGTTGATGGCCGGTGAGGCGCCGTCGAGTGTTTCGTGGGAGTGCACCTAGGAATCCTTCTTCGTGCCGTAGCGGGAACGGGATTGCCTGCGACCATCAACGCCGGCCGCATCAAGCGCTCCCCGAATGACCTTGTAGCGCACACCGGGAAGGTCCTTCACACGACCACCACGAACCAGCACGATGCTGTGCTCCTGGAGGTTGTGGCCCTCACCCGGGATATACGCCGTGATCTCCATCTGAGAGGTAAGGCGAACGCGAGCGACCTTGCGCAGCGCAGAGTTCGGCTTCTTGGGCGTCACGGTATAGACGCGCGTGCACACGCCTCGCCTTTGCGGCGAGCCAGCGAGACCGAGGGTCTTGGTCTTCTTCGGCTTTGGCTTACGGCCTTGTCGAATCAGTTGCTGCACAGTCGGCACAGTGCCTTCTCTTCTCTCTTCGGCGCACCCCGACCCCCTTTATGGGAGCGGGTACTTACAGACAAAAATCGGCGCCACCGCAAAAAGCGGGGGCCGCCGACCCCTTTGTGGGATTGCTCCACTCACAACAGCGCCGAGACGCCTCAGGGTAAGTGGGAATCCGTCGGGAAAACCGGTGCGGGATTATAGAGAGTGTTGGTGCATAAACGCAAAAGGCTGACGAAATCAGCTGGGGAGTCCGATGAAATCGGGCTCCAGGGGCGGCCGATGCAATCGGCTTGGGAGTTCGATGCCATTGAACTCCACTCCATCCATTGCGGCTACCGGAGTTGGAAACCTAGGCCGATTGGATCGTGTTCGTCGAGCAGGAACGTTGTCTCCCCCGTCCGATAAGCACTCCCCCTCACCTCGGTTCGGACCCCATGCAAGCCGGCCACGGAGTCATCTCCGACCACCCTTGCCGTGAACCTGGTGCCAATGATGCTCTCGTGGATCAGGGTCTCACCCCTATCCAACTGCGCCCGCGAATCAAGAATCGCTAAACGGGCGGATGTGCCACTGCCACAAGGGGATCGGTCGACTTCTCCATCGGCAAAGACGGTGACGTTCCGCTGATGGAGGCCGGGGCCGGCGTGAGGAAAGTCCTCATAGAAGATCGTTCCGTAGAGACCCG
Organism: bacterium; assembly: GCA_024228555.1. GTDB lineage: Bacteria > Actinomycetota > Acidimicrobiia > Spongiisociales > UBA5794 > JAAETI01. The sequence continues at coordinate 20,441 of JAAETI010000513.1, read as the reverse complement.
ACAGGCGCGAATCGGTCGGGTGGTCCACAGCTTCATTGCCTTCGAGAACCCCCTTGATCTCGCGCCCCAACTCGATGAATCTCGCCATATTTGCGGGCTCGACGCTCAAATCGAGTTCAGAAACGTTCACCGAGGCGTAGTACGCACCGCCATAGGACACATCGATCCCGACAACTCCTTTTGCAAGCCGCAGCGGGATCTGCCGGCCACTGACATAGCTCGGCACATTGAGGAAGGAAACCGACGCGACGCGCCCTCCGGCCAGTTCTGCATTGGCTTCGAGCCGACCAGAGGGAGCATCAATGACGATGCGGCCCCGGTCGCCCGACCCGGGAACCCGACCGGACTCCAGCGCCCAAGTCACCAGCGCGATTATCCCGTGCCCGCAGGCCGTGCTGAACCCATCTTTGTGGAAGAACACCACACCAAGGTCGCCATCGGCATCGTCAGGAGGGGTGATAAAGCATCCATACATATCAGCGTGACCCCGCGGCTCGTTGACGAGGAGCTGACGGATCTCGTCGGCGTGCTCGATCGCATACGACCGCCGTTCGAGCGCGGTTTCGCCTACAAGTTGGGGTTCCTTCGAAACGACGATACGAAACGGCTCGCCTGCCGTGTGGTAATCGACAACCTCGATGGGCCCGACATTATGCATCTATGGGATGGTCGATCTGGATCACGCCCGTCTTGATGCCGATAGCAACGAGCACCCCAAGCAAGATCATCCCGATGAACAACTTCTTCACAAAACCCCCAAATGGCTCGGCATGTACCAAGGTTAATGGGTTCCAGCAGACAACGGAATCAGCCGGGATCGCGTTCGCTGGCAGGCGTCGCAATCACAAAGGCCGCAGCTACGCCGGCGACGAGCCCAAACAGGTGAGACTCCCACGAGACCCAACTCGATACCGGAGTGATCCCCCGCAGCACCATGCCGCCAAACAGCACTCCGACCGCAATGGCGATAGCAACACCTTTGATTGACTTCTCAACGAACCCAGCAACCAGCAAGAACCCTGCATATCCGAAGACGAGACCGCTTGCTCCAATGTGGACTGCGGATCGAGCAAACACCCAAGTCGCCGCCCCGCCCAACACCATCACAAAGACGGTGACCATGACCCAGCGACGAGGCCCGTCGATGGCGATAAACCAACCCAAAGCGAGGAATGGGATCGAGTTTGCGAGGAGATGCCCAAAGCCACCATGGAGGAATGGCGCCCAGACGATCCCGTCAAGGCCTCCCCATGACCGCGGAATGATCCCATTCTGATCGAGTCCTTCGTCAAGGAAGAGAGCATCTACCGCTTCTATCAGCCACATCAGGACAAGAACAACAATGACCAGTTGCGCCGCTTGGACAACAGGTGATTGGGATTCCTCTGCGCTGACAAGAGCCATCGGTCAGGCTTCCGGTCCATCGTCGAATATCGAAAGCAGCGACTCCTCATCCCCCGGTGTCGGACGGGGGCGGGGCCGTGCGGTGGCATTGCGTTCCGGAATCCGCAGACCCTGCGATGCTATCAACACAAGAAACACGGCGCCAAAAGTATTGTCCCACAACGTAATCGCAAGATAGGCGACAACTGCAGCTGTGACGATGGTGAGCCCCTTCGCGATGCGCAACGCATAGGTCGGGGTAACTGCCTCGAGAGCATGCCAGGTCATATTGCCCCCGTCCAGAGGCAGGATCGGCAACCAATTCAATGCGCCCCAGAACAAGCCCGCCACGACGATGCCCCACATGACCGCACGGCCGAACGAGAACATGTTTAGCGCTACATCCGTATTCCGGCCCAGCCACACCAACCCACCGAGGGCCATACCAACCGCCGACCCACTGGCAGCAATGAGAAAGCGCCGTCCAGGGGTCAAGGGTGTATCGGCCGGATACTGGGTCAGACCCCCAAGACCGAAGAGCGTGATCGTCACCGACTTCGCACCAAAGTGGCGTGCGGTCAAGGCGTGCCCCATTTCGTGAGAGAGAACCGCAATGAATACGCCGACGACAAATCCGATGACTTCAGGGATTTCAAACTGGCGTATGACGAGAACCCCGATAAACGCAAACGACCAATGAACCGCTACCGGGATCCTGGCGATTGACAACCGCAGCATCAGCGTTGGGCTTTCTTCTGGATCTCCGCCCGGCGCTGGGGACGCCGCGAACACAGGAGGCACAGGCCCCGGTGGGTGCCGACAGGTACCCTGCCGCAGCTGCGGCACATCGCGTTCATTCTCATATTGTCGATTGTACGGGTGATCTCTGCTCTTGAATGCCGTGACAGGTCCTCGCCAAGAATCAACGGTTAATCCCCGACGATCATTACCCTCCGCAGGTGCGACGACTCATCAGGACCCTCACGCTACTGACAGCGATAACTGTGCTGGCCCCAGCCCTTGCGCTGGTTCCAGCCGGTGCTCAAGAAGAGCCGCCGCCGACCACCTCAACAACGACCACCACTGAACCTCCGACCCTCCCCTTCCTCGAACAGTTCGAAGAAGAAGAGTGGCACGACCCATGGATCGATTGGCGCTTTGCGGATGATCGCAACACCTCCTTGGCGCGCGGCTACCAGGAGGCAGGGTTGCGGGTGAACATACCCCCGAACGAACGGCGCGGCACCGGACCGTTGTGGAGACTCCCCGAGAACGTCGATCAAGCGTGGTTTCGCTATCGCATTCGTCTCGACGACTTCGAGCCGACAACAAGTGGAAAGCTCCCCGGGTTCGCTGGGATGCCAAACTTCACGGCGAGAGGGTGCAACCCGTCGACGCCAACCTATCCGGGATGGTCGGCGCGGATGTTGTTCGAGCCCGCAGGGTTCGGTGGTCTCGAATCGGACCAGATTCAGCTTGGCTATTACACCTATCACGTCGACCAGCCGGGCACGTGTGGCGAGTTCATGTTGTGGGACGACGATGGCGTACTCGACCAAGACCTTTGGTACTGCATCGAGGGTCATGTCGACCTCAACACCCCCGGTGAGGCCGACGGGGTACTCACCGGTTGGGTCGACAACGCGCTTGCGTTCGAGCAGGACGGTTTGCGATTCCGGCGAGCAGCCGAGGAGGACCTCGACATCCGCACGTTCTGGATGAACGTGTACTTCGGTGGGGCCACAATTCCCAACGACCGTGATCTAACCCTGCGCATCGACGATCTTGCCATAAGCGACTCGGGTCGGCTGGGCTGCCCCAACCGTTTCACCGATGACGACGGGAACCCCCACGAGGATGACATCGAGTGGATGTTCCAAGCCGAGTACATCTACGGCTGCGCCCTGGAGCTGTATTGCCCAGATCAGCAACTGAGTCGAGCCGAAACCGCCGCTCTTCTCGACAGGATTCTGCATCCCGCCACGACCGGCACCGACTACTTCACCGATGACACCGAACATTGGGCGGAACCGTCCCTCAACAGACTCGCCGCCGCCGGCATCCTCCGCGGTTGCGGCCCGAGCACTGCCTGCCCGGACGAAGCGGTCACCCGGGGACAGTTCGCCGCACTCCTGACCAGAGCGCTTGAGATCCCGGCATCAGAGGACGACCAGTTCGTAGATGATGACGACAACATCTTCGAGGACGACATCAACGCCATTGCCGCAATCGGGATCACACGAGGATGCCAGGAGGAACCGGCGCGGTACTGCCCCCATGATCGGGTGTACCGCGACCATGCGGCCACGCTCCTGGCCCGGGCCGTGCAATGGTGGACGGCGGCTCCGTAGCATCACACAGTGATGCGCTGGAGTGCGCGATCATGGGCGCCCATGCTGACCGCCACAACCCTCTTGACTACGAAGCCACTTTGCAGCTGCCTTCTCCGGAGGGCCCGATGACAGCCATCGGTTCTCTCAACGAGAAGCCGCTCCACGCCAGTCTCAAGGAGTGGTACCGGCAAGATGGCGACCTGGTTGAGGCTCCTCTCGATGGCTTTGTCATCGACCTCATTCGTGATGGACTACTCATCGAGATCCAAACTCGGGGTTTCTCTGCGATGCGGCGCAAGTTCGATCGGCTCCTAGATTCGTATCCGATCCACCTGGTGCACCCAGTCGCCGTCGAGAAGTGGATCGTCAAACTCGACGACAACGGTGATCCCGTGTCCAGGAAACGCTCACCAAAGCGCGGTATCGCGGCGGATGTGTGTCAGGAGCTTGTTTCGTTTCCCTCGTTGCTCAGCCATCCCAATTTCACACTCGAGGTCGCAATGGTCGCTGAGGAGGAGGTGCGTCGCCCTGACCCGAAGAAGGGCTGGCGCCGAGGTGGCTTCGCCATCGAGGAGCGCCGGCTCATCGAAGTCCTCGATTCTGTTCTGCTGGTTGAACCCGCAGGGCTGTTGAGCCTGATCCCCGAGGATCTACCCGAGGTGTTCACGACCGCCGACCTGGCCGCAGGTCTGGGACGATCTCGTCATCTAGCGCGGGAAGTGGCCTACTGCCTTCGATTGTCAGGGGCGGCAACGACGGTGGGCCGCGACAAGCGGGGAATCCTTTACCGACTCCCCTAACGCAATTTGCGGCCGCGTACACTCTTGGCATGACATACAACGATGGACTGGCCGACGACATTCGCGCCGTGATCGGTGACCACCCCGCTCTCACCGAGAGGCAGATGTTCGGCGGGATCGCATTCATGGTGCAAGGCAACATGGCCGTTGGGGTGAGTGGCGACGAGCTGATGGTCAGGGTTGGCAAGGAAGCCCACGACGAGGCAGTGAGCCGCCCCGGAGCCCGCATCTTTGACATGGGCCCGAGACCGATGCGAGGTTGGATCGCCGTCTCCCCTGCAGGGCTAGCCAGCGATCAGGCGTTGCTTGCCTGGGTGCGCCAGGGTGTTGGGTACGCCGAAAGCCTGCCGGCTAGGTAGCCACAAGAAAGGGCCCCCGGAAAACCGAGGACCCGTTCTGACTAGTTGTGGTCGTTCTTACTCGTCGGCGTCTGCATCGCCGGGCTGAGCACCCAGGCTGGCCAGCCACTGCGCCGGGTCGGCAGGAAGAGCATCTTCCTCGGAAGCGCTCTCCGGTACCACATCTCCGAAGAGACCCAGTGCCGAGACCACGGTTGCATCCGGCAACGATGGTTGGATCGACTGGTACCGAGTGCTGCCGGTTCCTGCGGGAATGAGCTTGCCGATGATGACATTCTCCTTGAGACCCCGCATGAAGTCCGACTTGCCCTGGAGCGACGCTTCGGTGAGAACCCGAGTTGTCTCCTGGAAAGACGCTGCCGACAACCACGAATCGGTGGCCAACGACGCCTTGGTGATACCCATCAGCTCGGGACGGCCTTCGGCAGGGCCCTTGCCGTCTTCGACAAGCGACCGGTTCACGTCCCGGAACTCTTGCTCGTCGATGAGCTCAGCAGGCAGGAAGTGCGAGTCACCAGAGTTGACCACACGAACCTTGCGCAGCATCTGCCGCACGATCAGCTCGATGTGCTTGTCGTGGATATCCACACCCTGGCTGCGATACACCTCTTGAACCTGGTCCACGAGATACCGCTGGGAAGCACGCACGCCTCGGATCTCCAGCACCTCTTTCGGATCCAGCGGACCCTCAGTGAGCTGGGTTCCCGGCTCGATGATGTCACCTTCGGCCACCCGAATTCGGGCTCGGCGTGGCAGGGGGTACTCGGTCTCGGTCTCCTTGTCGGCGACCAGGATCCGGCGACCCTCTTCGTCGTCGAGCAGCTGGATCACGCCACCGTGCTCGGCCAGGAGCGCCTTACCCTTAGGAGTACGAGCCTCGAAGAGCTCGACTACACGAGGCAGACCGTGGGTGATGTCCTCGCCGGCGACGCCACCAGTGTGGAACGTACGCATGGTGAGCTGGGTACCCGGTTCACCGATGGACTGGGCGGCCATGATGCCGACAGCCTCACCGGATTCGACCATCAGGCCGGTTGCCAGGCTAATGCCGTACGAAGCCTTGCTGATGCCGTAGCGGGACTGATCGGTGAGCGGCGAGCGCACCCGAACTTCCTCGAGCTCCTGCGCCTCAGAAATGGCCTGCAGGGCATAACGATCGACAACCTCACCGGCGCGTAACTTCACGCCGTATTCGGTTTCGACGAGCTTGCGTCCGATCTTGGCGTCCTCGGCCAAGATGCGGCCGAAGATACGGTTGCGGAGATTCCGGATGGGCTTGCCATCTTCGCGAATCTGGATCGACAAACCGGTATCGTCGGTCTCATCATCATGAATGATGATCTCCTGCGACACGTCAACGAGACGCCGCGTCAGGTAGCCCGAGTCGGCAGTACGCAGCGCAGTATCGGCGAGACCCTTGCGGGCACCGTGCGTCGAGATGAAGTACTCGAGCACCGACAGCCCCTCACGGAAGTTCGACTTGATCGGCTGCGGGATGATGTCACCCTTCGGGTTGGCCACCAAGCCACGCATACCGGCGATCTGCCGCAACTGCATCATGTTCCCACGAGCACCGGATCGGACCATCATGTCGATCGGGTTGAACTGCTCCGCTTCGAGGGTGGCCTGCATGGCGTCCTTGACCTCGTCGGTCGCTTCGGTCCAGATCTCGATGAGTTCCTGCCGACGCTCGTCGTCGGTGATGACACCCTTTAGGTACAACGACTCAACCTTGGCCGCACGCGTCTCGTAACTATCGAGAATCGCCTGCTTCTCAGGAGGTGTCTTCACATCCTCGAGACCAATGGTCAGACCAGCCTTGGTAGCAAAACGGAACCCGAGACTCTTGATCGTGTCGAGGGTGTTCGCAACGTCAGGCTTGTCGTAATCGTTGATGACCTCAGCAACCAGAGTCCTGATGTCGGACTTCAGTACGGGGGCGTTGATATAGGGGAACGACTCAGGGAAGGCAGTGTTGAGCAACGCCCGACCATAAGTCGTCTCGAACAGAGCATCACCATCAACCGGTTCATCCGTGAGGAGATGGCCGATGGCGGTCTTCAGCGCGGCGTGACGACCCGGATCGCCTGCCAGGGAACCAACCCTCATCTTGATCTTGGTGTGGATCAGGATGTCGCCGAGTTCGTAGGCCATTGCGGCCTCGTCGATGTCGGTAAAGGTCCGGTCCTCCCCCTTGCCCCCTTCGACGGCCTCGGAGAGATAGAACATACCGATGACCATGTCCTGTGAAGGGGTCACGATGGGTCGACCCGACGCCGGCGACAGCATGTTGTTGGTCGAGAGCATCAGCACCCGGGCTTCGGCCTGGGCCTCAGCTGACAGCGGAAGATGGACAGCCATCTGGTCACCATCGAAGTCGGCGTTGAATGCCTCACAAACGAGTGGGTGAATCTGAATCGCCTTGCCTTCGACGAGCACAGGCTCGAAAGCCTGAATGCCGAGGCGGTGCAAAGTAGGTGCCCGGTTGAGGAAGACAGGATGCTCCTGAACAACCTCGGAAAGCACATCCCACACCTGCGGGCGACGTCGTTCCACCATCCGCTTTGCTGCCTTGATGTTTTGAGCATGATCAAGGTCGACCAGGCGCTTCATCACAAACGGCTTGAAGAGCTCGAGAGCCATCATCCGGGGTAGGCCGCACTGGTGCAGCCTGAGCTGCGGACCGACAACAATGACCGAACGGCCGGAGTAGTCGACACGCTTCCCGAGCAGGTTCTGACGGAACCTGCCTTGCTTGCCCTTCAACATGTCGGATAGTGACTTGAGCGGGCGGCTGCCCGGTCCGGTCACCGCACGGCCACGACGGCCGTTGTCGAACAGAGCGTCAACAGCCTCCTGAAGCATGCGCTTCTCGTTGTTGACGATGATCTCGGGAGCCCCAAGGTCAAGAAGTCTTTTGAGCCGGTTGTTGCGGTTGATGACCCTGCGATAGAGATCGTTCAAGTCCGAGGTCGCAAAACGGCCACCGTCGAGCTGCACCATCGGGCGCAAGTCTGGCGGGATGACCGGAACGGCCTCGAGGATCATGCCTGCCGGATCGTTCTTGCCACCGGCGAAGGGGCTGACGACCTTGAGGCGCTTCATGGCACGCTGGCGACGCTGCTGGGAGCGAGCTTCCAGATCGGCACGCAGCAGGTCCATCTCGTTATCGAGATCGGTACGGATGATCAGGTCCTTGACCCACTCGGCACCCATGCCGCCGCTGTAGTAGTCGCCGTAGCGGTCGATGATCTCACGCCACAACTGCTCGGACTCGATCAGCTGCTTTGGCTTGAGCGTCTTGAAGGTGTCAAAGGCTTCTTTGAGAAGCTCTTCTTCAACCGAGGCGCGCTCATCGCGATCCTTGATCTCACGCTCAACGTCGCGACGTCGTGACGAGATCTCACCCGTTGGGGCATCTGCGTCTTCCATCTGCTTGAGCTCGGCCTCGAGCTGCTCGAGCCGGCTTGCCTTCCACTCTTCGAACTCATCACGGATGAGTTCGAGCTCGTGGGTGGTGGCCTCTTCCAGCTCGGTGAGATCGGCATGCCGCTTCTCGTCATCAATCGATGTGATGAGATACGCCGCAAAGTAGATGACCTTTTCGAGGTCCTTTGGAGACATGTCCAACAAGTAGCCGAGACGGCTGGGGACACCCTTGAAGAACCAGATGTGGGTCACCGGTGCGGCCAACTCGATGTGGCCCATACGCTCGCGACGCACTTTGGCGCGAGTTACCTCGACCCCACAGCGCTCGCAAGTGATCCCGCGGAAACGGACCCTCTTGTATTTGCCGCAGTAGCACTCCCAGTCCCTGGTGGGACCAAAAATGCGCTCGTCGAACAAGCCATCCTTTTCGGGCTTGAGCGTGCGATAGTTGATTGTCTCTGGCTTCTTAACCTCACCGAACGACCAAGAACGAATCTGGTCGGAACTGGCGAGAGAGATTCTTAATTCATCAAACAAGTCAGCCACGTAGTGCCCGCCTTCCAGCTGTTATCCCCGAAATCTGTGTGAGCTTGATCGTCATTTATGCCTCGACCTCTGCCCGCTCCGGGCGGGAGATGTCGATGCCAAGCGAGGCGGCGGTCCGGAACACGTCCTCTTCGAGTTCCTTCAGCTCAACTTCCTCACCTGCAGAGAGCATTTCGACGTTGAGACAAAGGCTCTGCATTTCCTTCATGAGCACCTTGAATGACTCAGGGATACCCGGTTCAGGAATGTTCTCGCCCTTGACGATCGCCTCGTAGACTTTGACCCGGCCCTTGACGTCATCGGACTTGATGGTCAGGAGCTCCTGGAGCGCGTATGCCGCACCGTATGCCTCGAGGGCCCAGACCTCCATCTCACCAAATCGCTGTCCACCGAACTGTGCCTTACCACCAAGCGGCTGCTGGGTGATCATGGAGTACGGGCCCGTAGAACGAGCGTGGATCTTGTCATCCACGAGGTGGATGAGCTTCAAGATGTAGATGTATCCGACCGTGACCTTCGAGTCGAAAACCTCACCGGTCCGACCGTTGAACAGAGTTGCCTTGCCTGTTCCGTCAACCAGCTTGAGACCGTCGTCGGTGGAGTGGGCCTTCTCGAGCAGCTTCACGATTTCCTGCTCGCCGGCACCGTCGAAGACTGGAGTCGCAACGGTCTGCCACGCCTCCGCGCCCTTGCTGGCCGGGCTGACCATGTCGTCGAAGGAGTCCCAGCCGCGCGATGCCGCCCAGCCCAGATGTGTTTCAAGCACCTGACCGAGATTCATGCGAGAGGGAACACCGAGCGGTGACAGAATGATGTCGACCGGAGTGCCGTCCTCGAGGAAGGGCATATCTTCTTCGGGAAGGATCTTGGCGATGACGCCCTTGTTGCCGTGACGTCCGGCAAGCTTGTCGCCTGCAGAGATCTTGCGCTGCTTGGCAACGTAGACCCGGACGAGTTCGTTCATCCCAGGAGGAAGATCAAAACCATCTTCTCGACGGAACTCCTTGACGGCGATCGCCTTGCCGCTCTCACCGTGCGGCACCTTGAGCGAGACATCACGAACCTCGCGCGCCTTCTCACCGAAGATGGCCCGAAGCAACCGCTCTTCCGGTGTGAGCTCGGTCTCACCCTTTGGTGTGACCTTGCCGACGAGGTAGTCGCCGGGGCCAACTTCCGCACCGATTCGGATGATGCCGCGATCGTCGAGATCGCGCAGCGCCTCTTCAGCGACGTTGGGAATATCCCTCGTGATTTCCTCCGCACCGAGCTTGGTGTCACGGGCGTCGATCTCATGCTCCTCGATGTGGATCGAGGTGAGCAGGTCGTGCTTGACGAGCCGCTCCGACAGGATGATGGCGTCCTCGTAGTTGTAACCCTCCCACGGCATGAATGCCACGAGCAGGTTGCGACCGAGAGCCAACTCACCCTCGTCGGTTGAGGGGCCGTCAGCGAGCAGCGAGCCTGCCTTGACCTTGTCGCCTTCGGAAACGCGGGCCTTCTGATTGATGCACGTACCCTGGTTGGAGCGCTCGAACTTGCTCAACTTCATGACGTGCTTCTTGTTGGCACCGTCTTCCTTGATCGTGATCTGATCACCGGTCACCTCGACGATTACACCGTTGACCGGGCTGAGGACGACGTCACCGGAGTCCTGGGCAGCGCGCTGCTCGACACCAGTTCCGACCAGCGGAGCGTCCGCCTGCAGCAACGGAACCGCTTGCCGCTGCATGTTCGAACCCATCAGCGCACGGTTTGCATCATCGTGCTCGAGGAAAGGAATCAGGGCAGTGGAAACCGAGATCAATTGCTTCGGCGAAACGTCCATGTAGTCGATTTGGTCAGAGGAGACCTGATCGACCTCGCCACCAGTCTTGCGAACCAAGACCCGGTCCTTCTCGAAGGTCCCGTCCTTGTTGAGGACTGCGTTCGCCTGGGCGATGATGTGGTCCTCTTCAGCCGCAGCCGTCAAATAGTCGATGCGATTGGTGACCTTGCCCTTGGCAACACGGCGATATGGGGTCTCGATGAACCCGTACCGGTTGACTTTGGCATAGGTTGCCAGCGAACCGATGAGACCGATGTTTGGACCCTCAGGGGTCTCAATCGGGCACATGCGACCGTAGTGAGAAGTGTGAACGTCACGAACCTCGAAGCCGGCCCGTTCCCGCGACAGACCGCCGGGGCCGAGCGCCGACAGGCGACGACGGTGGGTGAGGCTGGCGAGTGGGTTCGGCTGATCCATGAACTGGCTCAACTGGCTTGTCCCGAAGAACTCCTTGATCGAGGCGACCACAGGCCGAATGTTGATCAGGCTCTGCGGTGTGATCGCTTCAGGATCCTGGGTCGTCATTCGTTCCCGAACGACACGCTCGAGGCGAGTGAGACCGACACGGATCTGATTCTGGATCAACTCACCAACGGTGCGAACGCGACGGTTGGTGAAGTTGTCGATGTCATCGACACGATGACCAGGAGTCCCGAGACGCAAATCGACGAGGTACTTGATGGTTGCCATCATGTCCTCATGGCTGAGAAGCCCATGCTCGTCGGCGTCGTAGTTGTCGAGGTCGACCGGCTTGCGACCAAACTTCAGGTCGAGCTTGTAGCGACCAACCCTGGTGAGGTCGTATCGCTTCGGGTTATAGAAGAGATTGTTGATTAGACCGCGGGCGGACTCGATTGTGGTCAGCTCTCCGGGACGCAGCTTGCGATACAGGTCGAGAAGCGCCTCGTCCTTTGAAGTTGCTGGGTCCTTTTCCAATGTGTTGCGAATGAGCTCGGAGTCGCCAAAGAGCTCGAGAAGCTCTTCGTCGGTCTCCCCAAAGCCAAGGGCGCGGAGGAAGGTCGTTACATACTGACGACGCTTGCGGTCGACACGGACGCCAACGGTGTCCTTCTTGTCGACATCAAACTCGAGCCAGGCGCCACGACCGGGGATTACCTTGGCCGCAAAGATATCCTTGTCAGACGTCTTGTCGATAGTGACGTCGAAGTAGACGCCGGGAGAGCGCACCAGCTGGCTGACGACGACACGCTCGGTGCCGTTGATGACGAACGTCCCATTCGGTGTCATCATCGGGAAGTCGCCAAGGAAGACCTGTTGCTCCTTGATCTCGCCGGTTTCACGATTGAGGAAACGAGCAGTCACAAACAGCGGCTTGGAGTAGTTCGAATCCTGCTCTTTTGCCTCCGCTATCGAGAGCGGGGCATCGCCAAACCGGTGATCGGTCAGCTCGAGGGCGAGGTTTCCGGTGAAGTCCTCAATCGGAGAAACCTCACCAAAAATCTGCTTGAGGCCATGATCCAGAAACCACGAAAACGAGTCGTGTTGGACAGCTAGGAGATTCGGGAGATCATGAACCTCTGGAATCTTGGCGAAGGAAAGGCGGTCTGTGCGCGCACGAGCCAAGGGAGACTCCTCTTCAATTTATGGGCGACGGATCAGTCAGAAACTGGGCCAGGGATGGGACGACGAAAAACCAGAGTAGCACACAACTACCCTGGCGATGCAAACACGGCGTCGCGGGAACGTACTCTTCAACTGGTGATGAGCAGAATACCGCGATATGCGGCCCTATTCAAGACTCAAAAACCGGCAATAGCCAGGTACGGTCATGGCGGATAGTGGCTCAACAACGCAGAAAAGGCGGGTCCTGCGACCCGCCTCTTCCAACTACTGAGTCGTAGACTACTTGAGTTCCACGGTGGCGCCAGCTTCTTCAAGCTGAGCCTTGGCGGCTTCGGCAGCGTCCTTGTCGGCGGCTTCGAGCACTGCGCTCGGTGCGTCGTCAACAACGGCCTTCGCTTCTTTGAGACCCAAGCTGGTGAGAGAACGCACGACCTTGATGACCTGGATCTTCGCAGATCCGGCCGCGGTCAATACGACATCAAACTCGTCTTGCTCTTCTTCGGCAGCTTCGCCGTCGGCGGGCGCAGCAACAGCCATCGCCATCGGAGCAGCAGCGGTCACGTCGAATTTCTCCTCAAATGCCTTGAGGAACTCTGATAGTTCGAGGACACTCATCTCCTCGAAGACGCCGAGGAGATCCTCAGTCGTCATCTTTGCCTTGGCCATGGTTATGCCTCCTCGGCCGTATCGGCCTGATCTTCGTCAACGGACTTCGCGTCGTCACCGTCTGTGTCTGCCTCGTCCGTTTCGGAGTCGTCAGACTCCGCAGCATCCGCGGCTGCCTCTGGGGCATCCTCGGTCTCTGCAACGGTTTCGGCTGGCTTGTCAGCCTCTTCGGTCTCCTCAGGAGCCGAAGCGGCATCTTCCGCTGGTGCATCGTCGACCGATGCGTCAGCAGCGACGGTCTCGCCGGTCACTTCTTCGGCCGATGCGTCTTCAGCCGGTGCATCTTCTGATGCATCAGCTTCGGCGGCATCGGCGGGCGCTTCATCTGAAGAATCGGTTTCGGCTGCTGGGGCTTCTCCCCCACCGGCCTCTTCCTTCTTCTCTACTAGCTGCTGCATTGCCGACGCAAGGTTGCGAGGCATAGCCGCCAGCAAACCGGCGAGGTTTGCCATCGGCGCCTGCATCACACCTGCGATCTTGGCCAACAGCACCTCACGCGACTCGATATCGGCAAGTTCGCTGATCCGCTCTGGCGATAGGAATTCGGATCCGAGAAGTCCACCCTTCAGAGTGAAAGCCTCGTTCTCCTTTGCGAAGTCCTTGAGTGCCTTGGCGGCGGTGACAGGGTCACCATCTGCGAACGCGAGACCGGTCGGTCCGATGAATAGCTCGTCGAGGTCGGCAAGCTCCAGCTCGGCAGCGGCACGGCGAGCCAGCGTCATCTTGACAACCTGGAACTCTGCTCCGCCTTCGCGGAGCCCACGCCGCAGCACCTGCTGCTGCTTTACCGACAAACCGGCGTACTCAGCGAGGAACACTGCTTGAGCTCGCTCGAGACGTTCTTTGATCTCGGCGACGGCTTGGACCTTTTCTGGTCTTGCCATGTGTCTTCCTCCTACTGGTTTACGCACACAATCTTTTCCCAGGATCGGAGTCATTAGAAAAGACTCCGACCAAGACAGGAGGGAGCCTTAAGAAAGGAACCTACGCTGGCGTCTTGCGACTTATGCCCGAAGGCACCCGCGGTCTTGGGTCGAGGTATGAGGTTGTGCGGACGTGACAGTACCCAAGCTCAGCGGTCTGTGCAAGATAATGCTCATCAGTCCGGGACCATCGTCATCAGCTCGTCGACAAAACCGACGTAGTCGAAATCGATCTGGCTGGACTTCGCCTGCACCAGAGACCACGCGACATTCCAACCCAAATACACGGCGATCATGTCGTCGAGATCTCGAGAGAGCCCAGAGGTTGACTCGCCGAAGTACGACTCCAGAAGCGTCACCTTCCCGACATCGTCCTGCAGATAGCCGACGCCTGCAAGGTCGTACATCGGATCGTTCATCCCGGAATACTCCCAGTCGATCATCCATAGCCGGTCCCCGTCGAGCAGTATGTTCAGGTGGTAGGGATCGTTGTGACAAAGCACTGGGATGTATGAACCATCGCGGCGACGCTCCGTCTCGGCGTTGCGGTCAAGCAGCCGCTGCAAACCGTTCGGATACGACATCGACGTCGCCATCTCCAGCATTCGGCGGGTCTCATCGTATGGGGAGAACGATGCTGCGATCGGGCCAAGGCCGTGGATCGTACGCAGTAGCAAGCCGACCCGATCCAACATGGCACGATCGCGTAGCTCCTCCACGGTGAGCGGTTGCGCCGATTCGATGAACCTGACCACCGAGTGTCCACCGGGCAGCAACGCAACGACCTCGGGAGCGATCCCAGCGGCTTTGGCCAACCGCACAGCCTCACGCTCGCCCCGCCGATCCCATCCCTCGTCGCCACCCGCCGCAACACGCACGACGAACCGATCACTGTCAGCTGTGACGAGGTAGTTCAGGTTGCTCAATCCGCCTTCGAGGGGCGCAACATCGAGCGTGGCTGCGGTAGCCAGGAGCGGCACAGCCTTGATCACACCGTCGATATCTGAGATAGCGGTCATCGGCGATGAGTCTATGCGAAGCCACGCCGCCCACGCGCTGCTCCCCCTTTACCCCCGAACGGGGGACTGATGGACGAGCTGCCTCGACGAGATCTGCGCAGCAGAGCTCGCAAGCCTCCCGCCTCGCGGGGAGCCACTGACAAGACAAAACGCCCGGATTGCGCCGGACGTTTCGTCTGTAACGAGAAACCCGAAGGTCGGGAAGGCGGTTCGCTCTTGAGGATTCGGGCAGACGGCGGGCCAGGAAGCCATCTACACGTACCACTCGTGACGACCAGGGTAGGGGCTGGTATTTGTCATAGTGGCCGAAATCCGCCTTCGGAACGGTGGTGGATCGTCCTGCCACCGGCCTTAGGGATTCCCCGTTGATCTATGAGGTTGTGACCAAGATCATATCGCGGGGCTTCCCGAAAATCCAATGGTTCTGTAGTCAAACGGCGTTGAGCAACCACTCTTAGTTGTCTAGCTGTTTGCTGTCCGTTTGCTAGTGGAGCGCCTTGACCACGTCTTCGAGATTGGAGACATCGATGTTGACCCCAGGACCCATCGTGGATGACACGGTCACCTTGTGCACAAAGCGACCCTTTGCTGCCGGCGGGCGGGACCGGATGATCTCGTCTGCGATGGCGGCAAGGTTGTCGGAGAGCTGGTCGGTCTCAAAGGAGACTTTCCCGATCGGGATGTGCACGTTGCCATAACGGTCGTTGCGATACTCGACGCGGCCGGCCTTGAACTCTTTGATGGCCTTGCCAACATCCTTGGTCACGGTGCCGCTCTTTGGGTTCGGCATGAGACCGCGCGGTCCGAGAATTGATCCGAGTTTTCCAACATGGGACATCATGTCCGGGGCGGCGATGGCCAGGTCAAAGTCGAGAGCGCGGCCGCCGGAAATCTCCTCGGCCAACTCCTTGCCTCCGACAATGTCGGCGCCGGCTTCTTCTGCTTCGGCCACATCGTTGCCGCTCACAAAGGCGACGATCCTGATTTCCTTGCCGGTGCCGTGGGGAAGGCTCACGGTGCCGCGTACGAGCTGATCCGCCTTCCTCGCATCGATACCGAGGTTGAAGACAAGGTCAACGCTCTCGTCGAACTTGGCGAAAGCCATGCTACGCACCAGCGCGACCGCATCAGTAGAGCTGTACAGAGAAGCCTTGTCGTACTGGCGTTTTGCGGCAGCGGTATTCTTGTTCTTAGCCATTTGGTTACCTCCGGTGGTGCAATCGGGGATGGCTCCCCTCCCACGTGGCAAGGCGTCAGGCTAGAAGCCGGCGCCTCATCTGTTGTCGTCAACCGGCAACGGTGATGCCCATGGAGCGGGCAGTACCTTCGACGATCTTCATTGCGGCATCAATATCGTTTGCATTCAGGTCGACCATCTTGGTCTCTGCGATGTGACGCACCTGATCGCGCGTGACGCTACCGACCTTCTCCTTGTGCGGCTCAGGAGAGCCCTTTTCCAATTTGGCTGCCTGGCGCAGCATGACCGCAGCGGGCGGCGTCTTGGTGACGAAGGTGAAGCTGCGATCCTCGTAGATCGAGATCTCGACGGGGACAATCGTTCCCGCTTGTCCACTCGTCGCATCGTTGTACGCCTTGACGAAATCCATGATGTTGACACCATGCTGACCCAGCGCCGGACCGACCGGCGGTGCCGGGCTCGCCTGCCCGGCGGGGATCTGCAACTTGAGCATCGTCATCAGCTTCTTGCGGCCCATTTGTAGTTACCTCGTTATTAGTACTTGAGAATTTGATCGAAGTTGAGTTCGACCGGGGTTTCGCGACCAAAGATGTCGACAAGAACCCGTACCTTGGACTGGTCAACGTTGATGTCCTCGATGATGCCGTTGAAATCGGCAAAGGGACCCTCGACCACTCGGATGGTCTCTCCGACCTCCCAGGCAGGCTTGAACGTTGGCTCTTTCTTGTCTGTCCCGGGCTCTTCGTCCTCACGGACGCCGAGGATACGCTCCACCTCACGACGCGACAGCGGCACCGGCTTCTGCGCCGAACCGACAAACCCAGTGACACCAGGTGTGTTGCGAACGGCGTACCAGGTGTCGTCGTCCATATAGAGACGGACAAGGATGTATCCGGGGAACTTCTTACGCTCGACGGTCACCTTGCGACCGGACTTGAACTCGACGACCTCTTCCATCGGGATGACGACGTCGAAAACGCGGTCTTCGAGGTGCATCGACTTCACACGGGTTTCGAGATTGGCCTTGACCTTCTTCTCATACCCCGAGTAGGAGTGGACCACATACCAGCCACCCGGAAGATCGTATGGGCTCGACGGCAACGTCGGCACGATAACCTCAGGGGCGGCCGCGACCTCTTCGGCCTCCGGCGCTTCGGCTTCGGCGACCGCTTCTGCCTCCGGCTCCGGTTTGGCTTCGGGGGTCTCGGTGACTTCCTCGACAGCGACGGCCTCATCGACCGCGACTGATGGAGTCTCTTGACTTTCGGGAACTTCGAGGGTCATTGCTATCCCGCCGCGTCAAGCAGTTTGAGGATGGTGTTCTTCAGTCCGAAGTCCAGCGCAAAGGTATACGCAGTGACCGCGGTCGTTACAACGAGAACAACCACGGTGAAGGTGGCGGTCTCTTCCCTGGTTGGCCAGGCAACCTTTTTCAGCTCCTGCCGGACCTCGCGGAGGAACTGCCGGAAACCGACGCGCTCGCGCTTGCGCTGCTGCGGAGCAGCTTTGCGGCGCTTCTTGGCGCGCTCTTCCTCCTTGGCCTGGAGGCGTCGCATTTCTCGGTTCACGTTCTAATCCTTCCTTACGGAGCAGGGGTGGCGGGATTCGAACCCACAACCTACGGTTTTGGAGACCGCCGCTCTGCCAATTGGAGCTACACCCCTCAACATAGGCCTCGGGCCCGGAGGGAGTATATGAGGTACGCCACTCAGTGTAAACCTGGGATCCAGTTACCGAAGCCGCCCGGGACTTTCCGATCCAAAACTTGGGCAGGCTATCTCGCTCTTCCCTGACAGAATCAACCATGCGTCGGGTACCGTCGACTCATGGCGAAAGTGACCAGATGACAGGTGTCCGTGCCGCTTTGGATGAGCTAGTGCGGATCCTTGAACAGGTGGGCCCCCATACGACAGTTCCAACGCCCTGGATTGCCGGCGGAGGAAACTCGTTCTCGGCTGGCCGCAGCGGGACTGACCTCAACTCCGGACATTGAAGCTGCTACGAGGTCACAATTCGTGAATGCCGCCAGGCAGCGACCGCCGCGGCGCCCGCGGCAGCGGCTACAACGGCTCCCGCAGCTGCAGCAACACGAACGGGGTGCGCCAATCCAGCCTCGGTCTCGGCGGGATTACCATTGGATGCAACAGCCGCAGCAACTTCAGCCGCCAGTGGCTCTGGAGCTTGGACCGTGACCTCGGCAAGCGATGCCAGTTGACGTCGCAACTTGCCGTACCTGGCCAGCTCGGCCTGACATGACAAACACGATCCAACGTGATTGCTCAATACCTTCGCAAGACCTGCAACATCGGTTGACGGAGCAATCGACCGCACTACACGGCAACTGGTCTTCATACGTCCTCCTCCATCTCTGCCCACAGTTGATTGCGAAGTTGCTTACGCCCCCGATGCAATCGCACTTTGGCCGCGGCAATTGTGATCTCGAGACGTTCTGCGATCTCACCGTGTGTCCAGCCGTATACGTCCTTGAGAACGACAACGGTCCGCGTCGGCCTTGGCAGATTGTTGAGTGCGTCTCGCAAGCTGCCTTGGATGGCCGCCGACTCTGCGGCTCGCTCCGGCGAGATTGACTCGGCAACCGGCTCGGTGAACGATTCGTCGATTGGATCGGCGCGGTGGCGCCGTTGTTTGCGACGTTGGGTCCACGCAACATTCACGGTGATCCGATGCATCCACGTCGAAAACTTGGCGTCGCGCCTAAAGTTTGGCAGCGCTCTCCACGCCCGCACAAAGGCTTCCTGGGAGATATCTTCCGCAAGTTCTCGGTCGGCTACAAGTCGTACGGCCAAGGTGTAGACCTCGTCTTGGTGATGTCTTACAAGGTCGGAAAAGGCAGCTCGGTCCCCAGCCATCGCGAGGACCAGCAGCTCTTCGTCATTAGGTTTGACCCGTTCAGGAGGCATCGGGTTACCCATCCAACCTGGCGACACCCGTCGCCCCCACCAGCAGTTCTTCGCCAGCAACCACCTTCAACCCGACCTGGCAATCGGCTTCGTCGGAAGCTGTATCTCCGATGAACCCCGTGACTTGGGAGGGCGCACCGGGCCGCAATGGATTGCGGTACCTGAACTTGATGTGAGCGATCGGATCGGGTCGGCTGCTCAGCTGAGCGGCTGCTTGTGTAGCCCACGCTGACATCAACAACCCGTGGACAACAATCCCGTCGAGCCCTGCGGCCCTGGCCGCCTGGTGGTCGAAATGAATCGGGTTGTAGTCGCCGGAGGCAGCTGCATATTTCACAAGGTCAAGCCTGCTGGCCGATTTGTGCATCGGCTCAAGAGCTTCGCCAATCCCCGGCCGCGGCCGCGGTCTTGGTATCTCGTTTAGATCACGCTGCCAGACCGGCGGCTCAACGACACTATCTGACTGCTCAAGGGTAACGCTCTCCCCCATCAGGAACGTCGAAATTGAATCAAGAAGTCTTACGCCACCGTCGGTATCTACCTCGACCACAAAGGTGACGAAGAACCGTCCCCCTCGTTCACGCACTTTGTCCACCCGTCCGACGAGCGTGATCTTCTGACCCAGCGTGAGTGGACCGTGCCAAGTGAATGACTGGTCGACGTGGACCAGCACCCCTGTGTAAGGATTCACTCGCGGATCGGCAAGGAACAGCGGAGCTACGACGAAGAGCAGGGCACCAGCAAAGCTAGGCGGAGCGTGCAGCTCCCACCGCTCTGCAATGTCTCCAGTTGCTTCGACGTACTCGGCAACCTTCTCAGGAGAGATCCGCATTTCATATGGCCCGTAGGTTGCCCCGACGACTTGTTCAAGACTCATGGAAACGAGGGTAACGCGTCGCGCCCGTCGTGCGGAGCGACTACGCGGCGCGAGAAAGGCGCCCCGGGTAGGGCGCCACTATCTCGAGCCAGAAACGACTAGCGCGTTTCCTTGTGCGCGGTGTGCTCGCGACACCAACGGCAGTACTTCTTGAGCTCCAACCGATCACGGGTGTTGCTCTTGCTCTTTGTTGTCACGTAGTTGCGACGCTTGCACTTTTCGCAGGCCATCGTCAACGGCGGTCTTTTGTCAGAAGCCATCTTGCTCTTGTTTCCTGTCTGTACCTAGCTCAAGACACTCGGTACTAGGCACTCAGCCGGGTGGGACCGATCCGAGCCCACCCAGCCATTCCATTGTCTCTCTCTACGGAGTTCTTCCGGAACTCCCAAGGAACGCCTACGGCGTTCCCAAATTACTTGTGGATTTTGATGACGCGACCAGCACCAACAGTCCGGCCACCCTCACGGATAGCAAACCGCAAACCCTCGTCCATAGCAATCGGCTTACCCAACTCAACCAACATCTCAGTGTTATCACCAGGCATCACCATCTCAGTACCCTCAGGCAAAGAAACAGAC
>JAAETI010000512.1 GCA_024228555.1 bacterium | reverse complement strand
GAAGCGGGGACTCGACCACTTCGACGACGAGCCGTTTCCCCAGCGGCGTTTGCGCACCGAGCGCCGTGAGCTTGCGGCAGAACTGCTCCTGGGCGGCACGCCGTTTGGCCTGCTGCAGGGGCTCCAGGCGAACGGTGACCGCCTCAACGCTGTTGCGCACCCAGCCGTGACAATGGGTAATCGCGTAGAACAGGTCCACCACCTCGTTGTCGTAATCGTAATACGCCCGCAGCCAATCGACCATCTGCTTGCGGGCATTCCACACCCCGGCGGTGACGAAGTCGAACAGGTATTTCCCTTCGTTGTCCACCTGCTTGAACGAGCGGTAGTTCTGCAGGGTCGATACGTCCACCCGCTCGGGTAAACGGCCTTTCTCTTCCCGCAGATCTTCGAGCTCCTGCTCTTTACGCTTGATCGTTTCCTGCAGGCGCCGGTGCTGGCTGTTGCGCCGTACGCTGCCGTCTTTGTTCGTACTCTCCGGGGTCTTTGACAGCTTCTTGTAGAGCTTGGCGAGCTCCTTGCCCAGGCGCCCGATGCGTTTTTCCAGCGGTTTGATGTCGGGATTGGCGATGTCTTGGCGCTCGCTTTCGACCAGCTTGAACCCCGGCTGGTAATGCGCCGGATGGCGCTCCTGGAGGTGCTTGAAGGTGTTCTCGGAGGCACCCCAACGGCCGAGAATGGCGCGGGTCGCCTCTTCGAGACTCAGCAACGAGGCATCGGCATGGACCAGCGCACAGGTGCGCCGGTTGCTGCTGTGATTCCAGATGTGGATGTGGCGCAGCGTGAAAGCATGTGTCTCGCCCTGCTCCTCGGGGGTATACGAGAACTTCTTGGACTGCTCGAAGACGCTGTAATGTTTGCCGTTGAACGTGAAATCCGTGGCGAAGCGCTTGGCGTCGATGGCCGCCAGGCGTTGTGCATCCACATTCTTCTCCCAACTCACGAACGGCTGGCCGGCGCTGACCAGGCGGGAGAAAAAACCCGCGTCATACCCCTCCCGGTCGAACACCGCCACCGGCCGTGCCGCCAGCTCCGGCTGCCATTTATCGGCCACATCCAGGATCCATTGCTTCATCTTGCCCTTGCCTTCCTGGATCTCGAAGTCCACGATCCGTCCGCTGCCGTCGCAGGTCACCTGATTGGTGCGCCCCGGGACCGGCATCCGCCGCTGGGTGTTGTAGCTGTAGTGGACCTTCTCCTTGCCGGTATAGGGCAACAGGTGGCCGTCGCTGAACCAGATCCACTCCCCGACCAGTCCGGCGCGAATCTGGTAGCGGCAATAATCGGCCAACAGCGCCCTGGCCGAGCCCTGTCGAGCCACCGTATAAAACCACTCCCAGACCCGGGTCTTAGCCTCCAGCTTGGCGAGCCCCAGCACCCGCGCGGCCTCCTTCGCGCGCACATTTTTCAGCTGCTCGATCGAGCGGATATCTCGCCCCGCCATCAGCACGAACACGGCGAATATCCGCCAGCCCGCACCGAAGTGCCCCATCACCAACTCCAGCCAGCGCCACCGGGCAACGAGCGTCGGCCAATAGGCAAAGCAGCCGGCATAGCGGCTCGCCTCCCAGTCATGCTCTGTGGCAAAGGGTTGATCCGCATGCGCCACCTTCTTCGCGTGCCCTTCCTCCTCCTCGAAGGAGAAGTTCAGCGCTCCCTGAGCCGCCGCGCTGCACGCCTTCTCCTCGGCCCGAATCGCCGCCACCTGTTGCGCCTTGTTCCCCGGCGGGTGTTGATCTTCATGGCGCACCCGCTGCTCCTTCGCATCCGTTCCGTCGGCCATCCGATAGCCGTCGATCAAGCCTACTACCCCGAAACGCTCCTTGATCTCTCGGTAGTTGTGCAGCGTCTGACGGCTCACATCCAGGGCCTCGGCCAAGCGCGACTGGGTGGCGCCGAGCTCCATCGCCTCGGTGAGAAACAGCTTTCTGGCTACCTTGTCGCCGAGGTCCACCGTCTTGATCGGGAAGTCGCCGCGATAGAGCACGGCCCGACCTTCGCGGGCGTTCTCCAACTCCAATCGCAGCCCTTTGCCCAGGGCGGTGGAGTGACGCCGGCGCTCCGAAACCTCGGTGTCATCTTCGAGTGCGAGCGACTGTTGCATGGTTGCGGACCGAGAAATTTCAGGGAAGCAT
>JAAETI010000511.1 GCA_024228555.1 bacterium | reverse complement strand
CGTCCACCGCATATCGGATGCTCATGGGGTGGTTCTGCGTCACCACGGATTGGCTCGACGGCGTCGAGGACCTCGAGCCGCAAGACCGCCGGCAGGCTTTGCGCGTCGCCTCCTACGGCCTCGAGCAGATCAAGCACCTGATCTCGGAGCACGGTCTCGAGTGCGACCTGGAAGAGAACGGGATGCTCGACGTGGCCCTCACCGACAAGCAGGTGAAGGGCCTCGAGAGCGATCATGCCCTATACGGCAGGCTCGGTCTCGAATCCACCCTGCTCGAAGGCGACGATCTGAAGGCGGAGATCGACTCGCCGGTCTTCAAGGCGGGCCTGATGACGCCCTACGGGGCGATTCTCAACCCGGCCAAGCTGGTCCTCGGCATGAAGAGGATCGTCGAAGACTCAGGGGTCGAGATCAGGGAGCGAACGCTGGTCAGCCGGGTGACCCCCGGCAGGACGGTCACGGTCGACACCGAGCTCGGAGAGATCCGTGCTCCGATTCTGGTGATGGCGACCAACGCCTACAGTCACAAACTGGGTTTCTTCCGCAATCGAGTGATGCCGGTCGCCGTGTTCCAGATCGCCACCGAGCCGCTCAGCCCCGCCCAGTGGCAGGCTGTCGGGTGGCGCAACCGGCGGGGCCTGTCCGATGCGAGCCCACTGTTCAGCTACAGCCGACCGACCGCGGACGGGCGGATCGTCATGGGCGGGGTGAGCTCCCAGTACTATGCCGGCGACTCGTTGGCTTCCGGCAACGACAAGGCCGTGACGCGGCTCATCGAAGCGGAGCTCTTCAGGTTCTTCCCTCAGCTGGAGGGGTTGGCGATCGAGCACTCATGGGGCGGCACCACCGCGTTGACCATCGGCAACACGCCGTCTGTCGGCTTCATGGGCGATGATCAGAACATCTTCTTCGGCGTCGGCTTCAGCGAGGGCGTGCCCTCGACTCAGACTGCCGGGCGGATGATCGCGGACTTGATGGCGGGTGAATCGAACGAGTTCACCAACCACTATGTCGTCAACCGCAGCCTTCCCTATTGCGGCCCGGCCGCTTTGCGGAGCTTATTCGCGAACGGTGCGATATGGCTCATGAAGAAGTTCGACATACCGCTGTACAGATAGGCCAATCATGAGCATTGATTCAGGCAAAGCATTGAAGAGCAAACCCGTCAACGGGTGGAATCTGTTCTGGCTTATCACTGGCCCGATATCAGCCCTCATGGTTTTTTCCATGATGAGGACTGACCTGTCCAGCGCCGAAACCGTTTCGTCCATGATCCAGCTTTCCGTACGGTGCGCGATACCCTGGCTTTACCTGGCTTTTGCGGCATCTTCAGCCCAGGTGCTCTTCCCTGGGCAGTTGAGCCGTTGGCTGCTGCGCAACCGGAAGATCCTGGGGCTGTGTTTCGCGGCCGCGATGGGTTGGCAGCTCTTGTTTATCGTGTGGCTGGTGACCGTCTACAGTGACTATTACGTAGCGGAAGTCTCTGTGCTCCGCGATGTGATTGAAGGCGTTGTGCGTTATCTCTTCCTGATTGCCATGACGTTGACCTCATTCAGGCTTGGCCGCAAGCTCTTGAAACCCAAGCGTTGGAAACTACTGCATAAGAGTGGCATCTACTTTCTGTGG
>JAAETI010000510.1 GCA_024228555.1 bacterium | reverse complement strand
GATGACCCGGGCCAAAGCCATCCGGGTTCATGCCATCGGCACCCGACTAGCCAGCGACATCGCTCCGGACATGTACAACTACGGACAGCTCCAGGTGACGTTCGATGATGGCTCTATCGGGTGGTACGAAGCAGGATGGGGGCCGATGATGAGCGAGACCGCGTTCTTCATCAAGGATGTGATCGGCCCCAACGGAGCGGCCTCCATCGAGTCAGGACTCGACGAGTCAGCAGCTGGCTCCGCCGACGTGGACACCCATACGACAACGAACATGATCCGCCGCCATTTTGCCGAAGTTGACGACTATGGCCGGATGCGGCGCAGCGATGAGTTGTTCCGCTCGGACGACGAGCCCGACCATGATCAGCTCTGCCAGCGGGAGCAAGAATGGTTTCTGGCCGCGATCAACGGCAGGGCCGACATCACCCAGCACCTGGCCGACGTCGTGGACAGCATGAAGATCGTCTTGGCCGCTGACCAGTCGATCAAGAGCGGGACCATCGTCGACCTCTAGCGCCGTGTCAGTCAATGTTTGCGGTGTTCAGTGGCTCCCTCAGAAGTGAGCAATCTGCGATAGCGGGAGATCGCCTCAGGAGTTGACCACCGCGATTTCCGT
>JAAETI010000509.1 GCA_024228555.1 bacterium | reverse complement strand
TACGGACAGCTCCAGGTGACGTTCGATGATGGCTCTATCGGGTGGTACGAAGCAGGATGGGGGCCGATGATGAGCGAGACCGCGTTCTTCATCAAGGATGTGATCGGCCCCAACGGAGCCGCCTCCATCGAGTCAGGACTCGAGGAGTCAGCAGTTGGCTCCGCCGACGTGGGGACCCATACGACAACGAACATGATCCGCCGCCACTTCGCCGAAGTCGACGACTATGGCCGGATGAGACGCAAAGACGAACTGCTCCGCTCGGACGACGAGCCCGACCATGATCAGCTCTGCCAGCGGGAGCAAGAATGGTTTCTGGCCGCAATCAACGGCCAAGCCGACATCACCCAGCACCTGGCCGACGTCGTGGACAGCATGAAGATCGTCTTGGCCGCCGACCAGTCGATCAAGAGCGGGACCATCGTCGACCTCTAGCGCCGTGTCAGTCAATGTTTGCGGTGTTCAGTGGCTCCCTCAGAAGTGAGCAATCTGCGATAGCGGGAGATCGCCTCAGGAGTTGACCACCGCGATTTCCGT
>JAAETI010000508.1 GCA_024228555.1 bacterium | reverse complement strand
CGAGATCCGCGCTACATCCCGCCCGGTGGTTGCCTCGTCGAGATCACCCACCGCACCCTCCAGGGACGCCACTTGCTGACCCCCAGCCCGCGGCTCAACGAGACCTTCGTCGGGGTCCTGGCCCGGGCGCAGCAGTACTCCCCGGTGCGCATCGCCGCCGTCACCGTGATGTCCTCACACTTCCACCTGCTGCTCGACGTCGACCACGCCGCCGAAATGGAACGCTTCATGTGGTTCCTCGGCTGCAAGGACTATGCTTCATACTGCACCTCGTTCCTGTTGGATTGTCTCGGGCGTTTTGTGGAGGCGGCCTGGAGTCTGTCTCGGACCTCCTCCGGTGTGGCATTGGTGCCGACGGTGGGATCTTCGTAGAGGTAGAGTCGGTCTCCGTAGTAGTGGGTTTGTAGCAGGCCTTGGCGACGCCACAGGTAGATGACCTTCCTGGGGATTCCGAGCTTGCTGGCCACCTCTTTGGCTCGGAGATACCCACGGTCTCTCAGTCGGTGGAATCGGCTCTTGAGCTTGTAGGTCCCTCGGAGGGCGATGATGTGGGACGCCGTATAGCTGCGCCCCCTCGAGGAGATGAGTCCCTTGTCGTTGAATCGCTGCGCGATCTCTCTCTCGCTATGGTGATCGAGAAGCCGATCGATCTGCTGGATGATCCTGGAGTCGGTTCTGTAGATCTGCGCTGCACTGGGAGGAATCTTCAGGATCAACGTCCTCGTCGCGCCTGCTTTGAAGCGGATACGGACGGTAACCTCCTGGCCCTTCCGGTGGAGGGTGACATCTTCGATGAGCAGCCTCACCATCCGCTTGCGTTCCCTGGCAGCCGTGTCCGGATCATTCCAGAGTCGCGAAAAGTCGCTGACCAGCGACAGAATCTTCAGTTTTTTCTCAGCGTCCAGGGACTTGAGACCTTCTACGCACCAGCGCTCAAACTCCTGCTCGGCGACGGCGAGGAGCTTGAGCTTCTCATTCCACTCCACCTCGAGAGTGGCCGCGACAAGCCGGTTGTTGGGATCGACCTGGAGAAAGCGCTGCCGCGCCAGATCCATCTCGTAGCGTGCCCGGTCAACCTGTTTGCGACGTAACTGCTCGGCCTGCTCAGCACGTTTTTCGAGCTCCTGCTGGACGCTGAGTGAGACTTCCAGGGTCATCGGCGTCATGAGCTCGACGAGCAGCTCGCCGATCGCTTGGTCGAGGGGTCTGCCGTGAATGGCCTGGCAGGTAGACTCCACCTTGCGGGGGCAGAAGTAACTTGGCACGAGCTGCCTGTTGACTCGCGAGTGATAGCGGACTCTCATCCGACGGCCGCACTTGGCGCACAGTACGATGCCCTGGAGCAGAGCTGGACCCTCCCGCGGCGGGCTGCGATGGTCCAATCCTGCCGCTCGCGCGTTCTCGGCAAGACGCCGCCGATTCTCCTCATACTCCTGCTGGGAGATGTAGCCCGCATGAGCGTCGGGAATCCAAGCGTGCCAATCCTCTGGGGATCGCTTTTGGGAGATCTCGCGACCGTCAGAATTCTTGTACCGGCGGATTCTGCCGTAGCAGTAAACGCCCGCATAGCGAGGATTCTTCAGTATGCGCAGAATCGCTGAAATTTCCAGATCCTTCCACGCTATTGGATTTATAGAACGAGGTGTCCGAACCGCTACACGATGAGGAAATAGAATCTTTTCCTTCCTAAAACTTTTGACGGTTCCTATTGCGGAGCCGACACGACGGAAGGTGGTGAAGAGCGCTCGGATGGCTCCTTGAACCTGGGAATCGGGATCCAAGACCACTTGGAATTTCGGGTCGTAAATGAAGCCGATAGGCAATGGAATCCTCAGCTCGCCACGCTTGGCCTTGTTGATCAAACCGCCATGAAGACGGGATCGCAGCATATGCAACTCCGCCTCGGACATGGTCCCCTTGAGGCCCAACAACAAACGATCGTTGAAGTTGGACGGATTGTAGAGGCCGTCCTCGTCGAGAATCAGTGTGTCGGAGAGGGCACAGATCTCAAGCAGCCGATGCCAGTCCGTGCAGTTGCGAGCCAAGCGAGAGACCTCCAACCCCATTACCATCCCGGCGTGCCCCATGCCGACCTCGCTGACCAGTTTCTGGAAGCCGATCCGGTCGGCGGAGGAGCCGCTCTGCCCTTGGTCGCTATCGATGACGACGATCTGCTCTTCACCCCAGCCGAGCGCCACAGCACGCCTTCGCAGATCGTACTGGCGCCGAGTGCTCTCGGTATTGTTGGTGACCTGACGCAGGGTCGACTGGCGGATGTAGAGATAGGCGGAACGTTTCAGATGCTGCACGGTCACCTTGTGGTGAAGATCAGGGGTCATGAGGCAAGCTCCTTTCGCGTCAGAATCAATTCGGTAAGGATCCGAGTCAGGTCTCCCGCCAAGCCTTTCGGCAGAGGCGTGAGTTGCTCGCAACGGCGAGTCGCCAAGCTCGGCACGGCGGTGCGCAACGCCTGCACCTTCATCCAACCCACCATGCCTTGGCGCAGAAACACCGCCAAGCCGAGCCGCGAGGCCACCTCGCGCGCCAAGACCTCGCGCCGCAGGTGCTCGTAGCGCTCGCCAAGAGCCTCGGCGTGGGTTGGCACGACGATGGATGTGGGATGCGGCTGCTCATGAGTTTTTTTTTCTGCGAGCCAAGGCGCGCTCGACGCTCCGCGGATGGACCTTCTTGCCGAATCGAGTCTGGATCAACTCGACCAACTCCTCAATGCCCAGCGACGGGTCTTCGCTCTGGGCCTGCTCGATCTCATCGACGATCTTGGGGGTCAGCTTGTGAGCGCCTCGAGGTCCGCGCTTCTTGGGTACCAAGCCCGTCAGGCCCTCTTGGTCGAAGTGACGTTGGGCTTGGTAGAAAGAAGGCCGGGAGAAGCCGAAGTCCTCGGCGGCGCGACTCACCGTGCGGCTCTCGACCCGCACCCGACGCAGCATCTCGTACTTGACTTGCACCAGATCCTGTGAGTCGAAGAACTCGTTGGCCTCGAACAGCTCATCCCGGACCCGTTCAGGACGTGAGTTCAGGCAGCCGCGTTGGCGCAGGAGCTTGGCTTTGTCGTCGGGTTTGTTCTTCATCAGAGCCTCCTCTCGTTGCTTCGTGCTGTGTGTAAGTTCAATTCTGCCGCATATTTAGATAGCTGTCAAGTCCTATTTTAGAGTTTCCCGGTATTTTGCGGCATTTATTGTCGAGATATGCTTCCTACACTCTGAGAATGCAGTAGAGATTGGCGTAATTGGATTTACACACTCGGCGTAAATTCCTTGACACGATTCCCTGGGCTGCTCCTATGGGGACGGTGTGCTCAAGCTCTCGATGAGAGCGCTGAGTTGTAGGAGATCCTCCACCAGAAAGTACGCTTGGCCGGCCGAAAGGACGACGAACGGGTCCTGCGCCGCCATGTCAGTCCACTCCACCGGGATGCTCTCCAGGCGGCCATTCTCGCCCTTCTTGCCGTAGAAGAAGGCACGCTCGCTGCCGCTGCCGCGGACTCGGCGCTCGACCAAGTCAAACTCGCGATCGAAGAGAGGATGATGGGGGTGGGTTACACGGAAGCGCCGGTAGGAGTCTCGTGCAACTGCCCTTGAACCGGGTGTAGTCGGGGACGCTCTCCAATCTCTCCAAAGAGGTCGGCCGCCTGCACGACTGGCCGGGCTCGATGTGGCAGGGCCGCTACCACCACATCCCGATCAGCGACGAGCCCGAGATGCAAATCGACCGACTCCGCTACACGCTGGCGGGCGGCGTCAAGGAAGGTCTGGTGCGCCGAGCCCGAAACTGGAAAGGCGTCCACAGCGTCGACGCCTTGATCCACGGCGAGCTCCTCACGGGCTATT
>JAAETI010000507.1 GCA_024228555.1 bacterium | reverse complement strand
TCGGCATCGTCCCAATGTTTCTTGTCGACACCGGGGATGAAACGGAAGGCATTGGGGTCGCTCTCCACCCACTTGTATTCGTTGGACATGGTGAGTGAACCGGTCATGCAGATGTCCACGCACAGGGCGCACCAGCAGCAACGACCGTAGTCGATGCGCGGGCGCAGGCCTGAATCTCCTGACTCGGTGGGGATCTCTTCCACCGGTACCATGTCGATGGCGGCATTTTGGCAGATGGTCTCACAGGTGCCGCAGCCAATGCAGGCCTGCACATCGTTCTGGTGAAAGCCGCGGTAGCGTGCGGCCCCTGGACGCTCATTGAGCGGATCGGCGATGGTTACCGGATCGCGGAACAGGTATTTCCACGCGGTAAAGGGTGAGAGGACGTCACGTATGCTCATCTCTCAATCTCCGGTGGATAGGTGTGCAGTGAGACCATCAGGCCGGCCACATCTGAAATATTGATGTTTACGATCAGCCGCTCCAGCAGGGCCACGGCGTGGGTGTAGGAGGGGCCGCGCACATTGACCCGGCGTGGAAAGCCGCTGCCGTCGGTCACCAGGTAGTAGCCATATTCACCCCGGGAGCATCCGCCGCCAATGTAGGCTTCGCCACGGGGCATCTTCCAGTGCACGC
>JAAETI010000506.1 GCA_024228555.1 bacterium | reverse complement strand
TCACGGGAACAAACCGAATGTCGAGCGCCGCGTGCTGCGGGGCGGCTCGTGGAACAACAACCCGAGGAGGTTGCGTTCTGCCAACCGTAACAACAACGAGCCTACGAACCGCAACAACAACGTTGGTTTTCGTCTGGCCAGTACGCCTGCGTGATTGCCCGGAGTCGCCGTCTCCAAGGAGCCGGCGAGTGTGGCCTGCAGGTGCCCATGAGTTTGTTTCCAGGCGAGCCAGGACGGATCGCCGAATAGTCGTGGCAGGGCAGCCGGGTGGCGGGGTTAGTAGCGCGTGCGAACATCCCGCCACTATCACGTCGCGGGCGATAACCTATGTCGAGTGACGAGCGAAGTGAGATACCGGATGCATCGGTCGAGGGAGGTACGCCTCATCCCAACTCTTCACGCTCGACCACCCAAACCGATAGAAAGCCGACCCGCAAGCGCACCCGTGTATGGGGCCGCCGGTTTGTCGCCATGTTGCCCATGCTGTTACTCGCGGCAGTCGCCATCGGACTGATGGTCTTGTCCTTTTCCTTTTCCAAAGACGCTTACATCGCTCTGACCGCGGACATCACCGAGGAGACAGCACAGCAAGTCTGTCTGCCCCAATCGGGCATTGCGCCGGAAATGATGCT
>JAAETI010000505.1 GCA_024228555.1 bacterium | reverse complement strand
GGTGACTTCGTCGCCGTCACCGAATCCGAACTCGGCGTTGCCGGTCGGCCAAGCGCCGTCATCGTAGCCAGGGTCTCGCCAGGCCGTACCGAGATCGGCTCCAGTATCGGAGTAGCGCCACTCAGAACCGGCAGCCACAAGTGTGCTGGGGTCGGGTTCGGGCGGTGGTTCCAAATCGGGGTCGAATCCGGTGGGGCAAACCCGACCGAAACCACCGAGCCACCGCGACACGCCATTGTCGACGCCACCGACATGGAAATCGCCACCCATCCACAGACATCCATTGGTGTCGCTCTTGATGGCCCAAGTCCCATCTCTCGGACTGTGAATATCAGGCTTGAATTCCTCTATCAGGCGTCCGGTGGTGGCGTCATAGGCCATGAGGAGACGATGGTCGGTACGCTTGTCCGAGACAGACGAGTAGTGGTTCAGGTAGCCCTTGCGCTCAGAATAGGTGCAGTGACAGCCGGCAAACACATAGTCGCCGATACGGGCCCCGACCTGGTACGCGCCACCGGCAAACCCTCCGCCGTCCTTGAAGCCGTCGACTTTGAGGCCGGTGTGGTTGAACGCAATCATCTGCTGATCACTGGCCCGAAGGGTCTGGACGATGTGTTGCTCACCGATGACCCAGACGGAGTCGTTGCCGGCGGCGACATCGTAGATCTCGGGCTCCTTCGACGGTCGGTTGCGTGGTAGCTCGATCTTGCCTGGCACCGACGCTCCGGTCGAGGTGTCAACGGTGTGAAAATAGCCTGTATCGGCTTCGCCGTTGACAGCAGTGAAGAAACCTACGACGTATGCCTCACCGAGGCCAGGGTTGACATCAATCCCCCAGACACCAGAACCCGTGACCTCAGGCTTCCATGTCGTGTCGACCTTGCCTAGTGGCCCTGAGAAGCG
>JAAETI010000504.1 GCA_024228555.1 bacterium | reverse complement strand
TCGTAGAAATGATTGACCACTTCTACGTCGGGACCGAGCACCTCGCACGCTTGGGCCTGCTCGGTAAGCGCATTCATGGTTGCCAGCGAATTGGAAACCAAGACCGCACGTAACCAGCTGATCACGTAGCCGTCTTTGTCGTATTTCGACGGCTTGACCAAGACGACATGAAATTTTTGCTTTTCTGTTTGGGCCATCACAGGAGTAAACATCTAAGTTTTAGCGATGCATTAATTGCACAACGGAAAACCATTTTTCTTACATGTGCGGCAAACCACATCGAGACCTTGGTTGGGTTTACCGGCGACGCGATCTTCGATCCAATAGAACGTGCTCTTCTGAACGCTGCTCCGCGGACCGGCGAGCTGCCGCGCCCGGCGTAGTTGAGCCTGGGCTCTTTCCAGACCCTTGTGGTCGTCGGACTCTGACACCGCGTGAGCAAGATTGGCCGCCACCGAGAATTCGACTCGGGTCGACAACTTGAAGCCCCCGAGCACAGAGCCAATAGTCGACACCGCCTCCGGGAAACGATCCGCGTGCACCAGCACCGCGCCCCGGGTGGCGAGCATGCGACCGAGACCGACTCCACCCCACCCGGCAGGATAGGCTCCAGCTCGCGCATCAGTCGTCTCGCGTGATCGCGTGTGTGCGGCATTTTGTTCCCCGGCCTCCTTTTGACCAGAGATTCTAACTCAAGACGAGGGACGCGGCCACGGCGTCGTAGACGACTTCCCGGTGCTGATTCAAGGCCTCGGCCACGGCATCCCGCACCAGGGCCTTCAGCTGGCCTGTGTCGACTCTGATTTGACTCATGCCCTCAGTCTACCACCGGTCCAGGCCGCCGATTCCGATCGCGAGGCCAACCGCATCCGCGATCTCGTCTACGCGCGGTCCACGAAATGGAACGCCTGGAGCTGGGGAGGTGGCATCGTGAGGGCTCCACCGCTACCCTAAGCCCATGAAGAGGAAGCGACTCGACGAAGATTCCAGGTGGACCTCGCACATCGTGTTCGCCTCCGGCGAGCTCAAGATCGTGCAGGCATTTGTCAACACCGCGGTCCTCAGGACCCGCACCGAGGAGCCCGCCGGCCCTCGGCCGCTGGCTGGCGCTCTGGCGGCTGGCGCCCGAGGGCGCCGAGCGGAGCGCAGCAGCTGCTGGGCTGACCTTCCTCACCGACCTGCTCGAGCTCTCGGCCTACGCCGGCAGTCCGGCGAGGTGGGGCGCGGCCCTCGACCTGGCCTACTACGCGCCCTATCTGCTGATCGTGCTGGCCCGCAGCCGGCACTTCCGCTTCCGCCTCTCAAGGAAGGAATCAAGGAGATCCAGTGTTGAAGCTCTTCATCGGGGTTCTCTCCCGAATGCCTTTCAGGTTTGCATGGTGGTTTTCGTGGAGTATCGCCTACCTGTGGTGGTTCGTGATCCCCATACGCAAAGCCGTCGCCGTCGATGGCTTCTCGCAAGCCTTCCCCGAACTTCCTGTCGGGCCCAATCTACGAAGAAGCGCAGCCGAGCTTATGATGGGCTACATCGAGCTGTTTCACGAGCACCGGCAACCCTGCGTCGAGCTGAGCATCGAAGGCGTGGAGCGAATCAGAAAGCACCTTGGACGAAATGAGGGCATCGTCCTGGTTGCCGGCCATTTTGGTTCATGGGACCTCCTCGGTCCGATGGTCTGCCGCCAGGAGTCCTTGCCCGCAACTGTCGTCGTCAGAACCCCGAAGTGGAAAGCTGCTGCGACTTATGTCGAAGCTCTGAGACGAGACTTTGGCATGGGATTGCTCCCGTCGCGGGACTCCTTCGAGAGGATCATGAACGAGCTCAAGACCGGTCGGGTCCTCGTTCTCTTGCTGGATCAACGCTATGCCCGGGGAATTCCGGTTCCTTTTTTCGGGAGGCCGGCATGGACGACTCCGGCGATTTCGATCGCGGTTCAACGTAGCGGGGCGCCGATCTACGGCCTTGACTATTGGCGTGAAGGAATCGGAAAGCACCACGCTCGCTTCTCCGGACCTTTGCCGATGACCGGCGATATCGAAGCAGACACAAGCACCATTCAGAGCTTCTGTGAGCAATCCATCCGGGAGCGACCACATGCATGGTTATGGTTCCACGACCGGTGGAGAGTGCCCAGGGCGCAAGGGCTTGGTGCAGATCGCCGAGAGAATCGCTCAGCTTAGGTGTAACGTTGATCCATCCGAGGGGGCAGACCCCTGTGTCGGCCCGCGATGGCGCACATCGATCGACGAGAACGCACTCGACAGGAACGGGGCTTGGCCCGTTCAATCAGCCAACACTGGGGTGGTCAGCAGAACTAGAGCCGGTGGATTTGTTGGTGAGGAGACCTGCTGCTGATCTATCCCGATTGCGGGGCCGAGATGCGGGTAATTTCGTTCATCCTCGACCCCAAGGTTGTCGACAAGATCCTCGACCACACGGCCGCCATCGGTTCCGAGTCAGCGAGAGGTAGAGTCAGAGCAGGGCCGATTCTGGGTGAATGGTCAGTATCAGGTGCAGCGGCCACCGCCGTCAGGCACAGCACGATGACCAGCTCTCCGAGCTCC
>JAAETI010000503.1 GCA_024228555.1 bacterium | reverse complement strand
TTGCTCGAGGATCGCCTCCGTGCGATCGAGCTCCAGTTTTGCG
This sequence comes from bacterium, assembly GCA_024228555.1. GTDB lineage: Bacteria > Actinomycetota > Acidimicrobiia > Spongiisociales > UBA5794 > JAAETI01. The sequence goes on along the minus strand of JAAETI010000503.1, from coordinate 2,498 downwards.
AGCTGTCGCTGAAACCTCGCCATTGCAAGTTCCCGTTCGTTCACCCTGACCTCGGACTCGAGTTCGTCTATCCGTTGCCGGGTAAGCGCCGCATCGTTGGCCAGCCGGGAGGCACGTTCGAGACTCTTGCGGCTGAGGGCAAGCCGCTCCTTTCGGACTTCAATTGCCGCCGTCGCCCTGGCTTGCGCACGTTTCAGTGCCGTGTTGCGCACCTCGACAGCCGAGTCGAGCCGTGCGATCACCTGGTCCCTGCTGACCTTGTCCCCACGGCTGACCGACACCTCCGCCAGCAGGCCGATGACGGGACTCGACAGCTTGATGATCCGGGCGGGGTCGACCACGCAGTCGAAATACTCTTCGGCCGAACTTGCCGCCTGGGACAGGAGCAGTCCAAGCGTCAGCAGGAGCCATGTCGGTGAACCCGACCGCGCAGGCTGGTATTGGTTACACAATCGTATCGCCATCGTCTTCTACTCTTGTTTTCCTGTGAACGCCAGGTTGTCTCCCAGTATGTCGTCGAGCTTCAGGAGGCCGCGGCGTATCTGTGAATGTCGTCGTTCAGCATAGCGCTGGGCGCGGCCGAGCGCCCATGCGCCGAGCCGGGGTACCCGTTTCAGGAGCGGTCGACGCAGCCGGTCGATGGGTCTCATGGCGAGCAACGGGTCTTCCAGCGACAGGATCATCTCGTAGCTTCCCGGTTCGCCATGCCGACCGCATCGTCCGGCGAGCTGCCGATCGATGCGGCCGGCTTCGTGGCGCTCGGAGAGGATCACGTGCAGGCCGCCGAGTTCGACCACGCCATCTCCCAGGCAGATGTCGGTGCCGCGGCCCGCCATGTTGGTGGCGATGGTGATGCGGCCTGGTTGTCCCGCACGGGCAATGATCTCGGCTTCGTGCCGATCCTGTGCCGCGCTGAGCACCTCGTGTACGAGACCCCGTCTGGTCAGCGCTGCGCTTGCCGCCGTCGAGGCGGCCACCGAGCGTGTCCCCAGCAACACTGGGCGGTCCTGCCGGGTAAGCGCTTCGATGCGCCGGGCGATGAGCTCCCATTTCCGTTCCAGGGTTGGTGTCACCTGTGTCGGCAGCCGCTTGCGCTGCAACGGGAGGTTGGTCGGAATCCGGGCGACAGGCAAGCGGTACACGCACCACAACTCGTGTGAGACCTCCCGGGCGGTGCCCGTCATACCGGCAAGATGTTTGTAGCGCCGGAAGAACCGCTGATAGGTCATGCGTGCGCGGGTGATGCGTTGTCCCGTCATCTCACACCCCTCCTTGAGCTCGATGAGCTGATGCAGCCCCTGGCTCCACTGACGGTCCGGCATGACGCGCCCGGTGTATTCGTCGATAATCGCAACCTTACCGTCCTGCAGCAGATAGTCTTCGTCGCGTTGGAAGAGGTGAATCGCCGCCAACGCCTGGCGCATCAACTCCTCGCGGAGTGCACGGATTCCCCAGGGATCGCCGAGGGATTCGGCCAGCGCCGCCAGTCGTCTCGAACCTTTCCCGGTCAGCTCTATGCGGCGTTCATCGGCGTAGCGCCGAAAGTCGGCCGCCGGGTCGAGGACGGTAGCGGTAGCGAGCGCCTGCTCGAGTATTCCTGCATCGAACGGCGGGTCCACCTCGCCGGAGATGATCAGCGGCGTGCGCGCCTCGTCCACCAGCACGCTGTCCGCCTCGTCGACGATGGCAAAACTCAACCCCCGCAACAGCAGCTTGCGCGCACGGCCGGCCCCGGTGACCAGTCGCTCGGTCTGGAACTGCAGGTTGCTGTGTACGCGGCCCGGTTCCAGACAGTCGCGCATGTAGTCGAAGGCGATATCCTTGTTGGTGCAATAGGTGATATCACAGTCGTAGGCGTGGCGCTTTTCGTCCGCCGATCGTCCGCTTACGACGACGCCAATCGAGAGACCGAGAAACGCGTACACCGGTGCCATCCATCTGGCATCGCGCTGTGCAAGGTAGTCGTTCACGGTAATGATGTGAACCGGGAGTCCGGCGAGTGCCGCAGTGCCGGCGGCGAGGGTCGCGGTCAAAGTCTTCCCCTCGCCGGTTTCCATCTCGGCCAGCATGCCCTTGAGCAGTGAGTAGCCGCCGACGAGCTGGACCGGGTAGTGGCGCATACCAATGACCCGCGACGCGGTCTCGCGGATCAAGGCAAAGCTGCGGGCAACGATGTCGTGCTCGAACCCGCCGCTGCGCCGCAGTACCAGGCGTAGTTCCATGGCCTGTTGTTTCAGTGCATCGTCGCTGAGTCCCGCCATCCTGTCCGTGTGTGATTCGACGCTGTGGACGATGCGCCCGAGCGCCGCGGCGCGCAGCCATCCGCCGTGGCTCACGGCGTGTCCGACCAGCGCCGTAGCCCAGCGGTTGATCGGCTGTTCGCGTGTCAGCCGCCGCTCGGGGCAGCGTTCCAGCGCTGGTAGTTCGACGGTCTGAGCCGATGGGCTTGCTTCAGACATTGAACAGGCTCAGGAACAGCTGGCGCAACGCGCGCAGCG
>JAAETI010000502.1 GCA_024228555.1 bacterium | reverse complement strand
TCAGCAGACACCGGAGGCCCTGTTTCCAATCTGACGTGACCGATCCGACGTCGAAAAGACGACCGGTTCAAGCTGATGCTCCCACAGAACGTTGCACCGGGACCCCACACATTGAAGGCATCACCCTGACCCACAACCAGACGCGCCGCCTCCGGACCATCGCTGCCGCGCCCGATCGCCGCGACACACGTATCACCCGATGAGACAGTCACCTCAAACCACGATGCGAGTCCAACACCGACAAGCAGGCTCCTGAGCTCGAGCTCGCTGGCCCGCTCCCTACCGAGGACGATCCCTCTCTTAGGCACGTCCGGGAACATCTTCAGTTGCTCCGGCCTCATCGACATAAACATCGCGGCAGGCCCTTCAGGCGGCTGCTTGCTCCGCGGCCGGCGATAAACCATCAGGACTTGGGAGGGCCAGCCTGAGCCTCGGTGCCAGCCTTCCACAGGCAAACGACAGTGCCGCTCGTGGCGCCCGAGTCCCTGTCTGACTTCGACCGCTCCATTGTGCTGGCGAGCGATCGCCACCATCTCGTTGCTCGATTCCCAGGGCACATTGCGAGACACCAGCACAGGCACCCAGCTATACCGATCGTCGCCGTACCCAACACCAAGCAGATCCAGAGCCGCCTCTAGATCACCAATCAGCGCTTGGGCCACCGCCCGGCGTCGAGCGCTGATCACGCCCGAACCGGCCAGCACCGCTGAGCCCACCAACACGACCCACAGCGCCCACATCAGCCCGCCACCGTAGCCAGAACCGCACGCGCTTCCTCGACCGAGATCAACGGCCCCGGCCCCCAATCAGGCAAGTTGACAGATACCCAAGCCTGCGGAGTTGCGCTGGCGGACGCACCAGTTACCTGCCCACCGAAGATCTCGATAGCCCAGTCACCAAGGTCAACACCGTTCGTGGAGATCAAACCACCACAAAAAGTGATCCCGCCACCGACGCCAACTCCCGCGGTCCCGTCTAGGCATCCGCTAACGCCGGCATCGGGCCAGAACCCTGGCCCCCCGCCAGATGACAGAATCACGCCACCCGTCGCCGCCTGACTGACCCCGGCAGCCCAGAACGACGCGCCCGCTCCTGCAACGAAGTAGATGTCGCCCCCGTCGACGGTTCTCATCAGACAGCCCTGGCCTTGGCCGCTAACGCCACCACCAATACCGACACTTGCCTCGAACTCTCCACAAAGGCCGACGCTCCCAATCGGAGTCTCGCCATTCAAGATACGTTCCACGAGAGTGTCGGGCGAAACGAACTCGGGGCCTCGGACATCTTCGGTGAATGCGTCGCAGTCGCCGCCCCCTCCGATCGCGCAGAGCTCGTTTTGCTGCTGGACGTAGTACTCATCGGAGCCGACGTCAACGTAGGGAGTGCAATCCAGGTAGTTGTACCCGCCGACCGGACAGTGCCCGGCCGGGTCGTTGTAGCTGGTGGGGTTGTTTCGGACGTACGCATACCGGTTGAAATCCTGCCCAGAGGAAGGATCTGGGATGATGGTGTCG
>JAAETI010000501.1 GCA_024228555.1 bacterium | reverse complement strand
TTGGGCGTCGAGCGCCGCTGGTCATGTTGAGGCCGGTGAGTCGGTGGTGGAGGCAGCGGTGCGCGAGACGTTCGAGGAACTAGCTGTGGCCGTGGGCCCGGAGGATCTGGTGCCGGTTTGTGCGATGCATCGAACGACCGACGAGGGCGGGCAGAGCGCGGAGCGGGTGGACTTCTTCTTCGTCACTGGCGAGTGGTCTGGGTTGCCGGTACGGGCTGAACCCCACAAGTCAGAGGCGCTGGAGTGGTTTGACTTGGCCGACCTGCCCCCGGATGTGGTGCCCTTTGAGCGTTCGGTGCTCGAGCAGCTTCGGGCTGGCGGGATACCAGCGATCGTGACCCACGGATTCTAGGCAATGAGGGCCTCCTAGGTGGATGCCGGAGCGAGGTCTGTCGCGACCGGGTGGCTCGTGGCCTTCGGGTCGCTGGGTTGGCCAGCGGGTTCGTCATGGCCCGGGCACTGACCCGGCGTATGGGGGCGGCCGGCGGCGGGTTGTCGGGCGGACATTGGGGGCGCCTGGCGCCGGCCGGATGTGCCGATCCCGAGTAGGTCAGCCGCATGAGACCATGCAGCGCCAAGCACGCCAGCGGATCGAACCGGGCCTACGCTCCTTTCATGTCGCGTGGCGTGGTGCTTTGGCCCGACCCAGACACCGAGGGGGTGGTGCGGGAGATCTGGTCTGATCTGGCAGACCATTGCCTTTCGTCCGCTGCGTCCGGCGCCCCTCACGGTCACCGGCCCCATGTATCGCTGGTCGTGGCGGACGAGATTGACATCGACGCGGCGCTGGCCGACGTCGGCCAGGTGCCTACGGATCCGATCGACGTGCTGATCGAGTCTTTCGCTGTGGTCAAGGCTGGTCACTTGCTTCTCAACATCACACCGACTGCGCAGCTTCTTCGCGAACAGGCTCGAGTTCACTCCCTGGTCGTTGCCCATGCAGCCAGTCCGTGGCCGCACTACGCGCCCGACCGATGGCTGCCACACATGACGCTTGCACGTTCGCTCACACCAACTCAGCTATCGGAAGCGACACCGATGGTGACGGCGAGACTCCCGATCCGATGTGTCCTTGCGGCAGGGGGAATCGAGGACGGGGCGACTGGCGATTGCTGGGAGTCCACCCAGCGTGGGATCGGATCTCCAGCCCGACGATGCCCGTTGGGGGACACCTCTTGCGGTAGCGGTGGTGTGGATCCGGGGTTCAGTACCCGAGCTCGCCAATCCTCGCTCGGACGGTTGCCTCGTCCTCAGCCCTGACCAGGAGTGCGCAGCCGACCAGAGCCATGGCAGCTCCGGTTCCGGGGTGTTCGTTGCGGAGTAGCTCGACGACGATGCCCTCGTCAGCGAGAGCCTGAACAGTCAGCTCAGCTTCGAGAATGGACGAGCCAAGCTCCAGGCGCACAACGTCGGGCATGTCAGCTGACGCTACTGCGCGACACATGACGAAGCGCATCACCGAGCCGGTGGAAGGGGAGGGTGTCGGCCGGGATTCGGTGACGGGCGGTATGGGACGGGTCGAGGCGCTCGGATGTGCTGCTATCAGGTGGGTGCGCTGAGGACGCAGAACTCGTTGCCCTCAGGGTCGGCCAACACGACCCAGGAAGCGACACCCTGGCCGACCTCGACGTGTCGTGCGCCGAGGCCGATGAGTCGCTCAACCTCGAACTCCTGATCGTGGGGTCGAAAGTCGAGATGGAGCCGGTTCTTGGATGATGGCTTGGTGGTACTGACGGGCAGGAAGATCATCCCCGGGAGCTGTTCAGGTTCCCGTTGGATCTCGAACGCGTTCGGATCATCGTTGACGACGGTCCACCCGAGCGCAGCAGCCCACCATGTACCAAGGGCAACCGGATCAACGGCGTCGACAACCACCTGCTCCCAGCGAAGGTTCACCTCCGGATACTACGCAGCGGGCGACTCCGTCCCTGTCCGGCAATACGGGAGGGCTATCCCGGAAGTCGGCTGATTGAGGGCAGGCGGTCAACGGATCTTGGGGGTGGACATCGGTCGTTTGGGGGACGGTGTAGTCCTCGAGCCACAGGGACGAACCCGCGTCAGTCCTTGTCGAAAGACTTGTCGTAGCCTTCAGCGGCCTCGGTCATGAACTCCTCATGACGCTGAGTGGCGGTGGTGGCCATAGATCCGCTGTAGTTGGCACCAATGACGGTGGTGCCGTGTTTCAACGTGCGGGCGATTGCGTGGCCGCGATGTCGCGTTTGCGTTGAAGGCGCACCGCGACGGAGGGCTCTTGCGAAACCGCGGAGTTCACGCCAGATCGACATTCCTCCTAAAGGATACAGCGCTTCCTGACCCTCGGCCCCGAGCCGCGAACGGGGACGGGCGGCGGCGGGATTATGGGCGGACGGTATGAGGTAACCGAGGCGGATGTTGGAGGTCGGGCTTTCGACTCATGCGCTAGCCGCAGGCCCTCTAATGCGCAGAGTGCAGTAGTGCTCATGTATGTAAAGCAGGCGGCGGATTGACAAGCCGGCCAGGCGACGGTGAGCCTGTGCAGGTGGACCACCGTAGGGAGCGGATCCCAATCGGTCCGGCGGCTGACTCAGCAGCTGGGGCGCTCTTTGGCCATGGAATCCGCCAGCGGTCGGCGGCCGTGTGACGGCAGGCTTGGCGGAGTTACGGCAACCCGGGATCGGCAGGCTCGCGCCCAAAGCGTGGGA
>JAAETI010000500.1 GCA_024228555.1 bacterium | reverse complement strand
GCGGAACGTGTCAACCTGTTTGAGACACCTGCTAGTCGAAATTAGTGAAGTTTTGACTCGCTTTGCGAGCAGTGTTTCTTGGATGTGGGGGCCAGCCCCCATACCCCCGGGATTTTTTTAGGCATAGCGAGGCTGCGAGGGGGGAGTTGTTGATCGGGGATTGGTTGTGGTACGCTGGTCTCGTCCGGTGAAACGGAGTCAGGCGCTGCTGGGACGCAACTTGGCGAGGGATAGCCGGGCCGAGGGTGCGTCGAAGACGCCTCGGGCTTCTGGCAACCAACGGTTGTCGGAAGCCCTTTTTTATGGTCGAGCGAGGTTATTGCCGGTGGGTTGATCCAGACCGCTTCCGGCAGCGCAAGCGGCCGAGGCCGTTTGCGCACGAAACGTTCCGGGTGGGCCGCATAGGCCGCGTCGAGTGTCTTGCTCCGCCGTGTAAGGACTTCGGCGGCGTGGCCGTAATGAACGGCGGCGGGCGTCAACATGCCCAGGCCCGAATGGTAGTGTTCGTCGTTGTACCAGTGGAAAAACTCTCCACAAAAACTCTGGGCATCCTGCTGCGAGCCGAAACGATCGGGGAAGCCCGGCCGATACTTTAACGTCTTGAATTGACTTTCCGAAAACGGATTATCGTTCGAGACATGCGGTCGGCTGTGCGACTTGGTCACGCCCAACGTGGCCATTAGCTGGGCTACCGTATGCGACTTCATCGCCGATCCTCGATCACTGTGGATGGTCAATTCATCGGCGGCGACCTTCTGTTTCTCGATCGAGTCGCGAATCAACCGCTTGGCCAGATCGGCGTTTTCACGCGAGGCGAGCATCCAACCGACCGTGTAACGGCTGTAAATGTCGAGGATCACGTAGAGGTGGTAATAGGTCCATTTGGCCGGTCCCAGCAGCTTGGTAATGTCCCACGACCAGACCTGATTCGGCCCCGTGGCCAGCAGCTCGGGCTTCTTGTAGTTCGGACGCCGCAGTTGATTGCGACGTTCGCGAACTTCGTCGTGATCGTGCAAGATGCGATACATCGTGCGGACCGAGCAGTGGTACTTGCCCTCGTCGAGCAAGGCGGCATGGACGGCCGCCGGTGGTTTGTCGACAAAGCGTGGTGAGTGCAACAGGTCGAGCACCTCTCGGCGCTCCTCGGCGTCGAGCGCTCTTGGTTGTCGTGGCTTCGTGCGATCGCTCTTGTTGCGTTGCGACGGGTTGCGACGTCGGTAAAGGGTCGCCCGGCTGACGCCCATGGCCCGACACGCGGCCGCCGAGCCGATGTCCGGCGCGAGCTGTTCGGTGGCTTCCATCAGTTGGTCCCTTCGTCGTCGGGGTGCTTTAGGGGGATGTCCAACATCTCGGAGACTTTTTTTTGAACGTCGATCACCAACTCCGCTTGGCGGAGCTTCGTCTTCAGACGTTCGTTCTCGCGCTTTAGCCGCGCCATTTTCTCGGCCAACGGATTCTTCGGCTTCGCCTTGCGACCGCGTCGCTTGGGCGTGAGTCCGGCCAGAACGCCTTCGTCGCGTTGCTTGCGCCATGTGGACAAGAGCGAGGAGTAAAGTCCCTCTCGCCGCAGCAATTCGCCCACTTGGCCCATCTCGGTACAACCATCCGCCTGGGCCAGGATCCGCAGCTTGTACTGAGCCGTGAATCGTCGCCGTACCGGTTTTTCCGGCACCTCAGTCGAGGGGGTCGTAAGTTTTTTCTCGGTCGTTTCCGTGCGTTCCATCTAAGGTTCGCCTCCTTCGCCCTCCACTCTAATAAATCAGGAGGCAGTTGTCTCACTCATGTTGGCAGAGAGGGCCGACCGCGGTCGGCAGATTCGACCTCAAGCGTCAGCCGAGCGATCCGGTCCCTGAACTCCGTGTTCTTCGCCGCGAACGTGTCGGTCTCGATTTCCTCCAGCAGACGCAGGTTGAGAAGGCGGTCCTGTTGCCGGCGGAGCAGTCCCAGTTGTCGCTGGAGGTCGACGACTCGTTGCTCGGACGCCTGCTGGTTGTCCCGTGTTCGGGCACGCAGCACTCGCAGGAACCAGTCCCGGACCTTCTCGTCCTCGATCCGGATCTTGTCGAACAACGCCTGCACCTGCCGGTCCAGGTTGGCCTCGGTCACTCGGACACGCGGATGGCCGGCAGCGTTGTACCGTGCGCAGCGATAGTAGACGTACCGCCTCTCCCCCGATTTGGTCTTCTTGAACTTCGACTCCCCGGTGATCGGGCGGCCGCAATGACCGCAGGTAACCAATTCTCCGGCATACGTCGCCTCGTGCGAACGATACACCTTGTCGCCCATGAGCGTCTGCACCCGACCCCAGAGTGCCCGGCTTATCAGTGGCTCGTGGGTCCCGGGATACCATTGTCCGTGGTAGCGGACCTCGCCAATGTACGACCGGTCACGGAGGATACGGTGGAGAGTACTCCGGGCGAATCGAGGCGTGCAATCGGAGTAGGTAATACCATCGTCGGCCAGCTTCTGCCCCAGCGAGTCCAGCGTATGACCGTGATAGGCGTACAAGTCGAATACCTGCTGCACCTTGGCCCCGTTGACGCGGTCGATCTCTACCAGGCTGCGGCCGTCATGGCGAACATTGCGGTAGCCGTACGGGGCCATTCCCGCGAAAAGGCCGCCTTCGACGCGCTTGGCCAGGCCTTCCTTAACGTCAAGCGACTGCTGCTCCGTGTAGAAGCTGGCCATGTTGGCCAGTGTCCGTCGCATCATGCGGCCGGCTGGCGTGTTTTCCGTCGGCTGTGATACCGAGAGCAGTTCGAGCCCGAGATCTGCTTCAAGACGTTCCAACTCCACGTAGTCGAACAGGTTGCGGGCAGCCCGGTCGTTCTTGTAGACGAGCACGCCTGTGAGTTTCTCGGCGTTCTCCCTGGCATAGGCCAGCAGCTCTTTGAAGGTCTTCCGCTCCTCCGGCTTGCTGGCCGTCTCGGCAATTCGGAACAGTCGGAGGATCTTGCCATCGTGTTGCGCAGCATATCGGCATAGAGCATCTTCCTGCACATCCAGGCTGAAGCCTTCACGCTCCTGTTCACGACTGGAGACGCGGGCAAGGGCGACATACTGCTTGACCATCGGATTTACTCCAAGGCATCTGTCAACTGGGCGACTGAGAGCAGTATTTCCAGGGCATCCTCGGCTGTCAATGGGTCCTCGTAGTACGGCTGCCACGTTTCGATGGTGTCATGGAACAGTTCGAGCGTGATCCACGAGGGGGCCCCCCCCTCGGGATGGTGGTGCCGGCTGAGCAGCACGGTCTCTCGGTCTTTCCACTTGTGGAACTCATATCATCCGGTGTTCAGTTTGCAGCAGCAGCAGCGGCGGCGTCCGGCACCGGTCAATGTGGTCGAATGTGCTGACCAGTACGGGGTCGCAGTGGAGAACATGCACGTCTGGGGCAACAACTCCAGCGGTGCCTTGGCTCGGGTGTTTGTGTCGTCAACCTGCTGGGTCGCGTCGTCGACCTCCCACGGGCACCGACTATCGTCGTCGCCAACAGCAAAGCGGCCGTCAGTGGCGCCGGCAAGGGTCAACATCAGCAGTTCGTCGTGGAGGCGCCGGAACTTCTGCTGGCTGTACGGTTCGATTACTCGGACATCCTCGACGACGGACGGCCAGAACACGCCGAATGACTCACCCGCTCGGTGGGCTCTGATTGCCGCCGTTTTCAATTCGCTTGCATTCATACCTCGATACTCACCTCTATGATTGTCACCCTCGGACACCTGCCCCGGTGTCTCTCGACCGACACCAAGCCGGCCGACTCCAACGCAGCCAAACCGCGATAGCCGGCCTGTGGATTAACGCCAAATCTCTCCAGTAGGTTCTTCTTCAACACCACCGGCTCCGCTTCGGGAGCCAT
>JAAETI010000499.1 GCA_024228555.1 bacterium | reverse complement strand
GCCACAGCTTCATTACTGCGGCCCTCGATGCTGGCGTACCACTACGCGACGTCCAAGACGCCGCCAGTCACTCCGACCCTCGAACAACGATGCGCTACGACCGGGCCCGGCACTCCCTCGACCGGCACGCCACCTACGTGGTCGCTACCTTCATCGCCGCAGCCAGCGAGTGAAGCTCCCGGCCGACAACGACGTCGGCCACCCGGGCGCACATTATGCGACACCAATTACCGAGCGCTCCGAACGCAGCTCAACACCGGTTTCCTGGCTTCGCTACGAGTCGATGATGTGTCGGAGGTGCCCTGTCGCTCGTGCCGAGCGGATCGCTTCGACAATGTCCTCTGGGTTCATTGAGTCGCCCAGCAGGACATGTCGCTGGTCGACTTGGGACACCGCAAACTCGTGGTGCATCTCGCGTGTTGCGTCCTCGTCAGTGAAACCGTGCCCGACTCGGGTTTGGACGCGAGCCAGACACGTCTCGACGCCAGGCAAGACGACCACGTAGTCGAGTTCGGTAAGGCCCGTCGCTCTCGCGAAGGTCGGCAAGAACCAAGGCCCCACGACGCCGTCGTACACGGTTTCATAGTCTGCAGCGAAGCGACCAGTTGCTGCGGCCGCCGCCTCGGTCACAACCTCGTTCTGATACCGGGACTCCGGGAGCCACGGCTCGATCGCACCTTCGGCCAGGAAGTCGAAGAAGCGGTCACCTTCGACGAGAACACTCTGACGAGCTTGTCTTGTCAGCAGGGCAGAGACGGTCGACTTCCCAGCCCCTGGCGGGCCGGTGATGATCAAGAGCGAAGCCACACGAGCCAGTCTGGCCCATCAGCGACGCATGAACAGCCCATTATCCGCGCCGCTGGAGACGCCGCCGGACCCTGATGGCCGTCAACCGCTTTGCGTGGTCTCATTTCCGCTCGCACGAGGTACTACTCAACGCCGGTTACCGGGCTGCCACTGGAACACCGTAAGAGCTTCGTGCTGTTGTGGATGAGCATGACGATCGAACAGTGGTTCCCGGTACTGACGCTGCTAGTCGGAGCAGCCGCTGGGTTCGGGGCCGGCCTCCTCCGAGATGCAATCGATCGTCGCCACCATCGGCGCCAAGCAGACACAGACCGGCTTAGACAACTGGTCGCGCAGTCGCTCAACGGGGCTCAATGGTGCGGTTCCATCATCTCGCACATCGCATCGCTCGACATCGACAGAGAAGCACTCGATTCCCCTGAACACCTTCGCACCCGGAACGATCTGAGTAGCGCTATCTCGAGCTGGAACACCGCCAACCATGAGTTGCACCTCATCTCCGACCGGCGTCTTGTGCTCCAACTCCGAGCGATCGACGAAGAGATCTCCACGCTCTACACCCAAGCATTGACTGATTCGGTCTCCGCAGAAAGCGACCACGAGAACCGTCAGCGTCTAGGGAGGCTTCTCGCCGGGTACCTCGACGAGGCCCGACGGCTACTCTCAGACTCCGGCGCCCGGCTTGACCCGCTCGATTTACCAACCCTCTGGTCATGGCGCATCACGTCGCCACCAACCGACTGAGACGCGTACCCCGACCGACCAGAGCGCTCGCAACGGTACCACCCGAGCATCCGGAAATCCTCAGGAGAACTTAGCTGCCATCCACCCCGACCGCGATCAGCGGCGCGCAAGCACGATCCCGTGCGTTCGCCGTACAGAGTCGCCAGTGCCCCGCCTCAAGGTCTGGCAGCACAAGCCGCTCAGGGCCCGGGCCCTCGACTCCGTAGTCGTCCATGCCTACACCGTCGGCCACGCGAACCGCCGATGGCTGGGCACCGTTGGCATCGGATTCGAGCTGGTAGACCGGCGTGCCCCAATCGGAGCCATCCCAATGGAAGAGGTGGAAGTAACCCCCTCGCGAGTTGGTCTGGCTGAAGGTTGCGACAATCTCCATACCTGGTCCTGGTTCGGCGGGGTCGAGGAATATCTTCTCGTGGTTGCGATCCACGTCCGCTCCCATCGGGGCCGCCGGCAGCTCTGAAACTCCGCTGCCACAGCCTGCGACCATCAGGGCTAGGAATACTGCGGTCGGCAAGAGGCGGCGCATCGGCCAACCGTACCAAGGCATCTCGCACGCAGTACGACGCACTTGCCGAGCGCTCGGCATCACGCACCGTCGGGCTCGCGAGATCCATCACGATGGCAGTCGTTTCCGAGTAGCGAGACCACTCGACATCGCCGGTGATGTGGGGCTTCGGTCGGGATTCCAACCCGGTGGTCGCGGCCTCTAGCCGCGCGTCGGCCCGACCCGGTCAGGGACTGCTCCCAGCCGTGCTAGGCCGCTGTGGGTGATCAGTCCCTCACCATTGCTCGTCGCTTTCCGTGGCAACACCGGACCAGTAGTTTGAGGGCTCTTCGCGACTGGGTGGGGAGTAGGGGTGTAGACCATTGCGGTCGCCAGCCTAGGAGTCTGCGGAGCGAGGATCATCAACACGACCCGCTCCGAGGAGTCGGGCCCTCAGTTGTCCAATCGTGTGGTCGCGATCGCGGACTGCTTCTTCAAGTCGAGCAATGAGCGCATCCTTGGCCATCAAGAGTTGAGCGGTCGTGTCCCGATGAGCATCGAGTTCCATCTCATACCTCTTCGCCATGGTCAGCTCATCCACCACCGACTCGCCGTCTCTGGCCGATCCAAGGATCCGTGAAGGAACCTCGATCGTTGGTCGACGGGTCGTGCCAGGTTTCGGTCCGAACAGTTCCTCTCGTCGCTGCCGGATCGCGTCTCCAAGATCGCCCGTAGAGCCAGTGCCCTCGACACAGTCATCACGTCGGTCCGCCGACCCCATCTCGGACAGGGTAGTGCCCGCCGTGATGGACAGACCAGAAACTCCAGGCCTCTGGGGGCAGCGATGAAGGGTGACCGATGGGAACACAACGCCACCGACGGCCAACCGGGCAAGTGGATCACAGTGAACTGCGAGGGCCTGCCCCGTGGCCGGCGGGCCTCTATGTAAACGCATGACCCTCAAACCGACTCGACACACCGGAATGACTGATCTGACCGCTCAGTGTTGGAGGCGTAGGCGCAACGTTGTCAGATGGTGACCGATCAACATGAACCAGCCAGCCAGCGCGGGCGGTTCCCGTGCAAAGCCCGTCCCGTAGATCCCAAGATTGGTCGACAATGCCTGCCCGCGACCTCGACTGGTGCACGCTACCGGCGGCACTAGTTATCGCAGCCCATCCCGCTGCGACATCCCACTCTTTGGTTCCCACCCCGAGCGATCTTCCCTAACGGCACCCCGACCAACGTGACTTCTGGTTCCGTTGCTCCTCTCACCCCGACCAACTGGCCGCTACCCAGGACCCGAGGCCCTGGGGTACCATCTACACCAATGGCAGGTACCAAGGTCGAACGGGAAGAGGTTGATCGCCAAGCGGCCCTTCGGGCCTTCAATGAGCGCTTGGCATCGGGTCGTGCCCCCGAGCCCGGTGAACCGCACTCGGCCATGGAGGCACTCGAAGCGGTCGAGGCCGCTAGAGGTCCAGTGGCCACACAACGGATGCGTGAGATGTTGCAACAGATTCACGAGGCCGAGGTCGCTGACGCTCACGCCGCGACTCAGTGATCTGATCCCATGCTGCGCTTCCTCAACTGGATTGAGTGGATCGACGCCCTCAGCCAGCTCGACGTTCTCGTACGGGAAGAGACTACGGCATTTGTCACCGACCTGGTCCTACCCGGTGTGGTCCAAGGAGATCCCGATCCGGTGTTCGGGAGAAGCGTCCAATTCGAGGTCCGCACCGGTCTCCACCTCTTCTGCGACGTCGACCAAGCAACGAACAGCATCGAGATCCTCTCGATCGAGTTGCTGGTATCAAAGACCAGCCTCGCCTGACGGAGAGCTCACCAAGCAAGGGTCACAAACCTGGTGAAGGTCAGATTCGGCCCCTCAGCATGGCTGCCTGGCAGTTCCAGCCACGCTGTGCATCGCTAGATGCCAACATTCTGTCCGAAACGAGCAGGAGCAGGCCCCTACCCGAGATTGACTTCCTGCTCTTCAAGCAGGGGGTCTGCAAGCGGTTCAGGTCAGGGTGATGTGGGCGGGCTGGTTTTGTTTGTGGTGATGTCGGCGGTGATGAGGCTGAGACTGATGATGGTCCAGATGATCCACCACCACCAGGCCACATCGGCTGAGAACGTGAAGTTGACGTTGGTGTCGTCGCGAGTGATGACGCCGTCGATGAGGAACCCGATGGTGTTGATTGCCACACCGGCTGAGATCCAGCCGGCGAGGAGTCGTCGGTAGATCCGTTTGGGGTTTCGGCCGAGGACGAACAGTCCGACGAGGAGACCTGAACCACCGATGGTGGCGATGGCGAACCGTGACCAGGCTGAGGGCGCAATCCACAGCAGGGCAGCGATGCCGGCGGCGGTGAGCCCGGCGATGACCGCAACTCGGTTCCAGGGATCGGGTTGTGGTTGGTTGGTATCGGCTTTTGCTGTTAGGGGTTCGGTCTGGGTTTGGTTGGTGCTGACGACACTTGGTGTTGAGTTGTTCCCGTAGTTGATCTGAATGACGCCACCGGGGGCGTGAATGGTGCCTGGACCGTCCGGGTCTGGGTGGTCCGGTCGGCCTGTGGCTGGTGGGGTAGTGGGGAGGTGGATCCCGTCGAGGAGTTCGATGATGGCGATGTCGTTGTAGTGTTTGCTGCAGTTGACAGTGTCCCCGGCGTTCGGGTTGGTCTTGCGGTCGACTAGCTCGCGGTGGTCATAGAGGTGGGGGTCGACCTGCTGGTTGCATCCGGGGCAGATACAGGGGATTCGGAGGTGGACCCGGTTGTCGCGTCGGAGGTTGCCGTAGGTGCCGTTGAGTTCGTCGAGATCGGCGGCTACTGCTGAGAGGAGCTCTTTGCGTTCGGGGCCTCGTGATCGGAGAACGATGTCGTCGTTTCGGGTTGTGACTTCGACGAGGAGTTCGGTGTCGCCTCGGGTGAGGAGGACACCGGTGCGCCAGGCT
>JAAETI010000498.1 GCA_024228555.1 bacterium | reverse complement strand
CCCGAACTGGGTAACCTGAATCTTTCCACGGGCGGCGCATACCCCGTGCAGTACGCATTGCGGCTCGGTGCGGGCTTCGGCTCGCAGCTGGCAATGTCGTTGACGCGCTGGACACCGTCACCCGACGGCCGGCGACGTAATCCGGATCAACTCGGCTTCGGCTATCGCATCAGCGATCCGCAGCGCTGGCAGGCCTGGCAGGCCGACGTTAGCGGCTACGATCAGGTCGAGCTCGAGATCGTATCGCGGCGTCTGCGTATCAAGGATCAGGGGCCGCCGCAGCGGGCCGCTGCCGAAGTGCCCGCCGTGACGGCGAAACCGGCGGTTACCGTGGCGCCAGCTGCACCGGCCGTGCACGAAGCACCGGCGGCTCCGCCGCCAGCACCCGAACCCGCGGCCAAAGCCGTGCCGGAAACACCGGCACCAGCTGCCGTCGCGCAAGACGATGTCGAAGAGCAAGTAATAAGAATCGTCGCGGAGAAGACCGACTATCCGCCCGACATGCTGGATCTCGACCTCGATCTCGAGGCAGACCTTGGCGTCGACACGGTCAAGCAGGCCGAGGTGTTTGCGGCTATCCGCGGGCACTACGATATCCCGCGCGACGAGAACCTCAAGCTGAGCGAGTTCCCGACGCTGACGCATGTTGTCGGCTTCGTGCGCGAACGCAGACCGGATCTGCCGGTCGCAGCGGCACCGGCGCAAGCGGCTGCTGCCACGGCACCGGAGCCGGTCGTAGCGGTCGCGCCGGTAGCTCCGGCCCCGGCAGAGCCCGCTGCGGCGGCAGACGATGTCGAAGAGCAAGTCATTCGGATTGTTGCGGAGAAGACCGACTATCCGCCCGATATGCTCGAGCTGGACCTCGATCTCGAGGCGGACCTTGGCGTCGACACGGTCAAGCAGGCCGAAGTGTTTGCGGCCGTCCGCGGGCACTACAACATCCCGCGCGACGAGAACCTCAAGCTGAGCGAGTTCCCGACGCTGACGCATGTTGTCGGCTTCGTGCGCGAGCGGCGGCCGGATCAGCCCTCTGTGGCGACACCGGCGCCTGCGCCGGCAGCAGCACCTGAAGCGCCCGCGGCTGCCGAGGCAGTAGCGGTCATGGACGACGTCGAGGAGCAAGTCATTCGGATCGTTGCGGAGAAGACCGACTATCCGCCCGATATGCTCGAGCTGGACCTCGATCTCGAGGCAGACCTTGGCGTCGACACGGTCAAGCAGGCCGAGGTATTTGCGGCCATCCGCGGGCACTACGATATCCCGCGCGACGAGAACCTCAAGCTGAGCGAGTTCCCGACGCTGACGCATGTTGTCGGCTTCGTGCGCGACCGGCGGCCGGATCAGCCCGCTGTGGCAACGCCGGCACCCGAGCCGGCCGTAGCGGCCGAGCCCGAGGCGCCGGCCGCCCCGGCAAGTGCCGGCACGGACGATGCCGCGATAACGCAGCGCGTCCTGACGATCGTGGCTGAGATGACCGGCTACCCGGAAGACATGCTCGAGATGGACCTGGACCTCGAGGCTGACCTCGGAGTGGATACCGTCAAGCAGGCGGAGATCTTTGCCGCGATGCGAGAGTCTTACGGCATACCACGGGACCCGGATCTGCAGCTCAAGGACTTCCCGACGCTGAATCACGCGGTGCAGTTCGTGAAGGACCGCATGCCGACGGACGAAACCGCGGTAACCGCGGAGCCAACGACGGCACCGGAGCAGGCCCCTTCCGAGGAGGCCGTTACCGGCGACATGGAAGCGGCAAACGCCGTACCGCGCCGCGTGCCGACGGCGGTTTGGCGACCGCCTCTGGATGTCTGCTGTGCGACAAGCGTCGAGCTTGGCGAAGGTTCACGCGTGATCGTCATGCCGGACAGCGGTGGCGTCGGCCACGCGCTGGCAGAGCGACTGCAAAAACGCGGCGTCGAGGTGCTGATGCTCGAAGCCGGCGCCGATGCGGGTGCGATCGAGCAGCAAGTCGCTGCCTGGTTGCAGGAAGGACCTGTGACGGGCCTTTACTGGTTGCCCGCAATGGATCCGCATGCCGACATCGCGGAAATGGATGAGGCAGTTTGGCAGGAAGCGGTCGAGCAGCGGGTTATGGCGCTCTACGCAACTGCACAATCACTCTATGACACGCTGACTGGAAGCGATCAGTTCGTCATTGCGGGGACTCGTCTGGGCGGTCGCCACGGTTACGAAGATGCCGGGGCAATCAATCCGCTCGGCGGCGCCGTATGCGGATTCGTCAAGGCACTGAAGCGCGAGAAGAACGACGTGCTGTGCAAGGTTGTCGACTTTGCGACGAGTCGCAAAACGGCCGCCCTCGCGGACCAGCTTATCGAGGAAACCCTGCAGGATCCGGGCGTGGTCGAGATCGGACGTGACGACGCTGGCCGCTGGACGATTGGCCTGCGTGAGGTGCCATGCGATGGCAGCGACACCGGACTCGAGCTGAACAGTGAGTCTGTCTTTGTCGTTACCGGTGCGGCCGGCAGTATCGTCTCGGCGATCATCGCGGACCTCGCAACGGCGAGCGGCGGCACGTTCCATCTGCTCGACCTGACGCCGGAACCCGATCGAGACGATGCGGACATTGCCCGATTCGCGACGGACCGGGACGGCCTCAAGCGCGACATTTTCGAGCGCATCAAGGCAAGCGGCGAACGCGCGACCCCGGCGATGGTGGAGAAAGAGCTGGCGAGACTCGAGCGTGCCCAGGCAGCACTCGCTGCCATCGAGGCTGTCGAGAGTGCCGGCGGCACTGCGCACTATCACTCGGTTGACCTGACCGACAGTGCTGGCGTCACGGATGTCATGGAGAGCATCCTGACAACCAGCGGTCGCATCGACGTGCTCGTTCACGCGGCCGGCGTCGAGATCAGCCGATTCCTGGCCGACAAACCGCGCGACGAGTTTGCGCTGGTCTTCGACGTCAAGAGCAGAGCCTGGCACAGCATGATGCGCGCCATCGGCGATGCACCGCTCAAGGCAGCAGTTGTGTTCAGTTCGGTCGCCGGTCGTTTCGGCAATGGCGGTCAGACGGACTACAGCGCGGCCAATGACTTCCTGACGAAGTGCGTGATGGGCTTTGCCAACAGTCGACCCGATACCCGCGGTATTGCAATCGACTGGACCGCCTGGGGTGGTATCGGCATGGCAACGCGGGGCTCGATACCGACCATGATGGCGGCGGCGGGCATCGACCTGCTGCCGCCAGAGGCGGGCATCCCGATCGTGCGCCGCGAGCTGACGCAGGGTCCGACCGTGACTGAGATAGTGGTCGGGCAGCGGCTGGGTGTCCTCACCGAAGAATGGGACGCGGCGGGCGGCCTTGCGGTCGATGCGCTCCAGACAGACGAGACGCGCGGGCCGATGCTGGGCGATGTCGTCGGTATGACTCTTGCCAAAGGCTTGACGGTGGAGACCGAGCTGGACCCGAAGGACCAGGCGTTCCTCCACGACCACAAGATCGAGGGCACGCCGGTACTGCCGGGCGTCATGGGTCTTGAGGCATTCGCCGAGTTATCGACGCTGTTACTGCCCGAGTATCGGGTGGAGTCAATCGACGACGTGCAGTTCATGGTGCCGTTCAAGTTCTACAGGGACGAGCCAAGAAGGGTACGCCTGACGGCACAGTTCGCTGAAGTTGACGGAGAGTTCGTGGCTTATTGTGCGCTCGAAGGGGAGCGGACAATTCAGACACAACCGGAGCCGGTGGTGACGAAGCACTTCACGGCTACCGTCAGGTTGACGCGTGACGATCCCGAGGTAGTGCAGGTCGACAAGCCGAAGACTACTGCCGAAGCATCGGTCGATTCGGACCTGGTCTACCAGGTGTATTTCCACGGTCCGGCTTACCAGGTGCTCGAGAGCGCCTGGGG
>JAAETI010000497.1 GCA_024228555.1 bacterium | reverse complement strand
GAGTCCCAGCCAAAACCGGCCACAGTCTGATAGATCCCCGCGGCATAGTCGGCGTTGACTGCATCGATCACCCCGGCATTGTTGAACAGATCGACGGCCGTGGCCGCGCTGCCGAAGACGCCCATCCACAGGATGACCACCGAAACCGGCACCAACAGAACACAGGCGCAGAACTGGCGAATAGTGCGACCCTTGGAGACACGCGCGATGAACAACCCGACGAAGGGGCACCAGGCGATCCACCAGCCCCAGTAGAAGATGGTCCACCAGCTCTGCCATTGCCGCTCGGGTTCACCGTCGATCCAGAAGCCCATTGGGATGACGTTCCACAGGTAATCGCCGGCACCGGTGATGGTCATGCCCAGCACGAAGGCGGTCGGCGCCAGGATCAGGAACAGTATCAGCAAGCCGATACTCGCCCAGACATTGATTTCACTGAGAATTCGCACGCCCTTACCGACGCCGGAAACCGCAGAAGCGGTGCCTAGCGCTGTGATGATAGCGACCAGGATCAACTGGTTGGTTTGCGTATTCTCCAT
>JAAETI010000496.1 GCA_024228555.1 bacterium | reverse complement strand
CCCGACCCGATGGCCGTGGTGACGACACCACCTGTACCAAAACTGGTATCGAGCGAGCCATCGGTGTTGTAGCGGCTCAGGGCGAAGTCGTTATCGCTGCCGTTGCTGCTATAGCCCGCAACCAGGATCTTGCCATCGTCCTGCACCGTGATGCTTTGCCCCCAATCGTTCTCCGACCCGAAGTCTGTGGTGACGCTGCCGTCTCCGGTTACACTGAAGAAGGTCGGGGCGTGATTAGCGGCGGAGACGGTGACCGTGGTGTCATAGTTGGCGGAGGTGCCGCCATCACCATCGTTCAGCGCAAAGCGAACAGTACGCGCACCGGTGGTGGCATTGTCACTATCGGTGTTCTCATAGGTGATATTTTCGATCAGTGCCTGCACTGCTGCAGCGTTGGCACTGGCGTTGAGGGTAATGACCAGATCAACGCCATTCGCTCCACCGGCAAAGCTGCCGATGAGGGTGCCCTCATAGGCAACACCCCAACCTGCGACACTTACCTCGCCCGTGCTCGACCCCCGATCGCGAATGGCAAGTATGTCTTCTGCCGAGTCACTGCCAGCAGTAACCGAACCGCTCCGGGTGCCGGTGTCAAAGTCTGTGGAGTCGACATCGGTAACGGTTACATCCGACCCCTGTTCGATCACTACCGCGCGATCACCTTCTGAATAGGCCAGCCCGTCACCGGCCAGATTGGCGATGGTCGGATCGGCGTTGGCCGACGCAATATCGACGTTCGCGGTGCCCAGATCAATGTCGGTGCCGCCGCCGGTGCCGGTGTTGCCGTTGTCGTTGACATTCACCTGGATCGTATCGGCATTGTCGCCGTTGGTGCCGGGTGTGCCGTGCAGGTAGGTGATGTTGCTGGCCGTGTTGAGGAAGGTGTTCAGGTCAGCAAGTGTGCCATCCAGAGTCAATATGCCGGTGCCACTACCGCCAATCGTCACCCCGCCGCCGGTCGTTGCGGTCAGGTTGCCGCCAGTGCTGGTGGTGAGCGTGACCGTGAGACTGCCGCCGGCGTCGATGTCGGAAAGATCGATCGCCGACAGATCTACATTGGAGCTGACGTCTTCGGTAACCACGATATCGCTCGGCAGTGAGCCCGCATTGGTCGGGTCGTCGTTCACCGCGGTGACGTCGATCGTCAGGGTGTAGCTGCTGGCGCTATCCGCCGTACCGTCGTTGACGGTAAAGTCAAAGCTGTCGTAGCTGGTGCCACTGGCATTGGCAACCGGGACAAACTTCAGATTACCTGCGTTTATGTCGGCCTTGGTAATGACCTGGTTGAGTGTGACGTCGACGCCCGAGAGCTGAAGAGCACCGGCGATTTCCAATGTCGTTACCTTGACACTTACCAAGGTATCACCATCGATATCACTAAAGTTGAAGTCGGTCTTATCAAATGTATATGCTGTATCTTCGTTGGTAGTTACGGTGTTGTTG
>JAAETI010000495.1 GCA_024228555.1 bacterium | reverse complement strand
GCAGGCTACCGCTCTATCGCAACAGCAGAGGGAATTCCGCATACCTTATTGTACGCCATGGCCCTCACCGAGAGCGGTAAGCAGATTGAACCGGCAGGCGGTTACCGGCCCTGGCCGTGGACTTTGAACCTGGCCGGTCAAGGCTATTTCTATAGCTCCCGGTCAGCGGCCTGGAAGGCGTTGACGGGTTGGATCAGCGAGGGCAAGCGCTCGATCGATATCGGTCTGATGCAAGTGAATTGGCGCTACCACCAGGATCGGCTCGGCACAACCTGGCAGGCGCTCGATCCCTACCACAATCTGCGCGTAGGCGCGGCCATCCTGCAAGCGTGCTACCAGATCCGACAGGATTGGTGGTCCAGCGTGGGTTGTTACCACTCGCCGGCGAATGAGAGCCGGGCAGACCGTTACCGTCAACGGGTGGTTTCTCACTGGCGCCGGATCAATCGTGCGGGGTAGGGGATGAACACTACGAAATGGCTAAGCGTCGTTGGGATCATCATCGGATGCTTACCCGCATTGGCCGGCGCTGCACTGACAGTTATCTACGACAGTGGCGAAACCCAGCCGATCGCACCCTTTCTCGATGCGTTCGAATCCTCGGAGACCACCGCACCCGAGCGTCCGGCAATCAAGCCCCCGCAGCTGGGTGCGGCAGATCTTGCCACCTTGTTGCCGATCCGTTCGCCGGGTCTGACGCCAGGCCCGGTCCAACCGAAAACCCACGATCGGCCCTTTGCGCGTCCGTTTTTCCTGATCGGCTCGGACGCCTTGTCCCGGCAGTGGTTGCTGGAACACCGGGAGCGGCTCAAGGAGATCGGTGCCGTGGGCATGCTGATCCAGGCCGACACGCAGGATGATCTACAAATCATCGCCGAACTGGCAGCCGGGCTATCCATCATGCCGGCATCGGCGAGTGATATCGCCAAAGCCTTGGACATCTCACACTATCCCGTATTGATTACTCGCCACGGCATCGAGCAGTGAGCCGGCATCCGATCGAGGCGCTGCTGCGCCCGCCGGTCGAACTCTGGTCCATGTGGGTGGCCTTTGCCACTGCGGCGATCGCCGTGTCGGCCCCCTGGGCCTTGATGATGCCACCGGGTGTGGCCTACGGTGCGGCAACTGCGCTGACAACACTCGGGCTGATC
The DNA here is from genome assembly GCA_024228555.1 of bacterium. Classification (GTDB taxonomy): domain Bacteria; phylum Actinomycetota; class Acidimicrobiia; order Spongiisociales; family UBA5794; genus JAAETI01. The sequence continues at coordinate 1,911 of JAAETI010000495.1, read as the reverse complement.
CGGGGACGGCAGGCCTGGCGGGTCATCCGCTATCAGCGCAACATGCGCAAACTCCCCACCTACCGGCTACGCGCGAGCCAGATCCCCCTCAGCCGGCGCAAGCTGTTCCTGGGCAAGGGCTTTCGCTGGACCCAGCAACACACCCAACGGTTGCGCGATACGATTCGCCCGGAGGTCCAGCACTATGTGCAGCCTGGGCGGCTGCATCGCTGGGCACGGCGGAAAGAGGTCGCCTGGGAGTCGACTCCGGTATTGAAGTGGCTTGCCCATCTGTTACGTACGAGAGCCTGGTGGAATCCTCTGGCGCCACTGCCGGCCGTCGGCGGCAAGCCGGCACTGCATGCGGTGGAACCCGATGAGCAGGCAGTCTGGATGGACATCGGAGAACGGGTGGGCCACACCCTGGTGCTGGGCACCACCCGGGTCGGCAAGACGCGCCTGGCCGAGATGCTGATCACCCAGGACATCCGGCGCGGGGATGTAGTAATCGTGTTCGATCCCAAGGGCGATGCCGGACTGCTGAAACGGATCTACACCGAGGCGAAACGATCAGGGCGCGCCAAGGCGTTCTATATGTTCCACCTCGGGTACCCGGAGGTATCCGCCCGCTACAATGCCATCGGCAATTTCTCCCGCATCACCGAAGTGGCGACTCGCATCGCTAACCAGCTTCCCAGTGAAGGCAACTCGGCTGCGTTCAAGGAGTTCGCCTGGCGATTCGTCAATATCATCGCCCGGGCCCTGGTGGCACTCAAACGACGGCCGGACTATCAACAGGTGCGGCGTTACATCAACGATATCGAGCCACTGTTCATGGAGTACGCGAGATATCACCTGGACCAACACGGCGACGAAGCGTGGAGAGCACAGGTAGAAGAACTTGCAGGTAACATCAAGGAGCGCAACCTGCCGATGGCACTGCGTGGTCGCAATACCAGTGCCATCGCGCTCATGCGTCATCTCCAGAATCAGGATATCTACGACCCGGTACTTGATGGCCTGATGTCCGCGTTCAAATACGACAAGACCTACTTCGACAAGATCGTCAGCTCCGTCGGGCCGCTGATGGAGAAACTCACCACCGGTAACATCGCCGAGCTTATCTCACCGAACTATCTAAATGAAGAAGATACCCGGCCCATCTTCGAGTGGATGGAGGTGATCCGACAGAAGGGGATCGTCTACGTCGGACTGGATGCGCTGACCGATACTATCGTGGCCAGTGCAGTGGGCAACTCCATGTTCGCCGATCTGGTCTCCGTGGCGGGCCACATCTACAAGCACGGGGTACCGGGTGAAACCGAAAACACCCCACCGACCATCTCCCTGCACGCCGATAAGTTCAACGAACTGATCGGGGACGAGTTCAGCCCCTAACTGAACAAGGCAGGTGGCGCCGGTATCCAGGTCACCGCCTACACGCAGACCTGGTCAGACGTGGAAGCACGCATCGGCAATCGGGCCAAGGCCGGGCAGGTGGCTGGTAACTTCAACACGCTGATCATGCTGCGGGTCAAGGAGATGGCAACCGCAGAGATGCTCACGGAGCAACTGCCCAGGGTCGAGGTGTTTACGCTGATGAGTGTCTCCGGGGTGGATGACTCGTCGGAACCCGGCTCCGGTGTCGATTTCAAATCCCGAAACGAAGACCGCATCAGCGTCTCCGAAGTTCCGCTGCTCACACCTGCTGAATTGATCACGCTGCCGAAGGGACAGGCGTTCGCCCTGCTGGAGGGTGGCCAGCTCTGGAAACTGCGGATGCCCCTGCCGGTTGATGACAGCGATATGCCGGAAAGCCTGGCCGAGATGGCCAAAGAGATGGAGCGCACCTATATCACCAACGACCAATGGTACCGGGTGCAGGAACCCTGGTGGGCAGCCGTAGCCGATGTCAATTCCTCTCACAGCCAG